>JAFAXS010000106.1 GCA_019240755.1 Vulcanimicrobiota bacterium
GCCCTCTTCAACGAAAACAAGGGGCTCGGCTGGCCCTCGAGCATCGACTCGATTCCGACGTCGGCGGGACAAGAGGACCACGTCAGCATGGGCATGACGTCGGCCAACGCGCTGGCGCGCGTGCTGGACAACGTGGAAGGCGCCCTCGCATGCGAGCTCATCGGCGCCGCCGCGGCCACCGACTTCCGGCGCCCGCTTCGCTCCGGCCGCGGAACGCAGGCCGCCTACGCCGTTACGCGCGACCGCATCGCGCCCTGGACTACGGATCGTTCGCCTGCGCCCGACATCGCGACGGCCCGCGACCTCATCGGCTCCGGGGCCCTTGTTGCAGCCGCAGAATCGGCGGCGGGACGCGTGGGTATGCCACCCGAGCGATTAACCTGAGAATTAGCGAGGGTGGCATACCCCAAGTCACGGGGCATACCGCCACTTGCGAAGCAGTCTTATTCCGTTCGGAATTCCAGGTCGCTCGTATCGCCCATCGGAATCTGCGGTTGCCCTTCGAACTGCGTCATCACGAACTCCGCGAAGAGCGCGTTCGGCCAGCCGAAGCTGGCGCGCGTATACTGACGCGGATCGTCGGGGTTGAACGACTCGTGCAAGAGATGGTCGCCGGGATCGCTCGCGAGCAGTTGGCCGAGCACGTCTTGCTTCTCGGGTCCGGTCGTCGCGGTCATCCCTTCGACGGCCAGCGCCAGCGGCCACACCCAGTGGTCGGGCGTGTGATAGCTTCCGATGCCGCGCGCAACGTGGCCTTGATAGAACGACGGATTATCTTGCGAGAGCAAGAAGCGGCGCGTGTTTTCGTAGTAGCGATCGTTGGGCAACGTGTACCCGAAGTACGGCGCGGCCAACAGGCTCGGAATGTTCGCGTCGTCGGTAAGAATGGCGTGGCCCAATCCGTCGACTTCATAGGCGTAGATGTAACCGTACTTCGGAACCATCACGAGGCCGTACGTCTGGATGCCGCGTTGCACTTCATCGCGCAGCGCGCGCGCCTCGTGCGACTTCACGATGTTGTGAAAGACCTTGAGCTCGATCTCGGACATATCGCCGAGCGCCACGACGGCGAACATCTCCGAGGGAATCAAGTAGTTGTAGTAACACGCATCGTCGGAAGGCCGGAAGCCGGTCCAGATCATTCCGGTGTAGCCGGCGGGCCGTCCTCGGCCGTCGTTGGTCAGCTCCTTATGCGTGTAGCGCGAATCGCGCGGATGATTCTGTTCGCGCTGCATCGTCACGAGCACGTTGTCGAGCATGGCCGAGAAGTCGCCGGTGAATATGGACGTGTCGCCCGTCGTCTTCCAGTAACTCCAGGCCAAGGCCGTCGGATAGGCCAGCGAATCGAGCTCGAACTTTTGCTCCCACACGCGATAGTCTAAGGTGTAGGCGTTCGCGTAGGGATCGATCTGCAGATACTTGACCATGCGCGAGATGATCGCGCGAAGAAGCGCGCGCACTTGCGGATCTTCGCGCGCAAAGAACAAATATGGCCGGGCCTGAGCGCTCGCGTCGCGCAGCCACTCCGCCGGTATGTCGCCGGTCTTGATGTAGGCCGTCCCGTCGGCGGCGTACTGCGCGAGCCGGCTCGTGTCGAGCAGCGCGGCCCGGAACATCTCTTCGAGGTGCGAGTTCGAGCTGCGGTAGTCGGCGGCTGCCTGTTCGATCGTACGCAGCTCGAGCGCCAGGCTTCGCAGCGGCGTAAAGACGGGCAGCACGATGGAGAGCAACGCGAAAAGCGCGGTCTTGCGCCGATGGCGTCTCACCTTACGCGGGCCACGTGCCATGGGCGTACAAGGCCGGCAATTCGCGGTAGCGTCCCCGATAGTCGAGCCCATAGCCGACCACGAATACGTCGGGAACTTCGAACCCCCTGTATTTAATTTCAATGTCCACGATTCTCCGGTGCGGCCGGTCGAGCAACGTGCAGACGGCCAGTGAGGCCGGCGCTCGCTCCTGTAAGGTCTTCACGACATACTGTAACGTCAGACCGGTGTCTACTGTGTCATCAACCAGGATGACGTCGCGGTCGCGCACCGGAATCGCGGCGTCCTTCTCGAGCGCGATGCCGTCGCCGTCGCCGAACTGGTTCACGGCAATGAAATCGAGCTGGCAAGGCACGCCGATCGCGCGGATCAGGTCGGCCACAAACGTCGTCGCGGCGGACATTAAGCCGATCAGCAACGGCTTTTTGCCGGCGTAATCGCGACTGATCTGGGCCCCCAGCTCGGCGACGCGGCCGGCGATCGTCGGAGCGTCAAACAGCGGCTCCCCGATCATGATGCTCGCTTCAACGAACGCGAGAAGACGCGCTCGACGTCGCGGCGCCTGAACAGCTTGACGTTGATGCCGGGATGATGCGAGCGCATCAACCGAAGCTTTCGGTTCTTTCGGGCGTTGCGCTCCGGTTTCGCGACCGTTACTTCCACGTACACGTCGTGTTCGGGCAGATAAAAGTCCGGCGTGAAGAACTCCACGGGACTTCCGCGATCGTCCCACGCGATGGGGAAGCTTCGCGGTTCGTACTCCCAAACAATTCGGTAGAAGTCGAAGAGGCGCGCGAGCTCGGCTTCACTCGCATGCGCGAAGGGGGCCCGTGACGTAGCCACGGGCTGTTATCTACGACGGGCGCCGCTCGTTATCCCGCCGGCAGGCGCAGGACGAATCGTGCGCCTCCGAGCGGCGACGGCTCGACACAAACGTCACCGCCTGCTCGTTCCGCGATCGCGCGCACCACCGCCAACCCGATGCCGCTGCCGAAACTTCCCGAGCGCGCGCTGGAGACGCCGAACGAAAAGATCGTTTCTTGCTGCGAGGGAGCAATGCCGCCGCCGTCATCTTCAACGCTAGTCGTCACCCATTGCTCGTCACCGCTGCAGCGCAGCTCGATCGTTCCGTCGGCGCCGCCATGCTTGATCGCATTCTCAACGAGATTGGCCAGCGCGTGAACGAAGGCATCGGCGTCGATCCGAACGGAAAGCTCGTCGCAGCACTCATTATGGATGGTCACGCCGCGCTCGGCCGCAAGCGGCTCCAGCATCTCGATGGTCGCTCGCACCTGTTCGGGCGCATCGCACGAAGCCGAGGGCGCGTGACGTGAGACGTCGAGCGGCGAAAACGCGAGCATCCCGTCGACGAGCCGGCCCAATCGCAACGCTTCGCGGCGCGCCGTCTCTAAGAAGCGCCGCACGGTGGCCGCATCGAGGCCGCCCTCGAGCAGCGTCTCGAGGTAGCCGCGAATCGAGGTGAGCGGCGTGCGAAGCTCGTGCCCAACGGTGGCGACCATGGTGCGCATCAGCTGTTCGGGCGACACGGCAGCGCCAAGCACGCTCACGGGCGCACGAACTTGTAACCGAACCCGTGAACGGTCCGTACGATCGGCGGAAGCTGCCAGGGCTCCTCGATCTTCAGCCGCAGCCGATGAACGTGCACGTCGATCGTTCGCTCATCGCCGTTGAAATCGAAGCCCCAAACGCGCTGCAGCAGCCAGTCGCGCGAGAGCGCCACGCCCGCGTTTCCGGCGAGCTCTCGGAGCAGCGCAAACTCGCGTGGCTTCAGCCGCACGTCGTTGCCGTCCACGCGCGCCTCGCGCGCGCCCTCGTCGATCTCGAGCCGGCCGAAGCGCAGCACCGGCCCTCGCGTCTGCACGGCGCGGCCCGCGCGGCGCAGGATCGCCTTGATACGCCCGCTGACTTCGCGCGCAGAAAACGGCTTGCACACGTAGTCGTCGGCGCCGAGCTCGAAGCCGAGAACGCGATCGATCTCATCGCAGCGCGCGGAGAGCATGACGATCGGCACCGTCCGTTCCTCTCGGCGCAACGTTCGCGCGACGTCGAAACCGTCGACGCCCGGCAGGCCGACGTCGAGCACCAAGAGATCGATGCCTGCGCGCGTTCGGCGCAATGCCGCGTTACCGTCGGATGCACCGATGACTGAAAACCCGTCGCGCTCGAGATGGTGTGTCAGCAACTCGCGGATCGCTACATCGTCTTCCGCAACAACGATCGTTCGCGCCGACATGCCGAAGCGGGTACCCGCGACGGCGCGCTAGAGAGACACGCCGCTCCTACAAGACCGCGAGCGGGCCGCAGCGGGCAGCATGGTCGCGTAAAATGCGATAGATCATTGAGGCGGGAAATCCGAGCCGCTCTAACCGGCGCGCGGCCGAGGGATATTCGATCGCCGGAACTTTACTGCGAAGCTTTTCGAACGCGACGATGCAGCGCGCCGCTTCGTCTTCCTCGAGTGAAGCAACCGCCTCGATCGCTGCCTCTGCTTCAATGCCTTTTCGAATCAACTCGCCGACGAGCCGACTGTCTCCCATCGGCTTGCGCCTGCCCTCCACGTAGAGCCGCGCGTAGAGGCGATCATCGACGAATCCGTCGCGCTTGCAGCGCTCCACCGCGTCCCGGATCGCTTCGCCATCGAAGCCTCTGCGCTCCAAGTGCTGCCACAGCCGCGCCTCAGTGCATCGCTGCCTCGCCAAGAACCCCAGAGCCGAAGAGTAAGCCGTCATTGCTTGCCCACTCTTTAATTGCTGCCGACGATTACCGCGAAGTGACGCGCGGGTATGCCACCCGAGCGATTAACCTGAGAATTAGCGAGGGTGGCATACCCCGAGTCACGCAGCGGACTAGTCGGCGACGACCGCCGCTTTGCCGTTCGTAGATGCCGTCTTGCTGAGCGCTTCGCGAATCTTGCTCTCGATTTCCGTGGCGACGTCGGCGTGCTCTTCGAGGAAGGCTTTCGCGTTCTCGCGGCCTTGGCCGATGCGCTGTTCGCCGTAGGTGTACCACGAGCCGCTCTTGCCGACGATGTTCTGGTCGAGCGCGACGTCGAGGATTGAGCCCATCTTCGAGATGCCGTGACCGTAGGTGATATCGAACTCGGCCTGCCGGAACGGCGGCGCGACCTTGTTCTTCACGACCTTCACGCGGGTACGCGTGCCGACGACGTCTTGGCCGACCTTGATCGTCTCGAGCTTGCGCACGTCGAGGCGCACAGATGCGTAGAACTTCAGCGCGCGGCCGCCCGAGGTCGTCTCCGGATTGCCGAACATGACGCCGACCTTTTCGCGCAGCTGGTTGATGAAGATCATCACCGTCTTGCTGCGCGAGATCGCGGCGGTGAGCTTGCGCAGCGCCTGCGACATCAACCTCGCTTGCAAGCCGACGTGGGCGTCGCCCATGTCGCCTTCGAGCTCGGCTCGCGTGACGAGCGCCGCCACTGAGTCGACCACCACGACGTCAACGGCATTGCTGCGCGTCAGCATCTCGGCGATTTCCAGCGCCTGTTCGCCGGTGTCGGGCTGAGAGACCAACAGATTGTCGAGATCGACGCCAAGCGCCGCCGCGTAGTTGGGATCGAGCGCGTGCTCGACGTCAATGAACGCCGCCGTGCCTCCGGTCTTCTGCGCCTCGGCGATCGCGTGAAGCGCGAGTGTCGTCTTGCCGCTCGACTCAGGCCCATAGATCTCGACGACGCGGCCGCGTGGAAAGCCGCCCACGCCGAGCGCCAAGTCGAGAGCGACGGAACCGCTCGGTATGATTTCGAAGGCCATGCGTTCCTGGAAATCGCCCATGCGCATGATCGAGCCTTTGCCGAACTGCCGCTCGATCTGCGCGAGCGCGTTGGTTAAGGCGACGTGCCGTTCATCTTCTGCTGCCATGATTGTCCTTTCTCGGTCTGCAGTATCACGCTCTCATGGTCGAGTGCCAAGAGGGTGGCATTCATCTTCGAACAGGGCTTCGATAAATTCCGACGGCACGAAGGGCCGCAGGTCGTCGCGCCCTTCCCCGAGGCCGACGAACTTGATCGGCACCTCGAGCTCGTCGACGATTGCGACCAGCACGCCGCCCTTTGCCGTGGAGTCCAGCTTCGTGATGACGATTCCGGTCAGCTGCGTGGCATCGTTGAAGAGCTTGGCCTGCGAGATCGCGTTCTGACCGTTGGTGCCGTCCACCACGAGCAGCGTCTCGGCCGGCGGTTGGCCGAGCTCGCGTTCAATAACGCGGCGAATCTTCTTGAGCTCTTCCATAAGGTTGGTCTTCGTCTGCAAGCGTCCCGCGGTGTCCACGAGCACGATGTCGGCGTCCCGTGCCTTCGCCGCGCGGACGCCGTCGAAAACGACCGAAGCCGGATCGGCGCCTTCCGTACCGCGAACGATCGAGCTCCCACTGCGCTCCCCCCAAATGGCGAGTTGCTCGGCCGCTGCGGCGCGAAACGTGTCGCCCGCGACGAGCACCACGCGCTTGCCGTCGGCGCGTAAACGCGCTGCTAGCTTGCCGATTGTCGTAGTCTTTCCGCTGCCGTTCACGCCGACGATCAGCATCGCCGCCGGCTTCCCGTCGAGCCGTAACTCGGCGCCTGGTAACGTCAAGAAGCGCTCGACGTCCGTGCGAAAGCGCGCGACGGCGCGATCAGCCGTCGTCCACGCTTCTTGCTTGGCAACCGTCTGCAAACCGTTGATGATTTTGGCGGTCGTCGGTACGCCGAAGTCCGCGAGGATCAACGTCTCTTCGAGTTCGTCCCAAAACTCCGGCGTGAGGGGACGCCCCGGACGCCCTAGCCGTGAAACGGCGGAAAAGGCTTCGCGCGCCTTGCCGAGCGAGGTGCGCAGTCGCGACAGCCAGCTCATCGCGGCATTGCGGCGTTCACGCCACCGACTCTATCATGCGAACGTATGTTCGTCAATCCGGCCCTCATTCCATGCGCTATACTCGGAAGTCCAAGCGTAGTGTACGGAGGACTCCGATGACTTACCGTTGGCTCGGCGCCGGCGCAATGCTGGCCGCGATCGCCGGCTGCGCGGCGCAGCCGAACGTGCCCGCAGTGACCCCGCAAACCGTGTCACGGCCGCAAAGCTTAGCGTCCGTGCCCGTGATCTCGCTCGACGCCGCGTCGAGCGGTCCGAGCGTTGCCGCCGACGTTTACGGCGCGTCCATAGTCACGTGGTACGACTTCACGCAATCGTTCGTCGACCCATCGCTGCACGCGAGCGGCATTCATTTGGTCCGTTTTCCCGGCGGCTCCGAATCCGATGCCTATCATTGGGAAAAGGGCGGCTCGCTGTGCGCGAGCCAGGGCTATATCGCACAGAACGCTACCTTTGACAATTTTATCGCGAAGCTCGTCAAGCCGCAGGGCAGTGACATCGCCGTGACGCTCAACTACGGCAGCAACCGCGCCTGCACCGCGGGCGGCGATCCTAATGAAGCCGGCGCATGGGTGGCACACGCGAAAACGCTCGGAATCACGGGCGCGCATTGGACCGTGGGCAACGAAGACTACGGCTCGTGGGAGTACGATCTCCACAAGCATCCGCACGACCCGCACACCTACTCCACGGCAGTGCGCACCGGCTACTATCCCGCAGTGAAAACCGCCGACCCGAGCGCGCGGCTCGGCGTCGTCGTTGACTTGCCGAGCGATATGGCGTGGAACGACGTCGTGCTGCGCAACGCGCAGCCGTTCGATTTCGTCGAAGTGCATTACTATCCGCAATACAATAGCGACAACGACGCGTTCTTGCTCGGCACCGCCGTCTCGAACTTCGCGAAAGACTTGAAGGCTCTGCGCGCGCAAATGAACGCCGCCGGCGTTTCGCCGAGCGTTCCGATCTATTTAGGCGAGTTCAACAACGATGCCGGACAGGAAGGCAAACAGTCGGTCTCGATCGTCAACGGCTTGTACCTCGGCCAGATGCTCGGCACGGTGATCGAGGCCGGCGTGCCGATGTCCACGTGGTGGCTGGCCTACGGCAGCTGCGATCAAAACGGCGACTTTTCGAGCCAGCTCTACGGGTGGCAGAACTTCGGCAGCGAGGCGCTGTTCTCCGACGGCCTGCCCGAATATGGCTGCTCCGGCGCACCGCAAATCGCGGCCGGCACGCCGTTCCCCACGGCGCGCGTCCTGGCGCTCTTGGCGCGGGACGTTCCCGCCGGCTCCCAAGTGCGTAAGGCGACGGAATCGCCGAGCCTGCACGGATCGACCCGCGCGTACGGCTTCGCCGAAGGCAAAGGCTACACGCTTGCGATCTTCAACGACACGCTCTCCGCCATCAGCGTGAAGGTAGACGTCAAGAACTCCAGCCGCTTGCAGTTCACCGCGGCGCTGGATACGTACGGCAAGACGCAGTACGACAAATCGAAGCAGAACCAATGGGTTGGACCGTCGCACAAGAAACTCGGCACCGTGGGGACCAGTGTACCGCTCACGCTGCCGGCCTACAGCATTTCGTTGCTCCTGCTGCAGTAACACCATACAAAAAGGGACTTCGCTCAATAACCATAGTGCCTTGAATTGCCAGCGACGTAGTGCTCTATAATTGAGGCGCAACGGAGGAGTGTCGATGGAGCACCGCGCTTTCGTTTTCACAGCATTGTGCGTCGTGGCCGCGGGCTGCGCTTCGAACGAGCCTGCGGTGCCCTCGCCGGATGCCGGCTCGGCGGTTTTGCGGAGCGCGCGCCGGGCGGCCGCGGCCCACACGATAACGCTCGACGCGCGCTCGAGCGGGCCAACCGTCGTGCAGGGTATCTACGGCGCGAACCTCACGGTGGGCTTCGACTTCACGCAGTCGTTCGTCAACCCGTCGCTGCAAGCGGCTGGCATTCGGCTCGTGCGCTTTCCCGGAGGCTCGCTGTCGGACGTGTATCACTGGGAGAACGGCGGCAGTCTCTGCCCGCATAAGGGCTCGCACATCGCCCCGAACGCGACGTTCGACAACTACATGCAGCGCGTCGCGGGACCGTTGCAACTCGACGTCGCGGTCACGCTGAACTACGGCAGCAATCAAAGCTGTAGCGGCGGCGGCGATCCCAGCGAATCGGCGGCCTGGGCAACCTATGCGCGCCAACACAGCTACCATGTTTCACACTGGACGGTCGGCAATGAAGTCTACGGCACGTGGGAATACGACAAGCACTCCAAGCCTCACGATCCGGCCACGTATTCCAACGCCGTCCGCACGGGCTACTATCCCGCGATGAAGAAAGCGGATGGCAACGCGCAGGTCGGCGTCGTGGTCGACAACCCGCTGGATACAGCCTGGAATACGACGGTGTTAAAGGCCGCGCAGCCTTTTGACTTCGTCGAGCTGCATTTCTACCCCGAATATGGGCACGAGAGCGACTCAGTGCTGTTGGGTCAGGACGTCGGCAAGCTGGCGACCGAACTCTCCCAGCTGCGCGCGCAGATGAATGCGGCCGGGGTGCCGCAAAGCGTGCCGATCTACGTGGGCGAATACAACAACACCGCCGGACAAGAGGGCAAACAATCGGTCTCGATCGTCAACGGGCTCTTCTTGGGGCAGGTTCTCGGAACGCTCGCAAACGCCGGCACCCCGATGGCTACGTGGTGGCTCGCTTATGGCGGCTGCGGCGAGCAGGGCGACTTCTCCAAGCAGCTCTACGGCTGGCAAAACTTCGGTACGGAAGGTCTCTTCTCGCCGGGGATCCCGCAGACCGGCTGCAATAACGCTCCGAACATTTCGGCCGGCACGCCGTTTCCGACCGCTCGCGTGATGGCGCTCTTCTCCTCGGACGTTCCGGGCGGATCGCAAGTTCGCACCACCACCGTTCCCTCGCAGCTCGCTGCCACCGTGCGCGCGTTCGGCTTCGCGGAGGGCAATGGCTACGCGTTCGTCCTCTTCAATAACACGCTCGCGCCGATCGGCGTGCAGGCCGAGCTGCGCAACTCGAGCCGCACGAAGTTCACGGCCACCCTCGACACGTACGACAAGACGCAATACGACGCGTCAAAAGAGAATCGGTGGCTCGGCTCGACCCACCAAAGTCTCGGCAGCGTCGGCACGACCGTGCCGCTGACGCTCCCGGCTTACAGCTTGACTATACTGCTGCTGAAGTAGCGCTGCCCGCGACGGACGCGGCTTTCTGTTCGCGGCGGCGCTCGCGCAGGAAGTGGAAGAACTCGACGCCTTCGCGCAGGCGCCGCTTCATCACCTGACGGTCGCCGATCATGCCCCCGAGCAGCGAGAACATCTTGCGCGGCCGGAAATAGAAGCGCCGGTAGAACTCGTCCACCGACCCGAACATCATCGTCGAGTTGAGGCCCGGATAGTTCAGCGCGGCGTGCTGAACGCCGTGCGTATCCACGAGATCGCTGTTCTGTGCCTCGAGCCAGCCGTTCTCTTGCGCCTGCTTGTAGAGATAGGTGCCGGGATACGGGGCCGCAAGCGACACCTGAATCGTCTCCGGATCCATCTCGCACGCGAAGTTGATCGTCTCCTTGATCGTCTCCGGCGTCTCGCCCGGCATACCCAAAATAAACGTGCCGTGGATCTTGATGCCGAGCTCGCGGCAGTCTTTCGAAAAGCGACGGATGATGTCGAGCCGCGTGCCCTTCTTCATGTTATTGAGCACCTGTTGGTTCCCCGACTCGTACCCGACGAGCAACAAGCGCAGGCCGTTCGCCTTCATGATCTCCAGCGTCGCGCGCGGCACGTTCGGCTTGGCGTTGCACGACCACGTTATGCCGATCTTGCCGAGGCGTCGAGCGATCTCTTCGACGCGGGGAATGTTGTCGGTGAGCGTGTCGTCGTCGAAGAAAAATTCGCGAACTTCGGGAAAGAGCTGCTTCGCGCGCGCCATCTCCGCCTCGACGCTGTCGACGCTGCGCACGCGGTACAGATGTCCGCCGATGGTCTGGGGCCAGAGGCAGAACGTGCACTTTGATTTGCAGCCGCGCCCGGTGTAGAGCGAGAGGTACGGATGCTGCAAATAGCCGTTGAAGTAATTTGGGATTGTGAGGTCGCGCCGATAGACGTCGAGCACCGAAGGAAAGGCGTCCATGTCCATGATCGTCGGACGCTCCGCCGTTCGCACGATCGAGCCGTTTTCGCGGTACGCTAATCCGTCGATTTCTTGTAGCGGTTTTCCGGAGGCGACGTCTACGCACGTGTAGTCGAACTCGCCGACGCTCACCCAGTCCACGGCCGGAGCGCCGCGCAATGACTGTTCGGGCAGCACGCCGACGTGCGCGCCGACCATGCCCAGCAAAACATTGGGGTTCTCTTCCTTCAGCCGCGCCGCCACGCGCGCGTCGTTGTTGAAGGACGGCGTGCTGGTGTGCATGACGATCGAGTCGTACTCGCGCGCGAGCGGCGCGATCTGCTCCATCGTCAGGTCATCGGGCGGCGCGTCGATGAGCTTGCTTCCCGGCACCATGGCGGCAGGCTGCGCCAGCCACGTGGGATACCAGAACGAGCGAACTTCACGCCGGCATTGATAGCGCGAGCCGGCGCCGCCGTCGTAGCCCTCGAAGCTGGGTGGGTTAAGGAAAAGCGTCTTGCGCGCGTCGGGCATCAACTAACCTCCGGCGCTCCGATTTTTCGGCTCGGACGGTAAAGCCTGCCGGCAGCCGCTGCGCTGGCGGTGCCCCCCGCGATCAATGCGCGACGGCGATATCTTTCAGCGCGCTCTGCAGATCGGGAAACCGACGAAAGTTGGAGTAGGTGCTCTGAATCGTTCCCTGGCCGGCAAACAGTCCATAACTTCCTTTGTACAGATGGGTCTCTTGCGTTACGGCCCAGTACCCGGGCAGCACTTCGGCGCGCCGATCGGTGATCTCCGCGAAGTTCGCATGGGGCGGCAGCGCGTTGGGGTGATACGTCAACTCGAGCACGTTGTTGTTTGCATCGTACGTGAATGCGCCGTTGCCGTGCGCGGCGTCCGCAACGGCCGACGTGAACGCGACTTTTTGAGGGCCCGTCACTTGATACTGGTATGCCGCTAAGTATCGCGGGTCGAACGGCGGATGAAAGGCTTCCGTCGGCTTGGGATGCTCCCAGGCGTCCGTTACCGCGGCTTGGTCTGCGGCGCTCGCGGCCTTGCCGTCGATCGTGTAGCTAGCGATCCGCACCTTCGCGATCGTACCGTCGTCGTAGACGCCTTCTATGACCAGATCCTCGTGCCGGCTCATCGGGCCGGCACGAACGTCAAACAGGCGATGGAAGTGAAATGCGACAATGCCGCGGCTCGTCTGCGCGAACCGTTCGGCCACCAGGGTCACTGCGGGGGGCGCCCCGGGCGGGGCCGTAACGGCGCTCGCAATACTTGCTATCAAGAGCAAGACCTTCACGGCGATGTGTTACCCGACGACCACGGCGTTCTAAACGAGCAAGCGTCAGTGACTAAGGTCATTCTAACGAGCAGGCTCGCATTCAGCCGGGGGCAAAGGTTCTACGACCACTCGTT
>JAFAXS010000137.1 GCA_019240755.1 Vulcanimicrobiota bacterium
CGTACGATAAGGCGCTCTACGATTATTCGAAGGACGGCATATGGAAGGGACCTTCGACTTCGAAACTATCGAGTTGGCGGAATAGCTTTACGGTGACGCTGCCACCGTGGAGCATGACGGTCGTGCAAACCCACTAGCACGGGGTCACTTAGGTGATCGAGGGACCGGCGCGCAACCCGGGTCCGGAGCTCGAAGTATTCGAGGAGGAAGTGCTGCGCGGAGTGCTCACCGGCGAAATCGAGACCTCGTAAACGGAGCGATGTGGTGGCCTGATGGCACCGTCACGTTTCGAAATCGGCCCTAAAAAGATACGTTCCGGGCGCAGGTTTGCACAACGCGATGCCGCCATGATATTTTGAGAGCTTGGCCGCTTTGAGGGCTTCCAAATCTAGTTCCGGATATCCCGAAGGTGTAAACACCCATGCGCCAGCGAGGCTGCCGTCTGCATTGACAGCTACCTCAATCTCTGACACGAGCGTTCCAGTGAAGAGCGGCACACCAGGCGGCCACAACGGTTGAACGGGGCGTACTACGGTCGCGGCAACAAACGGTTTTGCACATTCTGTTATATCGGCGGGCGCCGGTATCTTCGAAGTGGCGAGGATTTTATCCGACGGAGCGGGCAGCTGCATGAGATCGTTTAAAGGATTGACCCTCTTCGGAGATTTGTCCGACGCTACGGTTGGTTTGTTGCCCTCCGCTGGGGGAAGCACGTAACGTCTCCTTGCTTATCCCAGCCGAACTTCGAATCGCCCGTCGCGATCGCATCGTAGATCCACCATCTGACAATGCGCTCGCTAGCTGGAAACCGGACGTACAAGGGCTTTGAATGATAGAGCGTGCGGTCGAATCGGACGGTGGGGCTTTGATAGTGCGCTACATCCGGCAGCACGGCGACATCTTTGAATTGGAACGTGTACCAGTCGGTTTCGCCCTCGACAATGACGTTTGCGGAAACAGAACGCGCCGACTCGGCCCACACATAGAACGAGATTAAGCCGGCGTTTGCCTCTCCGAATATATGATAACCGCCCAGGACCGCTGGGCAAAACTCGACTTCAGCGGCCGAGGCTTTACCAGATGGAGCGAGGCAAAGCAATGCTAAGCCGACTATGACGAAAACAATGAGCCGGGCGAATCGTAAAATCAACGGCCAGGTGCGCTGACTCAAAAAGGGAGGCATCAGTGCCGGCTTTGCTTTCGGTCCGACCTCATGGTGACTCCAGCGGTTTTCGCAGCATTCAAAGATTCGTGAAACTCAGCGAAGCGCGACGCCTCCCCTTCTTTTTCGCTCCAACGTTTAATACTGGACAGGTTGACCCGGCCACTCTGTGCCACAGCGATCGCGGCAGCAAGTGCGCTGCGGTCGCCAAAGAAATAGAACGAGGCCAGCCGGTCTCGTATACAGTCCGTACGGGAAAGAATATAGAGAAGTTGTTCATCCCGCTCGACCGTGTCGTAGGACCTTATCAGATCGTCGCCGACTGCAAGCGGGCCGGGAGGAAACTCAACTGTGAAAGCATTCTTATCGTGATGGTAAGTGCCACCAATTTCGCGGTATCCTAGCGCACGCAACGCGTTGCCCGCGTGGGCCGTATCGCTGGAAAACGTGATGACGAAATCTGCGTCTCTCGATTGATAGGCGTGGGGCGCATAATAAGTGGCAGCGCTGCCGCCCGTGAGGACCGCAACCGTTCCGGCACGGCTCAGTGCGGTACAAACGGCAAAGCAGACGTCTTCGAGCGAGGATTCCTCGGTTATCGGCGACACTCTAGAGCGCCTTTCCGGCGCGCCGCGGCCGCCGTCGCAACTCCAAAACACGTCGCTCCAGGCTCGGGTCGCGCTTCGCATACCTTACGAGAAGCGCTCGAAGCTCATTAGCGCCATAGAAGCGAGGATTCAGGCGCACCTCACGGTTAGCCCCAACGATCCGGCTTACCACCACGCCCTCGCGTTCAAGGTCGTTCACCATCCGTTGTACGCTTGGCAGCGGCGCGTTACTAAGACGCGCGAGCTCCCTGGGGTAGGTTTCACCGAGGAGCGCGACGAGGGTTAGGATCTTGCTGCGCGAGGTGCTGCCGAAGAGCTTCATGGAGACCATGGCTGCTATATTATCAAAAATGTGGTCAGGTGACCACATTTTTGTACCTTCTGGTCGTCCGGCTGGCCGCCGCGCCGCTGCGCGCGGCCTTTGGACGGAGATTCGATTGGCGCACACCGGAAGAGTAATAGCGTTATCGCATATTAACGTTTCCTAGTTGGGCGTTAGCCTGTTCTTAAACCAGCGATAAGTTTCGCCCCCTAGCGTAGTAATCACAGAGCGCGTTAAGGAGTGTACGTGATGCGTTGGTTTCTCGCTGCGGTTTCTTGCATGCTTTTCTGCGCCGCGCCGGCGGTTGCGCAGGTGAGCGCGGCGATCACGTCGGGGCTCTCGGGCCGCGTCGTCGATCAATCGACCGGCCTACCCATCGCCGGCGCTACGGTCGAAACCATCGGACCGACGAGCCAGTCGGCGACCTCGGACGCAAACGGACATTTTGCCATGGACCGGCTGGTCCTTGGCAACTACCATCTGCGCGTCGCCCATCAAGGCTATCAGACGGCCGTGTCGGACAACGTTTCACTAAGCGCGTTTCAGGCACCGGTCGTGACGTTGGCGCTCGCGCCGCAGCGAACCAGCAGCAGCGGATTGCTAACGATCGGACATACGTCGACGCGGGCGTCACAATCGCTGCAGCGATCGTCGGTCATCTATCAGTCGGTGAGCGCGGAGGCGATACAGAGCCTCGGCTTCTTCCGCGCCGGCGACGTGCTGCGAACGCTTCCCCAAGTGAATCTCGCAGTCGGCACGACCGGCGGGAGCGACACGCCGTCGCCGGGCGACGATCAGTACCTCGACTTTCGCGGCATCGGCAACCTGGAGACGACCACGCTGCTCGACGGACATCCCATCGGCGCCGGTCTCAATCGGGGCAAGAACTTCGGCTACAACTGGGAGTCGTCGCCGACGTTTGCACTGCGCGACGTCGTCGTAACGTACGGCTCCGGCCTGAGCGGCTTGTCGCCCTATAGCGCACTCGGCGGCGTCGCCAACATGGTGACGCTCGACCCGACGCCGCGCGCCCAATGGAGCTTCACGCAAGGCTACGGAACCTTCTCCAAGCTTGCGACCACGATTACCGGAACGGGCACGCTGGGCTCACACTTCGGCTACGCCGTCGCGTACGGAACGCAAGGCATCTACGGACCGTATCAAAACGATTCGTTTTACCAACCCGGCGCGGCGTACGATCAGGCGGCGCCGCGCGGCTCGTCGGTTTACAATATGGCCGTCTATCCGTACGGCACGGGCGTCGCGAACCGCGGCGCAATGGCGAAGTTTCAGTATGTTTTCGGCGATCCGGACCACCCGTCGCACCTGACGGGCTCCGCCGTCTGGTCGGACTATTGGGACGACAAGACGGGCAACGGCGATCAAGATTACCTTCCATACGGCACCGCGCTCGCGTTGGGGAAATCGCTGCTCGCGAGTTACACGCCCGGCAAGCCGACGAAGCCGCCGTACACGGTGGGCAACCTTCCGAACTGTCCTGATGGGAAGTTTCTCGGCTTCAGCGTCAACGGCAATCCGTACGGCTTTGGACCGAACGGTCTACCCGACGGCGGCCCGCACTGCGTAACGCCAAACCAGTACGCCAACTTCGCCGGCGGCTGGCAGGGCGCCGGGACGACGTGGCAAGCCTTTCACATGTCGCAGTACGATCTGAAGTTCGACACGCCGACCCCGACGGGTCAGTTCGTCGTGGATGGATATACGAACAACTGGTTCCAACTTTACGACCGCACGTTCCAGTTGCCGTTCACGGCCGCGACGGCGCCGGGCGGCGCCGGCTTCGGGCCGAACCCGTACTGGACGAGTCCCGCCGTCCAAACGACCGGCGTTTCGGCGACGGACGAGTTCTTCGGCCACACGAGCGACTTCGGCTTCGGCCTCGCGGCCAATAACTACGTCTATAAGGAATACACACTCGGCCTGCCGCCCTCGACGCCGATCGTCAACGACAACTACGCCTACCTGCAGTACGTTTACCATCCCGAGCAGCGGCCGTACTCGGTGTACTTCAATGCGGCGGAAGTCTACGCGTCGACGACAACGAGCTGGGCGTTCAATCCGCGCGTCGCGCTGGTCTATAATCTGACGCGCAACGACGTCGTTCGCGTGGCGGCGGGCTCTGCCCAGACGCAGCCCTATCCCGTGATGATCTACACGCCGGCGGCGCTCGTGGCCCCCGGCGCGCTCGCCGGTAACGTGAACTGCAGCGGCCTTACGATCATCGGCTCGGTCGGCAATCCGACGCTGCTCCCCGAGCGCGCCAACGATGTGGACGTGAGCATCGGGCATCGATTCGGGCTCGATTCGCTGATTCAAGCTTCGGCCTACAGCGAGAACGTCAACAGCAAGATCTTCCCCGAGCCGATCAACGTCAATACGCTCCCGCCCGGGTTCATCAATACGACCAACTATCAAAACTACGTGAACTCGCAGTGCGGCGGCAAGCCCGGCACGGGAGCGCTGGGCGTGAACTCCTACCACAACATCGGCCGGCTGCTGGCGCAGGGCCTCGACATTCAAGGGCGCCAGCGCGTGAACCGCCGCCTCTACTTTGACTACAGCTATTCGATCGAAAAAGCCGTGTTGCAGTCGGCCGACGTGCTGCTACTGCAGAACAATCCGACGTACATCATCGGCGCGCAGCTGCCGGGCGTGCCGGCGCATAAGTGGATGGTCGCCGGCGACGTGACGGTCGGACGAGACTTTGACTTGCGGCTCACGCAGTACTACGTGGGGGCGAATAACTCAAAGAACATTGGGGCCTATAATTACGGCGAGCTGTCGGCAAACTTTCCCTGGGGAACTGGTCGCTTCAACGTGGCGGTGACCAATCTCTGGAATCAATACGTGCAGTGGAACGGCCTCATCGGCTACGGCCTGCCACTCGCGCTCAACCACTACGCGACGGCAGCGCAGTACGCGCCGTTCGTCGGCGCGGGTGCGACGGAATCGTACGGGCTGCCGCCGCGGCAGATCTACTTCGCGTACACGTTCTTAGTGAGGGGACCGTAGAGCGAACTACGGCGCGGGAATCGTCGCGCGGAGGCGATACCCGTCGATCGTACCATCGAGTGTGGCGCGTGCGGTACTGCCGGTCGTCGCCCAAGAGGCGCGAACTGCACCGGTGCAGGCTCCCGCAAGCGTGAGCCGTGCGGAAGCCGTCGCGCTGCGACCGTCGAGATGCGCCGAACCCGAGGCGGCGAGATCGTTCGTCCAACGGATGCCGTTCAGTGTCGCGGTGACCGCAGAGCTCGTTGGTGCGGCTGTGTACGAGCCGCCGCGCACGCCGGATCCCG
>JAFAXS010000015.1 GCA_019240755.1 Vulcanimicrobiota bacterium
TTCGGCGCGCTCTTCGCGATCGGATTCAAGCTGGGAAAACCCGGAATGGATCTCGTGCGCTCCAACATCGGAATTCTGGTGCTGAACCTGATCATCACGTTTACGGTTCCGGCGATCTCCTGGCAGGCGCACGTCGCCGGACTGATCGCCGGTTTCGTGCTCACGTACATGCTGTATTTCCCGCCGCGCCGCGTCGCGCCGGTCGTGGTGGACGCGCACTCCGGACGCGCGCTGGAAACCGAATACGAACCGCCGGGCAACCCGCAGCGACCGCTCTAGTGCCCGAAAACCTCGAGGAAATTTTTGGCGACGACGGACCCTTCGCGCGCGCGCTGACCGCGTACGAGCCGCGCGCCGGTCAGCTCCTCATGGCGCAGACGGTCGAGCGCGGCATTCTCGAAGGAATGCACACGGTCGTCGAAGCGGGAACGGGCGTCGGCAAGTCGTTGGCCTATCTCGTTCCCGCGATTCGCAGCGGCAAGAAAGTGGTGCTCTCCACCGGCACCATCGCGCTGCAGGAACAGTTGGTGCACAAGGATATCCCGCTCGTGCGCAACGCGCTCGACGTGCCGCTGCGCACGACGCTGCTAAAAGGAAGATCGCACTATCTCTGCCGGCTCAAGCTCGGGCGCATGCAGGCCGATCGGCTGCTCGCGCCCTCGCGAACGATGCAAAATCTGTGGGACTGGGGCGATCGCACGCGCAGCGGCGACCGCTCCGAGCTGGGCTTCCTTCCGCCGCCGGCGGAGTGGGAACAGCTCGATGCCGATGCCGACGAGTGCATCGGCGAAGTCTGCCAGCACTTCGGCGACTGTTTCTTCTTCCGCAAGCGCGACGAAGCGCGCTACGCCGACCTCGTGGTCGTCAACCACGCGCTCTTTTTCCTCGACCTCGCCTCCGGCGGCGGACTGCTGCCGCCCTACGACATCGCGGTGCTCGACGAAGCGCATCAGTGCGAACGCTGGGCGACGGAAGCGCTCACGGGCGAAATCTCGTCCGCGGTCGTCGGGCGCATTCTGCGCAAGCTCCATCGCACGTACGAGGTGCCCGGCGCCGTCGACGCCGAGTTCGACTCGCTCGTCGCGCGGCTCGAGGCGTCGCTCGCGCGCGTGCCGGGCGAGCGCTATCCGATCGCGGCCAACGAAGCGGTCTGGCCGGTGCTCGAAGAATTGCGCGACGCGCTCTACCGCCTGGAAAACTGGCTGGTCGCCAACTGGCTCGAGCGTTTAAAGAAGAACGTCGAAAACGAAGCCGAGGCGCAACGGCGTCGCGACTTGGCGCTGCGTGGAATTCTCGCGGCGCAGTCGGTCGTCGACCGCGTCGAGCGCGGCGCGCCGGAGGCGATCGCGTGGGCGCAGCGTTCGGAAACCGATGGCCGTCACGCCGTGCGCTGCGCGCCGCACGAGATCGCCGACTTCCTGCGGACGATGCTCTTCGAGCGTGCGCAGAGCGTCGTCCTCACGAGCGCGACGCTCTCGAGCGGCGGCTCGTTCCGCTACATTCGCTCGACGCTCGGCCTCGACGACGCGCAAGAGCTGATCGCGCCCTCACCCTTCGACTTCGCGCGCCAAGCGCGGCTCTTCGTCGCGCCCGCGTCCGTGAACCCGAAGTCGCTGCAGTTCGCGCAGCGCGCCGCGCCGCTGGTGGAAGAGTGCCTCGATCGCACGCGCGGCCGCGCCTTCGTATTATTCACGTCGCGCGAGCGGCTGCGCGAAGTGTACGCGCTCGTTCGCGACCGCCTCGCGTTTCCGGTGCGTCTGCAGGGCGACTTGCCGCGCACGCAGCTGCTGCAGTGGTTTCGCGCGACGCCCAACGCCGTGCTCTTCGCGACCGCGACGTTTTGGGAGGGCATCGACGTCGTCGGCGAGGCGCTCTCGTGTGTTATCATCGATCGCCTGCCGTTCCCCCCGCCGAACGATCCGCTCGTCATGGCGAAGATGCGCGCGCTGGAAGCGCGCGGCCTCGACGCGTTCGAGCACTACATGGTGCCGGCCGCAACGGTGCGCCTCAAACAGGGATTCGGGCGGCTCATCCGCAGCGGCACCGATCGCGGGCTCGTCGCGTTGCTCGACGGCCGCGCCTCCTCAACGCGCTACGGCGCGTCGATCCTGCAAACGCTTCCGCC
>JAFAXS010000066.1 GCA_019240755.1 Vulcanimicrobiota bacterium
ATCCCGGCGTGACGGTTCCTTAGTATAGCGGATGACGAAGAACTTAAGGACGGGCCGTCAACCCTTCGATCAGCCGGTTGTAACGAAGGGGCCGTCGCGATACGGCCACGGCGTTCGTAGAATTCCGTAGCGCGGCGGGTGGTATGCTTCCTCTGCCGTTACCTCGCGAAACCCGGTGCCCGACAACAAATCGCGCCGCAAGAAGAACGCGTTGACGCCTTGCCTGTCGGTCCCGAGCAGCGCGTAGCCAAGGCTATTCCCGAGATCGGTTAGCGCGCTCAAGCTCGCGCCGAAATGCGTCGTCCAGTCCCAGCGGTGATCGGGGTTGTATTCCATGATCCACCGGCGCGGCGGTGGATAGGCCGCGTTGTACTCGATCACCAGCACGCGCGGCCGATACGACGAGAGCGCCTTCCATACCCAATAGTCGTTGCCGTCGATGTCGATCGAGAGTAGATCGGGCTCCTCGGGAACGCCCGCCTCGGCAAATATGCCGGCAATATTTTCCGCGGTAATGAAGGCGTTGCGCACCGTGATATCGGTACGGCCCGCGTATCGCCGGCGCACCTTTTCCACATCCTCAGGCGTCGCATCAATGTACAAGCCGCCCCAGCCATAGCGCGACGCGAGCAGCGCAGTGTTGCAGACCGTGCCTTCCTCGATCCCGAACTCGATGAAGTACTTCTTCCCGGGGCCGATGCGGTAAAAGATCTCGCGCAGGATCCCGTCCTCGCCCTGCTGCGACATCACGTTCTGCTCGAAGCGCGCTAGCTGGTGGCGCGGCGTCTCCGCCGTCTCGCGCGCCTGCTTCGTCGTCCGCAAGCGATGGCGAATATTGAACGGCAGCGCCAGCACCGAGTGCAGCACGCGATAGGCCGGTATCTGCCAGCCCTTCAGCGCACGGATCTTCTTTGGATCGTCGCCGCTCGTAGCGTTATTCATTTCGGACGAAGCTGCGGTAAATGCGGATCAGGGCATCCTTTTGCTGGACGCTCAATCGGGGATCGAGCTTGATCGCGTGTTCCACGCCGTGATGGCTGTCCTCATCGGAGTCGTCGAGCAGGCCCGCTTGCGCGTACATCGTCTCCGCCGACATATGCAGCGCGTTGGCGATGTTTTTTAACACGTCGGCCGACGGCTTGTACATCCCGCGCTCGACCTGACTCAAGTAAGGGTTAGAAATTTTGGCGATCTCGGCCAACTGCCGCATCGAAAGGTTCGCGAGCTCGCGCTGCGAGCGAATGAACTCGCCGAGGCTTCTCCAGGCGCTGCCGCCCTTCTCCTCGTCGCTCACGCCGGTGCCGCAACCTCGTTTTCGTTGCGCACGTACCGCCCCGGCGCCGGCTCGCCCTCCGGCAGCGCATACGGCTCGCGCATGGGTCCGCCGTGCGGCTCCAGCCACTCGCCCCAATCGAGCCACCACGAACCGTTATGCCGGTCCGCCGTTTCGAGCCACTCGTCGGCACTTTCGCGCTTCTGCACGCGCGGCTTAATATAGTGCCAGGTCTTCTTCCCGCCCGGCGGATTCACGATGCCCGCGATGTGCCCGGAGTTGGTGAGCACGTACTTCGATTCGCCTCCGACGTGCTGCGTCGTTAAATACGTCGCGCGCCACGGCGCGATGTGATCGTTCTCGGCACCGAGCACGTACATCGGCGTCGTAATCTTGCCTAAATCGATCGGTGTACCCAAGATCGTAAACGCGTTCGGACTCACGATCGCGTTGTGCAGGTAGCAGGCCCGCAAGTACTGCGAGTGCATCGCGACGGGCATGCGGGTCGAGTCGTTGTTCCAGGCCAGGATGTCGAACGCGGGCGGATTCTTCCCCTTGAACCAGTTATTCACGACGTAGCTCCAGATCAAATCGCTCGAACGCATCCAGTCGAATGTCCGTGCCATCTCCGCCGGATTCAAGAAGCCACGCTCGCGCATGCGTTGCTCCAACCGCGCGATCGTATCCTCATCGGTAAAGACGCCCAAATCACCCGGTATGCTGAAATCTACGAGCGTATTGGTCAACGTCATCGACGCAACGCGCTCGCCCTGCCCGTGCGCCGCGAGGTACGCGAGCATGATCGTGGCGAGGGTTCCACCCAGGCACAGCGCGGCGACGTTCACTTGTTGTGCGCCCGTGATCTTCTGCACCGCATCCAGCGCCGCGAGCACGCCGTCGCGCAAGTAATCGTCCATCGTCAGGTGCGACAGCGACTCGTCGGGGTTGCGGTACGAAATCATGAAGACCTGATGGCCCTGCAGCACCGCCCACTCCACGAACGAGCGACCCGGCGCGAGGTCCATGATGTAATATTTGTTGATCCACGGCGGGCTGCACAGCAACGGGCGCTCGTGCACTTGGGGTGTCTGCGGATCATAGGCGATCAGCTCGATGAGCTCGTTGCGCAAGACGATCCGCCCCGGCGTCGCCGCGATATTTTTCCCGAGCTCGAATCCGGAGCGGTCGACCTGCCGCGGATAGCCCCCGTTGCTCGCGACGTCGTCTAAGAAGTTTTGTAGGCCGCGCACGAGGCTCGATCCACCGGTCTCCATCGCCTCTTTCACGACGCCGGGATTGAGCCACGGTATGTTGCTCGGCGCGAAGGCGTCGCACATCAGCTGCATCGCGAAGCGCGCCTTGTTGCGCGTCGCCTCGGGCAGCCGCGACGAATCTACTAACTGCAGCGCCGCGTTCGTGCGCGCCTGATAATCTTCCACGAGCCCGGCAAGCAGCGGATTCTCCCGCCACTCCGGCTCGGCGAACCGCTTATCCCTTCCCCTGTCACCCTGAGCGGAGTCGAAGGGCTGAGCGGAGTCGAAGGGCCCACCCAGTCTCCGCAGCATGTTCATTGCAACGTTCTGTTCCGCCAACGCGAAGCCGGTCAGCCACGTGCCCATGCGCATCGGATCCATCATCACGTCCGCGATCGTGGCACGCAGCGCGTCGCTGAGCGACGCCGGATCGAGCCCGGTCACGTCAATGCCATAGTGCAGTTCTTCGGGTGCGATCTTAGCGGTCGCGGTCATTACATGTACCAGCCGCCGTTGATGTTGTACACGGCGCCGGTGATGTAGCCGGCCTTCTCGTCCAACAGGAATCGCACCAAGCGCGCCACCTCTTCGGGTTTACCCAGCCGCTGCTTGGGCGTCTGCGCGATCGCGTTCTCGATCGCTTCGGCCGGCATCGCCTTGGTCATGTCGGTGTCAATGAATCCCGGCGCGACGGCGTTCACGGTGACCCCGCGCTTCGCGACTTCCAGCGCGACGGTCTTGGTCAAACCGATCAAGCCGGCTTTCGCCGCGGCATAGTTCGCCTGCCCGAAGTTCCCGCTCTCGCCCACCACTGAGCTCACGTTGACGATCCGTCCGAATCCCTGTTCGACCATCGTGTCCAACACGGCTTTGATCATAAAAAACGGCCCTGAAAGATTCACTTGCAGGACCGCTTGCCATTCCTCGACGCTCATCTTGCGAACCGTATGGTCGCGGGTGATCCCCGCGTTGTTCACCAGATAGTCAATGCGCCCGTGTGCGCTGCGCACCGCCTCCGCCGCCGCGCGGCACTGGTCGAACAGACCCACGTCGCCTTCATAAAAATGCACCCGCGGCGCGGCGCCGTTCAGCCGCGAGGCCAGCGTCTGCGTTCGCGCCTGATCCTCGGGCAATCCGACCACCGCGACGGTTGCTCCGTCTTCCGCTAACAGTGCGCTGATGGCGCCGCCGATGCCGCGCGAGCCACCCGTCACGATGGCGACTCTTCCTTCGAGAGGTAAACTACTCACGCGCTAGATTTACCCAACATCGCGCTCGTTTACCTGCCGACCCCGCGTTAGCCCCGCCTAGCGCGAAACGCTACGGCCCGACCGCTACCGACGAAAC
>JAFAXS010000013.1 GCA_019240755.1 Vulcanimicrobiota bacterium
GATCGTTCCTCGCGCAACGTAGATGGATGGGTATGGGGGCGCGGTAGGCGGCGGCACTGTAGGCGTGGGCGTCGGCATTGCCATCCCCTGCGCCAAAAGAACGAGTGCACCAAGCATCTAGTTGCGATTCTGTCAGCGTCACGCCGAGCCTCTCGCTATGTCATCCCACCAAATCGTGCCAACTCGCCGCTCGAACGCTTTCGCCATAATATACTGCGGCTGCTTTGATGTTTTCGAAGGCCTGCGCACGTTCCGACTCGGTAACGCCGCTCACTTCGCCGAATCGCGCGATCGCGCTGCGAACGTGACCGGCGTCGGTCAACGGCTCCTTTCGCTCGTTAGGAAAGGCGAAGGCACTGTCGGGAAGTTTCGAGCGCGAAACGTCGTCGTTCCGAGTGGTCGGCTTCCAAGTAATCTCCATTCCACCCCGATACCAGGCGCTCGTGAACGCGCTGTGTCCGAAAGATTAACGCGCCAAATCGCGCAGCACCGCTGTGGCAGCCCGCTTGCCGGGGAATCCGCTCACGCATCCGCCCGGATGCGCCCCCGAACCGCAGAGATAGAGTCCCGGCACGGGCGTCCGCGTCGCAAAGCGATCCTCGTAGATTTGTCCGGGCAACAGCTCGCCGTGAAAGATGTGTCCTCCGATCAGTCCGAATTTTGACTCGAGATCCGGCGGCGCCAACACTTGGCGGCGCTCGATCGCGCCAGGCAAGTTCGGCGCATAACGCGCCAAGCTTGCAACGACCTTGTCCGCGGCCGATTCTCGCTTCGCCGGCGTCCAGCCGCCGGCGCGGTCGTACGGGAAATACTGCGCGAAAATGGAGAGAATGTGCTTGCCAGGCGGCGCGAGGGACGGATCCGTCGGCGTCTGCAAGAAACACTCGATCAACGGCTCGTCGCTCTCGCCGGAGCGTCGCGCCGACTCGTACGCCTTCTGCAGATAGTCGACGGTCGGCGCCACATGGATCGTCGCGCGGTGGTGCGGCTGCGGGTTTTTCCCCGGGCGGCACGTGAAATCGGGGAGCTCTCCGAGCGCGAGATTGATCTTCAGCGACGGCCCGACGCTCTTCCACCCTTCGAGCTTCGCGCAAAACGCGGCATCGAGCGCCGCTGGCTCCCCCAGCTCCAAGAACGTCGTCTTGGGATGGGCGTTCGACACGACGGCTCGCGCACTCACAGTACCGCCGGCTTCCACGCCGCACGCTCTGCCGGCATCGTCGCGAATGACGCGCGTAACGGCGGCGTCGCAGAAGAGCTCGGCCCCGTACGACCGCGCCGATGCCGCCAGCGCTTGCGAAACGGATCCCATGCCGCCCCGGACGTACGCCCACGAGCCTTGCGTGCCGAGCAGCCGCCCCGCGAGATGGTGAGCCAGCACGTAGCCGGTGCCCGGATCTCGCGGACCGAGATACGTTCCGATCAACCCATCGTTGACGAGCTCCGCTTGCAGCGCGGGCGTAGAGACGTACCGCTCCACCAAATCGGCCGCCGATCCCCGCAGCAAGGCTTGGCTCTCGGCATCAAAGCGGTCGAAGCGCGGATCGTCGTCGGAAAACGAGTCGAAGAGCGCCCGGCCAAGGCGATCGGTCCGACCCACGTATGCCTCGAGTCCCGCCACGTCGCGTGAATCGAACGCGGCAATTTCGCGCGCGTTGGCCGCGGCGTCGCTTCCCAGCAGCAGCGATCGGCCGTCGAGCAGCGGCGTAAACGCGTACGGATCCTTCCGATAATATTCCAACCCATGCGCGTGCAGATCGAGCTCCTCGACGAGCCACGGATCGAGCAGGCTGCACACGTAGGAGGCGGTCGAGAGGGTATATCCGGGCCAAAGGTCACGGTCGCTTACGGCCGCGCCGCCGATCGCCGGTGCGCGCTCGAACACGGCAACGGAACGGCCGGCCTTAGCTAAAATTGCGGCGCAGGCCAAACCGTTATGGCCTGCGCCAATGATTACCGCGTCGTACGACGAGTTACGCGTACGATCGCTTAACGGGCGAGTGGGTGAAGTTTAGCGGTATGAGGGCCGCGACGCGAAGCAGTCGCGGCAATACACCGGCTTGTCACCACGCGGGTTAAACGGCACTTCGGCGACGCCGCCGCAGTTGCTGCACGTTGCCGTGAACATCTCACGGGGCCGGCTGCCGCGTTCGCCGCCGCCGCCACCGCTCGAGCGCATCTGCTTGCGCGCCTGACGGCAATCGGGGCAACGATTCGGCTTGTTCTGAAAACCTTTTTGCTCGTAAAAGCGTTGTTCGCCCGAACTGAAAACAAACTGACGTCCGCAGTCCACACAGTTGAGCATTTCATCGACGTACACGAAACCAAGAACTCCTTAAGACTCTGCCGACCGTGGGGACTTCGAAAACGGAACTCCTACCGGGTTGGACGAGAGCAGCATTTTGACTTGCCCCGGTTCTGCGACCTTAGCATCCCGGGTCCCTGCCCCCTGAGCCGTTCGACTCGCTGCGCTCGCTCACGACAGGCTGCGTCGAGGGGCGGAATGGCGACAAAGGCAAAAGACGTCCAATAATGGCGGAAACCATTCCCGACGTAATCTCCCCGCAGTCGTTGGCCGATTACCTCGAGGTGATGACGCGGGCGGTGTTCCAGGCCGGCGTCCGCTGGAAGCAGATCGCAGAGCATTGGGATGCCTACCGGAAAGTCTTCGCAAATTTTAACCCTGAGCGCGTAGCGGCATACCAAGAGAGCGACGTCGAGGAAGTCCTCGCGACGCCCGGCGTTCTGCGCACGCCGCGCAAAGTGCATGCCACGATTCGCAACGCCCAAGCGATCCTCGAGACCGAACGCGATTTCAACGGCTTCGGGCGGTACCTCCGCTCGTTCGATGCGTACGCCGACCTTGCCAAGGATTTCAAGCGGCGCTTCGCCTTCATGGGCGATATGAACGTCTGGTATTTTTTGTTCCGCGTCGGCGAGCCGGTCCCGCGCTTCGAGGAGTGGGTGACGACGATCCCGGGCGAGCATCCCCGCATGAAAGAGATGGTCGAACGCGCCCGGGGCCAAAACCACTCCCCGGAGCTGCCCTGAAGATGTCACCCTGAGCGGAGTCGAAGGGCTGAGCCTGTCAAAGGATGACATCAACCCGGTGTCATCTCCACGGAGGAATTCAATGCCTAGATTCATGGTCGAACGGACGTTTTCCGACGGTCTTCACATCCCGACGAACGCGAACGGCGCGGAGGCGTGCCTCACGGTCGTCGGGCGGAATGCAACCAACGGCGTGACGTGGGTCCACTCCTACGTGTCGGCCGACAAGACGAAAACTTACTGCATCTACGACGGCCCGAACGAGGCCGCAATTCGCGAGGCGGCGACCCAAAACGGACTGCCGATCGACACGGTCACGCAAGTTTCGGTTCTAGATCCGTACTTCTACCAAGACTAATTAAAGCGGCTGCGGCACGGTCTTCATCCACAAAACATAGGGCTTCGGAAGACGGCACAGAAAACCGCTGCCACCCCTCCCACCCCAATGCTACACTTTGGAGGAGACACAGTCATGAGCGTTTGGAAATCGGCGAGCTATGGCGCCGTAATTCTTTCTCTGGCAGCCTGCGGCGGATCCGCCGCAAATCCCTCGACTAACAACGGACCGTCGGTCGCATATGCCCTGCGACCGCTCGCGAAGGATTACAAATTCGTCAACTTCGAACCCAGTCTGCCGTATCCGTGGGCGGGCTTGATGCAAGCCTCATCGGGGGGACTCTATGGGACGGTGTTTGGCGGCAGCGCCTGTCAGAGCTGCCAGCTCAACGGCGGCGTCTATCAATTCGCTTCCGGAAAAATTCAGCCAATTTACGAGTTTCAGGGAGCACCGGATGGCGCGAACCCTGAAGCCGGATTGACCGAAGGCGCCAAAGGCATTCTTTACGGTGCCACCGTCTACGGCGGAAAAGCATGTGTCGGCTCGACCACTTGTGGCACCATTTACGAATTGGTTCCGAGCGGGTCGACCTTCACGGAACAGGTCATTTATCGCTTCAAAGGCGGAAGCGACGGCGTCTCTCCCGTTGGCGGGATCTACATCGACAAAACCGGCGCACTCTACGGCATGACGGTTTACGGCGGATCGACGGCCTGCACGAACGGCTGCGGAACCGTCTATCGCGTCACCGGCTCCGGCAAACACTTTCATGAAAGCATTATCTACACGTTCAAAGGCGCGCCGGATGGCGCCAATCCGCGGGGTACGTTCGTTCAGGACAGTAGCGGAGCGCTGTACGGCGCGACGTACTACGGGGGCACCGGTACGTGCGGTTCCAACACCTGCGGTGCGATTATCAAACTCACACCATCCGGATCCGGGTACACAGAAAGCGTCGTTCACAGCTTTAAAGGACCGCCCAAAGACGGCGCCTATCCGCGCTCGAGGCTTTTGGCCGCCGGCAAAGGCGTATTTTATGGCGTGACACTCCAAGGAGGAACGTCGAATTACGGAACCGTGTATAAGCTGACGTGCTCCAAGAAGGCGTGCAAGGAAGCGCCGATCTATTCGTTCACGGGCGCAAGCGGGGCGTATCCTCGCGACGACGGCGGTTTGGTTGCCGATGGAAGCGGTAGCCTCTACGGAACGACCGACCAGGTAGCGAGCGGTTACGGCACCGTCTTTTCGGTCAATCCGAGCACTGGGAAGGAAGTCGTTCTCCACAAGTTTGCGGGTCCGCCTAATGATGGTGCGACGCCGCATGCGAGCCTTTTGCTCATCGGCAACTATCTCTACGGAGCGGCATTCTTCGGCGGCTCTGGTGCATGTACGCTTAGCAGCAGCACGGGCTGCGGTACGCTCTACATTCAGAAAATCTAAAGGCGTGGTGGCGGCGAGGGCGCGGGTGAAGCGCCGCCACCGAAGCCTCGATTATTCGGCCGGATGAGATACAACCCAAGACTCGGCGCGTAGTTCAGCTCCGGCACCGGTTTGCCGGCAAAGCCGTGCTGCGCGAGTTCGTCGCCGGTCGTCGCGGCGATGCGGCTGCAAACCAACAGCGCGGGAATCACGCTGGGGTCGCCCGGGTCGAGCTCGTACCACGTTCCGGATTTAGCGGTGTGCGCGGTAATCGTCCAACTGGCGGAGACTGAGCCCCCCGTGAAGTGGTTGCGCAGATCGTTGAGCGCCTGCGTCGCTAAACTCCTCGCGTCGCCAGTGCACGACTGCCCGGCGCGAAGCGCGAACGGCTGCGCCGGCGGCGTCGTCGGCAGCTTATACACGCGGAACATCTCCTGCCCCGCCTGCGGTGCGCGCGCAACGACGTACAGTCCAACCGCCGGCATAAACGTGATCTGCGGGACGAAGAAGAGCGAGCTCGAGGGGGCAAAGAGCTTGCGCTGCGTCACGTCGTCGCTGCGCGCGATGTGGAGCGCCATGCACGACGCGACGGCGCGTAACATGCCGCTTCCCTTTGGCGTGATCGACAATGCGTACGCGTTTCCCAGGCCGTGGTACGTTAAGGTAGCGTCGGCGAGCGCCGGCATCGCGATCGTGGCGGGATAACCGGCCGCCGTACGCGCCGACTCGATCCGGGCCCGAACCGCGTCGAGCTCGCCCGAAAGTTGGCGCGCCTTCGCCCCATTTTCCGCGGTGCACAGCGCCGAGCTGCCGGCCAGCGCAAAGGGATCGGACGGCGGCGTCAGCGGAATCGGCGTGAACAGCGACCGCAATCCGCCCCCGCCACCGCTGCTCGAACCGCTGTTGGAGGAGCCTGGGGAACCAAACAATCCTTCGCCGCCGCCGGTGCCTCGCGGTCGAAATGCGGACGCCGTTTGCGACGTTGTACCTTGCCCAAATCTCACCGAGTAGGTCGCGGAATACGTGCGCGGGGTCAAGGGCCGCGCGATGTTCGCGATCGTGAAACCACCGGCGGTCGTAAACGGCACCGCGTTCGCAGGGGAGGCAAAGATGCCGGAGTATGCGTTCGTGATGTTGCTGGCCGCCAACGTCAGCGTACCGCGGGTCAGCTGCGCGGTGACGCCGGCGTCGAACGTCGTGTACGGCGGCAGGTTGTTGGGATTGTTCGCGCCGACGTGCTGCGCGTCGGCCAGCCACTCCAGAATCGAATGTGGCGCCTTATAATCCAGCACGATGCCCGATTTGATCAACGGAACGTTAGGCAGCTGCTGCCCCGAGATCGTAATCGACCACGGGTTGGCGAAGAGATAGCTCGACGAGTCGGCCTGCGCGCCCGTAAGGTTGTAGTACGGCTGAACCACGAGGTTGCCCAGCGTGAAGTAGCCGCTCAGCGAGGCGCCCTGATAGAGCCGCTGTACGTTCGCGATCGGCGTGTTGAAGTAGAGCTGCTGCGCGGTGAACGGCGTGCCGGGCGGCGTACTGCAGCCCGCGGGCGAGTTGTAGAGCTGGGCTACTTGGGTCAAGTAGCCCGAGGGCAGTTGGCCGAGCTGATTCAGCACGACGCCGTTCACGTAGACCGGCAGGAGCACGCCGTTTTGTTGCTGCCGATAGAGCGTGAGCGATACGTTGCCTCCGTGAAAGTCGTGCGTATAACTCAGACGCGCCGAACTCGACGAACTCTTCTGCGGCTGCTGGCCCGGCGCGTTGCCGTACGCCACCCTACCGACGCAGTCGAAGCGCAGCGACGCCGGATCGCTGAGCACCTGCAGCCGACCTTGCGTGGCCGCAGCGCCGCCGAGCGAAAACGACGCACTGTAGTTGTCGCGCGCCGTCGGCCGCCACGTGGCGGCGACGCTGCCCAGTTCCGTCACGCCATTGGTGCCCGTCGCAGTGCTTAGTCCGGCCGATCCGGAAAGCGTCAGTTTGTCGTTCGAGTGAATCGTATCGGTGGCTTGCAGCACCGAGTACTGCGTCGTTTCCGTGCCGTTGTAAAACGGCACCGCCTGCGCGACCAGCGGCGTCGTCGAAAACTGCGATGAGGTGCCGTAGGCCTGAAGCGAGATCGTATGCCGCTGTTTGGCCGGAAGCGTCGCGTTCACCACGTAACCCCGCGACTTCGCCGTGCTCGCGTAGCCGATCGGCGACGCAACGCCGTTGACGTAACGCGCGAGCTCGTTCAGCAGCGTGCTCGCGTCGAGCGAAAACACCGAGGCCTGCAGCTGCGTCGCGCCGATCAGCGCGTTATCGATCAGCGAATAGAGCTGAACGTTGCTCGTGTCGGTGTTATTCGGGCCGTAGCCGCACGGCAGCGTCGACTGCGGGTAACCGTTATACCGAAGGCAGACCACGTCGGTCGTACGGTTCGAGTTCATGAACATCGCGTTGAGCGAGTTGGAGTCGCCGAACTCGTAGCGCCCGCTGAAGAGATTGCCGGAGATCGTGCTGTCGCCGTCGTGCACGTAGTCGAGTCCGCTCGCATCTTGGTAGAGCTCGCCGTCTACCAGGCTGGGGTAGAGGCGGTTCACGGTCTGCACGGCGATCCCGAGCTTTCCGACCGATCCCGTCTCGGCCACCGAATAGTTGTAGCGGCCGTTGCTCCCTACCGAAAGCTGCATCTGCGAGATCCAGCTGAGCGTCGGCTGCAGCGTGCTGAAGTTCACGGATCCGCCCAGGCCGCCCAACGTCGGGCCGGTGTGCACCGCGGCACCCTGAAAAAGGTCGGTCGCGAAGGCGCTCAGGTTGCCCGCGGATCCCGGCGCGTTGAGCGGAATGCCGTCGAGCGTCAGTTGCGTCTGCGTTGGATCGTGGCCCTCTAGCGAGATCGTTTGCGTCGCGTTGCTGTCGTCGCTCGACGTCGACACGCTGACCCCGGACATCTTGTTGAGCGCGTCGGCCAAATCGGTCGAGAGCCGCCGCTGCGGCGAATTCTGGTCGATGCTGTTGGTAGATATGGTCGCCGACGCATGCGCTGTCACTTGGCCGATTACTTTGAGGCCGTTAGTATCGGGGGCCAGGGCGAACGTAACGGTGACGGCGCGGCCGTTGAGTACCTCGAAGGATGCCGACGTCAGATTCTGATAGCCTCGCAGCACGATGCGCGCGCGATAAATTCCATCGGGCACGTCGGTGAAGGTTACTTTGCCGTCCTTAGCGGTCACCTCCGACGTGATCACCGGGCCGTCGAGCAGCACGCGCGCCAGTTCGAGCGGATGCTTGGTGGTCGTGTCGACCACGACGATCTGAATTTCCGACGACTCGCTCTGCGGCAGCGCGTTGGATGTCGCCATGCCAAAGAGCAGCAACACGCACATCGCAAACGGAACGCCTCGCCAAATCATGCCTTCGGCGATTATAAGAGATCGCGGCGGTTCTTAGCCTTGAAGCAGCCTGTGAACCCCTTCGCTAAATCGTTATCGTTATCGCGGTGCCGTGGCCGGGAGCGCTGTCGATGGAAATGTCTCCGCCCACGCGTTCGACGGCGCGCTTCGCAATGGCAAGCCCAAGGCCCGTGCCAGCAATTTCGCCGCGGCGGTCGCCGCGATAGAAACGCTCGAACGCGTGAAGCCGCTCGGCTTCGGACATTCCGGGGCCTTCGTCTCGCACGACGATTACGGAATGGCCGTTGTTACGGGTTGCGCGCAAATGGATCGGCGCGTCGGGTGCGTACTTCAGCGCGTTTTCGATCACGTTCCAGACCGCCTCGGCGAGCTCGCCGCGATCGGCCTCCACCGTTTCGACGCCGTCCAGGCTGTAGTCGATCGTTCGCCGGTCGTCGAGTCGCCGCGCGGCCTCACACTGACTGCGCAGCAGTTCCGCGAGATTGACCGGCTCGATGTGCGGCGGCGCTTCTGAATCCAGACGCGCGAGCCGCATCAACCGGTCGATGAGGCCACGCATGTGTTCCTTTTCCAGCGACATCGTCGCCAGAATTTGCCGGGCAATGCGCGGCTCTTCGATTGCGCCTCGGCGCAGCACGTCGATATAGCCCCCGATCACCGTCAATGGCGTGCGCAGCTCATGCGATGCATCCGCCGCAAACTGACGCATCCGTTCCTCGGCTTGGCGACGATGCTCCATTGCGGTGGCGACGCTCGCGACCGCATCGTTGAATGCCGCGGTCAGCGAGGCGATCTCGTCGCCGCCCACTGTCAAAAACTTTCGCTGCGTGAAGTCGCCGTCGGCGAGCGCCTGCAGCGAATTGCTCACTTCATTGATCGGCCGCAACGATTGCTGGGCGAAAAGTCGGCCGACGAACCACGATAGGAGAATCGCGGCAACGGCGATCGTCAAAACGATTCGCCAGTACGGGATCAACGAGACCAGCAGCAACGGAAACGACGCGCCAAAGCCGACGTAACCGCCCTCGACGTACGTGAGGGAAAGCGGCTCTAGGCGTGTCGGATCCAGCGCCATCGGTTTTCCGCGGGGCGCCGGCGGAATAAATTTCTGCATTCCGCCCGCCGCCAACACACCGTCGAGCGGTTTGGGGCGGAGCGACTTGTCGCCGGCGAGATACCGGCCTTTCGAATCGAACACGGTCACGCGCAGGCCGATTCCGCTGAGCGCGTTCACGATTTCAGGCGCCGCTTGGCGCAGCGTCATGCCTTCGCGGCGGTACTGATCAACGAGAATTCTCGCCTCTTCGTGCTTTGCCACCATGACGTCGCCGGAAAAGCGCGAGAGCTCGAAGACGAGCGCAATTGACGAGGCGAGAATGACGATAAGGACCGTCACTCCGAGCAGAATTGCGTACAGCGCCGAAAGGCGCGCGGCTAACTTCACGGCAGCGCCTCGCTGCTACTGCGAGAGACCGTAACCCACTCCGCGCACGGTCCGGATGAAGGATCCGGGCTCTCCCGGACGATCGATCTTCGCGCGCAAATACGAGATGTACGTCTCGACGATGTTCGGGCCGCCCTCAAAATCGTGTCCCCAGACAATTTCCAATAGATGGTCTTTGCTAAAGACGCGCCGCGGCTCCCGCATGAACACCTCGAGCAAATCGAATTCTCGCTGCGTCAGTTCCAGCGGTTCTTTTCCGCGCCACGCCTCACGGGTGGCGGGATTGATCGAGATATCGTGCCACCGCAGCACGTTCTCTTCGATGAGTTGCGGACGGCGCAGCTTCGCTTGCAGACGAGCGATCAGTTCCTCGAATACGAATGGTTTGACGAGGTAGTCGTCGGCCCCGGAGCTTAAAGAGCGAACCTTATCCTCGGTTCCGCCTTTCGCGGTGAGCATCAGGATCGGCGCCTGCGTGATTTCGCGCAGCCGCGGCAGCAGCGTGACGCCGTCGATCTTCGGCATCATGATGTCGAGCACGATCAGTTCCGGATCGAATATCTTGACCAGGTCGAGGGCCGCGAGGCCATCGGTGGCGGTCCGTACTTCGTACCCCTCGCGCGAGAGTCCAAGTTCTAACATCTCGCGGACCATACGGTCGTCGTCGATAACCGCGACGCGGGCGTTGGGCATAGCGTACATTTCTACGCTGAATCGTGCTGTGCCACCCTGTGAACGGCCTGAACGGCCTACGCGGCCTGCACCGGCTTCCACCGCTGGATTCGCTGGCCGCAAACGAGGGCCGCTTGCCCCAAGGCTTCTAAAGGATGATGGACGAGCTGGAGGCCCCCTCTGCGCAGCCCCGCCAGCGTTTCCAGATCGGGAGTCCAGTGTGCGAACAGGTGAAGCTCGTCGCTCTCTGTGGCTTGGCAAAGGATCGTCATCACGTCGGCGAGCGAGCAATCTCTGTGGGAAAGCAACCGGCTAACAACCTCAGTCCGGAATCGGCCGAAGCTCCAGCCGGCCGCTACGAGGACGATCCGAGCAATCTCGGCCGAGCTAGTGCCCTCGAAATCGATGATGGCCGCTCGAATGCGGCCGGCGAGCCCGTTCCCAGCCTGAGCGTGCAGGCTCGCCGCGCAAATGGACGCCTCTTCCCCAGCGGTCAGGACCGCCCCGGCTCCAATAAAATACTCGTCCATGCCGCGATTTTGGCATGGACGAGTGCCAACTGGGTGGCGCACAACCCGCCACCTATCTAGTCGGTTCGCTGCAGGCTAAAACGGATCAGGCGGGGCGACCGCCATGGCCAAAATGAGCGAGATAATCAACGTCAGCATGCTACCCTCCTCATACTGTTACTGGACCGGATGCGGCTTCTACTACTTACCCTCAGGGGACCGTTCCTTGTTATGCTGGCGCACTCACTTAAGCCGTCCTAAATCACACCCAGATAACGAGCGGTGCTAACGGCTTCGGCGCGGCCGTGACATCCTAGTTTTTCGATAGCATTTGCTATATGCACGCGGACGGTGTTAACGCTTCGCTCCGTTTCAGAAGCGATTTCCTTCGGGACCATTCCCGAGGCCAACAGCCGAAGCACATGTCGCTCAGAAGGCGTAAGACGCAAAGAGGCTTGGTTTGATTCTTGAATTTTTGTTGCGTGGTTTACGGTTGCCCTCAGCAAGCGGGCAACGTCGCCATAGCTTAGTGCAGCAAGCCTTTCAATCTCTGGGGCGATTTCGCTGTAGCCCGTGAGGAAGCGCTGCGATCGCCGCAAAAAGCTCTTTCCTATGCTCACGACGATATTTATGATGCCGTCCTTGTGGTTCAGGCTTCTGAAGATACGCTCGGCATGAGAAAAGCGCTCATTTACAACCTCCGCAATACCACATAACGCCACTCCAATTGCGAGTGAACGCCGACCAAATGCGCCAGTTGGGCGAGCAATGCCGGCAATCATCAAGACCTCCTCGACTAGCCTCTTGGAGTCCTCCCGGTAAGAGTCGAGGGCCAGAAAGAGCGCGCATTGACCACCACAGAAAATACGATCAAAATCAAAATGCATTTTATTCCAGCACTTGATCATGACCTTGCGCGCCTCGCTGAAGTCGCCGTCCCAAGCGAGCCGAACTGCTCCAAAGTGCTTAATGTATCTACGAGCAGCGTCGTCCATCGTTATAGAATTAATCCTATGCTCTACTGCAACGCTTTTTTCGACGTTTCCTCGGCGCATGTGAGCACTGAGTACCTGAAGCAGCGCTGTCTGAAGCGCGAACGCGTCGCCGCTTTTACTCGCGGCTAAGGCGGCCGCCTCTGCATACTTCAATTGAAGGTCCACGTCATCGTTACTATGTAGCGCCAGATTTGAACGCACCGCGTTTGCCCGGCTAGCGACGCTGTACAGGTGCAGCTCCGTTGCCAATTCGCTGGCCTGGGCTAGAGCAGCCTCCGCTCGATCATGATCTCCAGCGTGTCGATGAACTATACCTAAGTGATGAAGGATCTTCGCACGAGTTATATCTGACTCGATCGTTGGAAGCCACTTATAGATTGTTCCTACAAGTCCGACCGCTGAAGACACGTCTTGTCCTATCGCCTTTTGTGCTGCAAGCAGAGACAGCGCCTCTGCGCGGTAACCCAGCGTCTGCGCACCGTCCTGAGAAAGCGGCTCAAGGATCTCCGTTACGTCGTTGCCCTTATTGCCGACTATTGCCGCTAAACGCAAACTGGCAATCGCCACTAGGTCGCGATCGGCGCCTGCCCTTGCTAATGAGCGGCGCAGCAATGATTCTGCGCGGGAAAATTTTCCGGCAATCGCTTGGAGCGTTCCCTGCAGGGCTAAAACGGTTGGATTTTCTCGTCGCGTCTTTTCATCGAGGCTGTCAATCGCGCGCGCCACGATGTCACCTCGCGCACGCTCGAGCAGCTCGAAGCCCTTCTCCTCCAGGAGGCGGACGATGTCGGCGGCAGATCCGGCGAGGACGTAGGCCGGCAGCGCGTGCTCCATATCGCCGCTCTCTTCCAACGCTCGGGCGGCGCGTTCGTGCACCGCCTGTTGCGCACGCTTTCCAGCGAGTGCGCCCTCATGCCGCAAGAACTCACGGAACAGATCGTGGCACTGATAAACTCCCGGCGTCTCTTCATAAATAAATGCGGTTCGCTCGCGCAGCCGTTCCACGATTGGAAGGGCGCGGTCGAATCCGGCGCGTTCCAGCACTGCCACGTCAATGCTCGGCAACGCGATCGCGACCTGCAGCAGCGCGCGTTCCTCATCGTCGAGTCCGGCATATACCTGCTCGGCGAGAAAACGATAGATCATCTCCCGCGTAATCGCGGAAATATTGCGTAACTCCGACGACCGGGTTGACGTGCGCAATGCGAAACTCATCGCCGCCGGCCAGCCCTCGGTTAATGCCAGGAGCTCGATCAGTTCCTCGTCGCCTATGGACAGGCCCAACGTGCGAGCGGCGGAACGCACCTCATCTAAGGTGAAGCGTAAGTCTTCTTCACCTATGGGCAAATCTGCATCACGATAAGCAAGCCATGTCCCGAGCGGCAGTCCCGACATCGAGCGTGACGCCAAAATCCACCGAATCCGTCCCTTCGTTCGCTCGATCAGCGTCGCTACGAAGGCCCCGACGTCCGCCTCTCCGTCGGCGACATGCAGATCGTCGATCGCGATGCAGCCGTTGAACGATTCAAGGTGTGCTTGCATCCATCGCGCTAAGTCTGCGGCTCGCTGCGTCGAAGACGTGGTGCGCTCGTAGGCACCGGCAAGCGTTGTGATCACGTGCGGCGCGTGCTCGCCGAGCGCCTCAGCGAAGCCTCGCAAGAACCCGAGCAGTCCACCGTGTTCGGGCCGCAGCGCAAAAAGCGCGCTCGGCTCATCAAGGCCGGCGAAATATTGTCGCAGCACCACCGACTTTCCGTAGCCCGCCGGTGCAACCAGAAGCGCGATGGGAAACTTCGATGCGGCGGCGAGTCGCTGCGTCAGGCGCGGTCGCTCGATGGGCGCGAAAGCGCTCGCCTCGCCTCGCTGGCCGCCCTGGAAAACCCGCACGTCAGTCCGCTTCTAAGGCCGCTGCGGCAGCGCCTCCGGCACATAATGTCCCGGATCGGCGACGGAACCCTTGCCTATGAGCGCGCTCAAAAAATGCGCCAGCAGCGCTCCCTCCCAGTGCAAGCGCGGCTCGAGCCAGCTCCGCTGCGCCGCACACGTGATCTCGCCGAGCTCCAGTACCAAGCTTCCCTTGCTCGCACCGACTTGCCGGAACCCGTAATAGTGATGCAGGCTCTCGGTGAAGTTGTCGGGTTCAAACGCAAATGGCCAATACCGCCGATAGAGCGCGCGCCACGCCGACGCTGGCGGCGTATCGGCGGCACTGGGATAGCCCACCGATGCACCCGATCCGCAGGGCGGATCCGACCCGTCGAAGTGAATGAAGACGGCCGCCTTCACTCGATATTGACCGTTAAAATCTGCGGGAAGCCGCGCCACGGTGACGCCATGCTCGCGCAAAACTCGTGTCGCCGCATCTGCGACGATCGGCGTCCATGCGCGCTCACCCGTTGCTCCCAGGTTGCAGCGATGCTGCGGAAAGTGCGCGCAACTTGCCGGGCGGCCTTCGTGTCCGGCTGAAATCAACACGTCGGCATTGAGCGCCGCAGCCAACACTAACGCCGGAATCACCAGCCGCCGGATGCGCCTCCGCCACCGAAGCCGCCACCACCGGCCGAGAATCCGCCGAATCCGCCGCCTCCGAAGCCGCCAAAGGAGCCGGCGCCGCCGTACAAGCCCCACCCCCACGCCGGCCAACTCCTCATGTCTTTGCGCGCGGCCGAGCGACCTTCGCGCATCACCAGATAGCCGTAGCGAAGCTCGCGCGTCACCTCCAGTATCACCAGAAACACCGCAAAGAGAATCGAGAGCCCGAAAACGACCACCATGAACGTCAGCGCTCCCGGCCGCACGGGCGCTCCGGAATACTCCGGCGGCGGCGTCGCGCCGCGATACGACGGCGAAATCGTGGTCAGCATCGCGTTGACGCCGCTCGACACGGCGCCGTCCACGTCGCCCGAGCGCATCCGCGGAACGATGACGTCGCTGATGATCCGATGCGAGTCGGCGTCGGTCAGCGCGCTCTCTAAGCCGTACCCGACCTCGATGCGAACTTTTCGATCGTGCATAAACACGAAGAGCAGCGCACCATCGTCGTGCCCGCGCCGGCCAATCTTCCAGTGATCCGCCGCCTCGCCGGTCCAGGTTTCCAGCGGCACGTCGCCGGTCGTCTGGCCGATCCATACCACGATCTGATGGCCCGTCTCGCGTTCGTATGCCTGAAGCTGATTCTCAAGCGACCCCCGCGTGCTCGACGACAGCGCGCCCGCAGTATCCGTCACGTAGTGATCCGGCGTCGGCGGAATCTTGAAGCCTTGACTCAACGCAACGCCGGAAAACCCGCCGGCCAGCATCCCGCCAAAAAGCGTCGCGCGCCAAACGCGCACGGCATTCATTCCGCGGGCCGCGCGTCCGGCTCGGCGAAATGCCCGTGCAGCGCATCGCCGATCCGCCCTAGGGCAAACACCACGCCGTCGACTACGTCGCCGCGCGCAAAGTACGGTTGACTTTCGCGCACCACGTCTTTCCAAAAAGCGTCGCCGACCCGTTCGTGCAGCGCCCGATCGCCGATCACCGCAAACTGCCGCGCGTTCGGGGCCACCAATATCAGCGCTCCGTTCGACCGATCGTGCCGATGCAATCCCACCTTGAGAAACTCGCGGCGCGCCCGTTCCATCGCATCAACCCGTCGGTCGGGCACGATCCGAACCGCGATCCGCCCAGTTGTTCCGCTTTCGGCCTGCTCCAGCGCGCGCGAGATTCGCGCGCGCTCGTGTCGCGTCACGGCGAGAAGTTCACCGCCGGGGGCTTCTCCGCACCGGGTTGCGACTGAAAATACGGTTTCTCGTTGAACCGGCTGCCGAACATTCCCGCGACGAAGACCGTCGGGATCGTATCGCGTCGCGTATTGAACTGGCGCGCGACGTCGTTGTACTTTCGCCGCTCGAAGGCGATCCGGTTCTCCGTTCCCTCCAGTTGCGCCTGAAGGGTCTGAAAGTTCTCCGTCGCGCGGAGCTGCGGATAGTTTTCTACGACCGCGAGCAACCGCGATAGCGCGGAGCTCAGTTGATCTTGCGCGGCGGCGTAGCGCTGAAAGTCTGCCGGGTTGTTCACGGCGTTGGCAGCCGCCTGTGGCGAGATCTGTCCGACGCTCGCCCGCGCTTTTGCCACCGACTCGTACGTGCTTGACTCGAAGTTCGCGGCGCCCTTCACGGTGGCGACCAGATTTGGAATGAGGTCGGCTCGTCGCTGGTAGACGTTTTGCACCTGGCCCCATTGAGCGTCCACGGACTGGCCGAGCGCGACCAGCGAGTTATACGATCCGGCGACAAACAGAAACACGATGGCCGCGATCGCAATAACGACGATTGGACCAACATACGAGCGGCGTTGTTGCATCCCGCGTGATGCGCCGCGCCGTCGGGCGTCCCTGCCGGCAGGCCCGCGCACGGAGCTGAGTAACTCCAGGCGCATGCTGCGGATGCTGCTGGCCGGGATCCCCATCGCCGCGCTCACCGTTGCCGTGCCGTTGGTCAACCGCATCGAGCCGCGCCTGTTCGGCGTTCCGTTTCTGCTCTGCTGGATCATGGGCTGGATCGTCGTAACGCCCGCATTCCTGTGGACGATCGGACGTCTGGAGCGCCGCTGGTGATCGCTCCTCCCACAACGGCCCTCGCCATCGTCGTGATCGTCGTCTTCGGAACGATCGCGTTTGCCTTGCTGGCGACGCGCCGCATCAAGATGGATCCGCAACAATATATCGTCGGCGGACGATCGTTTGGCACGATCTTTCTCTGGGTGCTGCTCGCCGGCGAAATCTACACCACCTTCACCTTTCTCGGCATTGCGGGGCTGTCGTATTCGCAGGGCGCGCCGGCGTTTTACATCCTGGCGTACGGCGGCTGCGCCTACGTGATCGGCTATTTTTTCGCGCCCGCCGCGTGGCGCGTCGGGAAAGAGCGAGGACTGCTGACCGGCGCCGACTTCTACGAGACCTGCTACAACAGCCGCGCGCTCGGTGTCGCGGTAGCAGTGTTGCACTTCGTCATGGTCGTGCCGTACGTCGCGCTGCAGCTGAGCGGCCTGCAAATTTTGTTGCGAATCGCCGGCTACGGTGCGTACAACGCCACGGCGGCGGTCTCGATCGCCTTCATCATCTTGGCGCTGTTTGTCTTCAGCGCGGGGCTGCGCGGCACGGCGTGGGCCAGCGTCGTCAAGGATGTCTTCGTGTTGGGCGCCGTCGTCTTCGCGGGAATCGCCATTCCGCTGCGCTTCTTCGGTTCGCCGGCGGCCATGTTCGACCGCATCGTGCAGGCGCATCCGCACATGCTGACCCTCCCACTTGGGGGGGCGTTTCATGGCACCGCCTGGTATGTCTCGACCGTGCTCTTGTCGGCGATCGGTTTCTACATGGGCCCGCACACCTGGAATGCGACATATGCCGCGCGCAGCGACGGCACGCTGCGTCGCAACGCGATGCTGCTGCCGCTCTACCAAGTCTTCATGATCTTCATGATCTTTGCGGGTTTTGCGGCGGCACTGATTCAGCCAGGGCTGAAAGGCACCGCGGTCGATCAATCGTTTCTGCGCGTCGTCGCACAGTATTACCCGTCCTGGATCCTTGGACTAATCGCCGGCGCGGGCGCGTTGGCGGCACTCGTTCCGGCGTCGGCGCTGCTGCTGGCCGCCGCGGGCGTGATCACGAAGAACGTCGCCGGCGATCTCTTCGGAATCGCGACCAGCGATGCGTCGCGCACGTTGCTCACCCGCGTGCTCGTGTTGATCGTCGCGCTTCTGGCACTCGGGTTATGGCTAGCGGCGCAACGGACGGTCGTCGAGCTGTTGCTGCTGTACTATAACGGCATCACGCAGTTTGCGCCCGGGGCCTTTGCCGCGTTTCTATGGCGGCGCGTCACCGCACTCGCCGTCGCCGCAGGCATCGCGGCGGGTCTGGTCGTTGCGATCCCACTCGCCGCCGCGAACGTCAACCCGTGGGGCATCAACCCCGGATTTCTCGCACTGCTCGCCAACGTGGCGGTCCTAACCATCGTCACGCTAAAAGGGGCCGCGCTGCGCACGGCCCCTTAGCCCTCCCCGCGTCAGTGTTTGTTTGCCGAGGCGCCTCCGCGCGAACGCTCGCGTGAGGAGAGGCCGTAGACGCATAGCGTACACGAACCAGCCGCCGTTGCGGCGTAGACACTACCGTTGAGCACGATCGGCGGCGGATTGACCGTGCCGTTGGTATCTTGCGTATCGGCCCACAAGACTTTTCCGGAGGCAACGTCGTAGGCCGTTATGAAGGGAGCGCTGCTCCCCGGCGCGCCTCCGTTATGGTACACGACGCCGTTGGCGACGCTCGGTGCGCTGCCCCAGGTATGGAAACTCTGCGACCACACCTTCGTACCGGTCTTGGCGTTGAGGCGATAGAGATTGTCGTCCGTGCCACTGTCGTACAAGGCGCCCTTCGCAAAAGCGACCGGCCACGCCGGCCCCTGATTCCCGTGTTCCACCGGGCCCGCCCAAATTTGCGCGCCCGAGGTCGCGTTGAGCGCAAGCACTTGTCCGGTATTGGTATCCGGGAAGATCAAATGCTCGTAGAGCACGCCTTTGTTGTAAGTAAAACCGGGGCTGACCTCGCAAGGCTGGCAACTCTGCGGGTACGCAACCGACCACACCAGCGCACCGGTGCTTTGATTCAACGCGCACACGCCGGCATCGTTGTTACTGCTGAAGCTGCAATTATAGAAGACCAGTCCGTCGCCGACCGCCGCAGCCGAACCTTGTCCAGCGGCATAATATCCGTTATAGCCCCAGACCGTTTGTCCGGTCTTTGCGTCCAGCGCGTACATTCCATGGAAGCCGCACTGACCCCACGGCGCGTAGATCACGCCCTTGTCGTACACGTACGGGTCTGCGAGCGCCGAACCACCGCACGAATAGCCGTGCGCGACTTTCCATACCAGCGACCCGGTCTTCACCGAGAACGCACAGATCCCGGATCCATTATCGTTGGTATCCGCGCATGGCACGAAGACGAGACCGTACGCGGTCGCTAACGTCGGATCGTTCACCGACGCGCCCAGATTGCCGACGCTCCAGATCTTCTGGTGCGTCGTGCCGCTAATGGCGTCCAGCGTGTAATCTCCTCGAAGCGCGAACACGTAGCTCTTATCGACCGCAAATGCCGCAATGGTTGTGCCGGGAGTCGCGTAGCCCCACAGCTCTTTGAGTCCGTTGACATTCGAAGTGGACAGGGTTGTTTCAAGGGGATTGAATCCGGTATGGGCAGCGTTGAAGTACGTTTCCGGCCACGACGCCGATGCCGATAGCGCCGCGCGCAACATCGGCGGCAGCCCCTGTGCAGCCGACAACGAGTTGTGGGCCAACGGCGTGATGCCGTTTTGCGCGGACGGCAGGGCGGGTTGCATGCCCCCGCTGCAACCGGCCAACGCGCCGCCGAGAACCAACGCGACCAAGTACCGATATTTTTTCATTAGATAGCCTCCTTTAAGCGCCGCAGCCGATTCCAGCCGCGAGCGTTTGATGTGCAATGGGAACGAGGGTGGTACCGACGGGGAGGAGCGAGGCCGGGCCTCGGTCCCGCGAACGAATTATCAAAGCGGTACTGCATGGCGATACGGTACCGCCAGGGCGCCGCGGCGCACATGGGTGGCAACCCTACTCTTTCGCTCGTTTTCGGCGAGCAAGCGG
>JAFAXS010000083.1 GCA_019240755.1 Vulcanimicrobiota bacterium
TCAATGAGCTCCGCATCGCGATGTTCTGCGTGGGTGCGCGCCGTCCCGATGACTTGCGCGGACGGCTGAGGAGCGTCTCGTAGTGGACCTCAGCCTGAAGGCGGCCGACACGTACTGCAGAGTGCTCACGCGCCGGCACTACGAAAATTTCAGCGTTGCGTCGCGTTTCGTGGACGCACGCCGGCGACAAGATCTGATGCGCATCTATGCGTTCTGCCGCACGACCGACGATCTGGGCGATGAAAGCCCCGAGGGCACGGCCCTCGTACGGCTCGATCGGTGGCGCGCCGAGGTCGAAGCGTTCGTCAAAGGCGTAACGCCGCCGGTGCATCCCGTATTGGTGGCCCTGAAGCCAACGTTTGAACGGCACGCGATGACGCCCCAATCGTTTCTGGACCTTATCGCGGCCAACGTTCAAGATCAATACGTTACTCACTACCAAACGTGGGCCGAGCTCGAAGGCTATTGCGCCCTCTCCGCCGCACCCGTGGGGCGCATGGTCTTAGAGGTGTTCGACGTTCACGCCGACCGCGCGCGACGGCTCTCCGACGACGTTTGCGTTGGGTTGCAGCTCGCGAATCACGCGCAGGACGTGAGCCGCGACGCGACGCTCGGCCGCCGCTATTTGGTGGAGAACGACGTCAACGCTTGCGGAATCGCGGGAGCGACCCGGAGCATGGTAGCACGCGCCCGCGAGTTGCTCCGCTCCGGCGAAGAGCTGCAGCGGTTGGTGCCCCGGCCCTTGCGCCTGCAACTCTCACTCTATTGCCGGGGAGGAATGGCGATCTGCGCCGCGATCGAAGCGGTCGGCTACGACACCGAGCGCCGGCGACCGCACGTTTCGGGCCGCACGAAGGTATCGCTAGTCCTGCGCGCCGCAATAGAGAGCTTTTCGGGAGGCCGACCTCGCAGATGATGAGTCAGCAGAGCGCGGAGCGCTTTAATCGCGACATGGCCAAGCGCGAAGCCGGCAACTTCTATTGGGGTTTCATCTCGCTCGCGCACGACGAGCGCATGGCGATCTACGCACTGTATAACTTCGCGCGGCAGGTGGACGATGAAGCGGATGCCGTCGGCGTCGAGAACCTTCCGGCACGCCTGGCCTTCCACCGCGACCGAATCTCGCGCTGCCTGCAGGGCGACTGTGGCGACGATCCGATCCTGCAGATTTTGGCCGAGGCCGTCGAGCGGTACTCGATTCCCGAGACAGAACTTCAGATGCTCGTCGACGGCGTGGAGATGGACTTTACGAAATCGCGCTATCGAACGTTCGACGAGCTGCGCGCGTACTGCAATCTGGTCGCCTCGGTGGTCGGACGCATGTGCGTGCGGATATTCGGTTTCGACGACCCGATTGCGCTCGAGCGCGCCGACGACCTCGGAATGGCGCTGCAGCTGACGAACATACTGCGTGACGTCCGCGAAGACGTCACGGAGATGGGCCGCGTGTATCTGCCGCAGGACGAGCTCGAGCGTTTCGGCGTTCCGGAATCGGCGCTTTCGGCCGGCGAGATCTACGAGGGTTGGAACGACCTTGTCGCCTATCAGGTCGCGCGGGCGCGCGAGTTCTTCGCGAGCGGCTACGAGGTGTTGCGCCACATCCCGCGGCGGCCCTCGGCGTGCGTCGCGACGATGGCCGGAATCTACATGGAGCTTTTAAAGAAGATCGAGCGCGATCCGGCGCTGCCGTTGCGCGCCCGCGCCGCACTTTCGAAGAGCGAGAAGCTGCGCGTCGTCGTTCGTTCGTGGCTCTCGAGCGCGTAGCCGTCGTCGGCGGAGGCCTCGCCGGCCTTGCGGCGGCGCTTCGCCTCAAAGAGGCGGCCCTCCACGTCGAACTCTTTGAACGCAGCCGTCTGTTAGGCGGTCGAGCCACCTCGTTCGAGCTCGGCGGCACCGAAGTGGATAACGGGCAACACGTCTTTCTGGGATGCTGCAACGAGTTCGTCGAATTCGCGGCCGCCGTAGGCATGGCCGGTAGCCTTCGGCTCGCGCCGAGGTTCGACGCGCGCATCATTTCGCGCGACGGCAAGCTGGGCCGTTTGAGCGCCGCGCCGTTACCGGCGCCCTTTCACCTGACGCCATCGTTCGCCACGTACCCGCATCTGAAGCTCGGGGAAAAACTCAATATCGCTCGGGCGCTCGTCGCGGTACTGTCATCGCGCGGCGAGAGTCCTGGGCGAGCGGAGCGAGTCGGCGGAGTCGAAACTTTCGAACAATGGCTTCGGAACAACCACCAAGGGTCGGGAGAGCGGCGCGCCTTTTGGAACCCGTTCTTCATTCCCGCTTTGAACGCGCCGTTCGACCGGGTGAGCGCACAGGATGCGCTGTTCGTCCTGCGTACGGCGTTTCTGCGCGATCGGAGCGCGGCGCGCTTCGGCTTTTCTGCCGTGCCGCTCGCGCATCTCGCGCAGGCGGCGGCTGCAAGGCTCGATGCTACGCACCTTTCTACGCCGGTAACGGCCATCGTGCCGAACGACGGCGGCGGCGTTTCAATCGGTTGTCACTCGGAGCAAACCTTGAATTTCGACGCCGTCGTGCTCGCCGTACCGCCGCGCCAAGCCGCTCGAATCCTCGGCGATTCGGAGCGCTACGGCGTTGACGGCCTCGACGCGTATCAGCCGTATCCGATTATTGATGTCCACCTGTGGCACGACGGCGGTGAGCTGGGCTTTGATTTTGCCGCGGCACTCGATTCGCCGCTCCAATGGATCTTTGAAAAGGCCTCGGGCTATCTCTGTTGCAGTTTCAGCGCGGCAGCGCAATATCTGCTTCTTCCGACCGCCGAGCTCGAGGCCTTCGCCTGGAATGAAGCACGAGTATTTCTCCCCGCACTGCGAGATGCGCACCTGACGCGCAGCGCGGTTACGCGGAATCCTGAGGCCACGTGGCTGGCGCCCCCCGGTGCATCGCGCACGAGACAACGCACGAACGATCCGCGAATCGCGATCGCCGGTTCGTGGACGGACACGGGTTGGCCTGACACCATGGAATCCGCCGTCCGCAGCGGCAAACGCGCGGCCCAAATCCTGCTCGAGCGCAGATCTGCAGGCAACGGCGCCGTCTTCGAAACGGTGGCGCAGCCCCGAATCCGGCAACCCCTTCGGCGCGCGGTGGAGTGGCTGCTTCAAGAACAAAATACCGAAGGCTGGTGGTCGGGAGAGCTCGAGACCAACGTCACGATGACGGCCGAGCACGTGCTGCTCTGCCGCTTCCTCGGCATACCGGTAGACCAGTTTCGCCACGGCGCCGTCGCGCATATCTTCCACCATCAACGCGAGGACGGTTCCTGGGCGCTCTACTACGATGGACCGGCCGACTTGAGCACGACGGTCGAAGCCTACGTCGCGCTGAAGGTGCTCGGCGTCGATCCGCAGCGCGACGAGATGCGCAAAGCGCTAGCGGTCATTCACGCGCAGGGCGGCGTCGCCAATAGTCGCGTGTTCACGAAGATCTGGCTCGCGCTCTTCGGAGCCTTCCCATGGAGCGGCGTGCCGTCGTTGCCGCCGGAAATCGCGTACTTTCCGCTATGGATGCCGTTCAATCTATACGACTTCGCGTGCTGGGCGCGGGGAACGGTCGCGCCGCTCACCATCGTTCTTGCGCAGCGGCCGGTGCGCCGGAACCTAGGCGTCGACGTCGGCGAGATCGTCGCTCCCGGCACCGAAGACGAGTGCCGGCGCGTACGCGGGCGCCGGCACTGGCTGCTGCTCGTGGAACGTCTGCAAAAACTGTACGAGCGTTTGCCGAAGCAACCAAAGCGTAAGGAGGCGCAAGAGCGCATCGCGCGATGGATCGTGGAGCGCCAAGAAGCGGACGGCAGTTGGGGCGGAATTCAACCGCCCTGGGTGTACTCGTTGATCGCCCTGAACCTGATGGGTTATTCGTTGGATCACCCCGTGATGCGCAAGGGTATCGAGGGCATGCGCCGCTTCGTCATCAACGACGCGCATGGCTGGCGTTTCCAAGCCTGCATGTCGCCGGTCTGGGACACGGCATGGGCGCTTCGTGCGCTGGCGCTCGCCGGCTTCGATCGCGCGCATCCCGCAATGGAGCGCGCGGTCACATGGTTGTTGCGCGAGCAGATTCCAGATGACGCGCCCGGCGACTGGCGGATGAAGTGCGGTGAAAAGAACGGCAACGGCTGGGCCTTCGAATTCGACAACGACGCATATCCGGACATTGACGATACTACGATCGTCGTTCTAGCGCTGCTCGAGGGTGGCCATCGCCACGCGGTTGCGGATTCCGTCGAGCGAGCGCGACGCTGGACGCTCGCGATGGACTCTCGGAACGGCGCGTGGGGCGCCTTCGACCGCGATAACACGCGCGAGCTGCTCTATCGGATGCCGTTTTCCGATTTCGGCGCAATGATCGATCCGCCGACCGAAGACGTCACGGCGCACGTGCTCGAAATGCTCGCGGCGCTCGGCTACGATCGGAGCGATCACTACGTTGCCCGAGGGCTCGAGTACCTTCGAGAGACGCAGAAGCCGTGGGGCTCGTGGTACGGCCGCTGGGGCGTGAATCACATCTACGGAACCTGGTGCGTCGTTTCGGCGCTCAACGCGCTTGGGGAAGATGACGACATGGTGCAGCGAGCCGCGGATTGGGTGATCGAGAAGCAGAATCGCGACGGAGGATGGGGCGAGAGTTGCCATTCCTACGTTGACGAGTCGTTCGCAGGCATCGGGGCGAGCACGCCGTCGCAGACTGCGTGGGCCGTGCTGACATTGCAACTCGCCGGCCGGGAGCATCACCCGTCCGCGCAGCGTGGACTCAACTTTCTATGCGACCAGCAGCGGCCCGACGGGACGTGGGACGAGCCGGAATGTACGGGCACGGGCTTCCCGGGCGACTTTTATATCAACTACCATTTGTACCGCCATCTGTTCCCGACCATGGCCCTCGCGATGGGCGAGCGCTCTTCAGGGGCCGCGTCGACCTTGCCGGAGGATGACGGTGCGGAAACTCTAAAGGAAGCCCCCATCCCATGAGCATGCCCCTGCAGCAGAAGATCGCCGTCGCAAAATACGTCGCCGGAAAGAAACTCAAAGGCGAGACGAAGTATCCGCTCGTCCTCGAGCTCGAGCCATTGCTTCAATGCAACTTGGCGTGTGCCGGCTGTGGCAAGATCCAGCATCCCGACGACATCTTGCGCCAACGTCTGAGCGTGGAGCAGTGCATCGCGGCGGTGGAAGAGTGCGGTGCGCCGATGGTGTCGATCGCCGGGGGCGAGCCGCTGGTGCACGAGCAGATGCCCCAAATCGTGGAAGAGCTCGTCAAGCGCAAGAAGTTCGTGTTTCTCTGCACCAACGCGCTGCTGCTAAAGAAGAAGATCCATCTCTTCAAGCCGTCGGTGTATTTCGTCTGGATGATCCACCTCGACGGCATGCGCGAGCGCCACGATCAGTCGGTCTGCCGCCAAGGCGTCTTCGACAAAGCTATCGATGCAATCAAGGAGGCCAAGGCACGGGGCTTCCGCGTCTTCACCAACACGACGTTCTTCACGCAAGACGGCCCCGAGTCGATCCGTGAAGTGCTCGACTATCTCAACGACGATCTCAAGGTGGACATGATGCAGATCTCGCCCGCCTACGCGTACGAGAAGGCGCCCGACCAAGAGCACTTCCTCGGCGTCAAGCGCACGCGCGAGATCTTCCAAACCGCGTTCGCGGGCGGCAAGCGCAAGAAGTGGCGGCTCAACCATAGCCCGCTGTACCTCGACTTTCTCGAGGGGAAGGTGGACTTCGAGTGTACGCCTTGGGGCATTCCCTGCTACACGGTCTTCGGCTGGCAGCGCCCCTGCTATCTGATGAGCAAAGAGGGCTACGCGCGAACGTATAAGGAGCTCCTAGAGGACACCGACTGGTCGAAATACGGTCGCGGCAGGCACGAGTCGTGCGAAAACTGCATGGCGCACTGCGGCTACGAACCGACCGCGGTGCTGCAAACGACGGCCTCGTTCAAAGAGTCACTACGCGCTGCATTCGGAAACTAGGGACCTAGACGCTGCTGCTCTTCGACCTGGGCTGGGCGATCGCGGTCGTCCTGGTGCTCGTCGGCTTCTACGCGGTCGCCGATCCACACGGACTCTCGCGTCAATATGGCGTTTCGGTCGAGGGTCACGCGCCGGCAGCGTTCGTACGCGCTACGGGCGTCCGCGACATCGCCCTGGGCGCATTGCTCGGCGCGACGGCGTACTTTCATCTACCCTGGCTCCTCGTAGTGATCGCGGTGATCGGCATCGCCGTATCGGTCTCCGATCTTGCCATCGTTTGGCACCACGGCGCGGGACGCAATCACCGAGCCCACGCGCTGCACCTTTCAGGCGTGGTCGCCTTCGTGTTGATGCTCGCGATGGCGCTCTTCGCAATCGGACGGTAAGGCCGGATGCCGCATTGGAAACCTGAAGACCGGCACAGCATAACGCCGCGTCTCGTGGCGCGCGACCCCGCGGGCCTGGTACAGTTCTTAACGGACGCCTTCGGCGCCAGCGGCGAGTTCGAAGACGAGATGCCATCGCACGTACGAATCGGTGACTCGATGGTTATGATCAGCGGCGCAGGACCGCGTGACGTGACGTCCAGCTTCCTCTACCTCTATCTCGAAGATGCCGACGAGGCGTACGAGCGCGCGTTACGCCTCGGCGCGAAATCGATCGAAGAGCCCACCGACATGCCGTACGGCGACCGCCGCGCGATGATCGAAGATCCGGCCGGGAACGTCTGGCAGATCGCGACGCATCGCCCGTCCGCCAATCGCTAGCGACCGCCTTTACAGTTTCTTCATCTTTTTGGCGGATGCTGGCCGACGGGCGGGGCTCCCGTCGCACGAGGAGAGGCGTTCGAATGAGCAGGCTATTTGCGGTCACGGTTTGCGTTCTAGCGCTTTCGTCGAACGTGCTGTCGGGATGCGGCAGCAGCCCTTCGCTGCCGCAACCGAACTCCGTCGGCACTTCGATCCGAGCCGAAAGCGGACCGGTCGCGCCGCGCGTTCGCAATCTCGTTTACGTGTCCGATCAGCTGCAGAAGGCGGTCCTCGCCTTCCCGGCTGGCGAACGCGCGAAGAATCCGCCGCCGGTGCAGACGCTCAACCTCGACGTTATTCCGGAGGGCGTCTGGGTCGATCGCAACGGCGTTCTGTACGTCGGCCTTTTCGCGCAGAGTCCCTCGCAGGTCGCCGAGGTCGAAGAGTTCAGGCCGGGCGCGTCGTCGCCGTTCCTGACGATTACCAAGGGCATCGGCGAGCCCAGTTTTCTGCTCGTAGATCAAAAGGGAACGCTCTATGTTGATCAGACGCACGATTTGTCGGTAGAGGTTCTCGAGTATCCCGCCGGAAAAACCGCGCCTTCGACCACCCTAGCGATTACTGAGAAAGGCGAGGGGGTGGGCGGCGGCATGACGGTCGACGCGAAGGGAAATCTGTACATCCACACGTCCTTCTTAGACAGTGAGCCGTCGCATGTGTATCGTTTTGCTCCGGGCGAAACGACGCCGCAGGATTTGCATCTCAACGGTCTTGGGCTTACTACGGGGCTGACGGGCGACGGGTCTGGAAATCTCTACGTTTCCGATGCAAAGGGCGGCATCTCCGTGTACGCCGCCGGACAAACGAGCCCGTCGCGCGAGATCCTCCCGCCGTCGAACGGTTACTTCGACGACTTCGTCGCCACGCGCGGCGGCAAGCTGTACGTGGCCCAAGGTGAAGGCGGTTCCGCGGCCTCGCTGCTGGAGTACGCCGCCGGCGGGACGCAACCGGTCAACGTGCTTTCGGGGTATCTCCAGGCGCCGCTCGTGCCCGCCTTGCGCGCAGCAGCGTTTTAGACCGAAACATGCGATGCTCTATCCTGGCTCCGATTCATAGGGCTTGCGCTATCGTAAACTTTGTGATACAAAGTTAATCAAGTATGGGCACCGAAGTTCGTTAGCCCCGATCCATTCAAAGAGCCGGAGGAACGTGGCGCATGAAGACATACACTCCCGCCAAGCGCAGTCTGAGCGCTGTTTGGTGCGTCGCTATAGCGTTGCTTGCTGGGTGCCGTGCGCTCCCACAAGGTGGGGCTGACATCCAGCCGCCGATTGCGGCGTCCGCCGGTAGTGCGAACTACAAAGTCGTGTATAACTTCGGCGCAGTGCCCGACGGCAACTATCCGCAAGCGAACTTGATCGATGTCGGAGGTACGCTCTATGGCACGACGCGTGACGGAGGAAAGTATGGCTGGGGCACGGTTTTTAGCATTACACCCGGCGGCGCCGAGAACGTGCTGTATAGCTTCAAGAACGGAAACGATGGCAGTCGCCCCTCAGCCGGCTTAGTCGAGCTAGGCGATGTGCTCTACGGCACGACGAGCGAGGGCGGTGGCCCGTATAACTGTGGCTATTCGTATCGCTATTACGGCTGCGGAACGGTCTTTAGCGTAACGCTCAGCGGCACGGAAAAAGTGTTGCATAGCTTCGGCTACCCCATTTCCGACGGCCGGACGCCACAGGCGGGCTTAACTGGCGTGAACGGCACCCTCTACGGGACCACCCAACTTGGTGGCTCGTATCGATGCGCGGGCTATGGTTTCGACTGCGGAACAGTCTTTAGCATCACGCGGAGCGGTACGGAACAAGTGCTCCACCGTTTCGGAAACGCAAAAGATGGCGGTCAACCGCAGGCACCCCTGATAAACGTAAAGGGCAGGCTCTACGGAACGACAGCCTTCGGTGGCGCGTATAATTGGGGAACGGTCTTTAGGATCACGACGGGCGGCACGGAAACGGTGCTGCACAGCTTCGGCGCCGCCACCGATGGTATGGCTCCCTACGCGGGCTTACTCGACGTAAAGGGCACGCTGTATGGTACGACGACATATGGGCCGAATGGTTGTAATCTCTTCGGGGCCTGTGGAACACTCTTCAGCATCACGCCGAACGGCACGGAAAAAGTGATTCACGCTTTCGGCCGCGGAAACGACGGTGCTGCTTCCACGGCATCCCTCATCAAGGTAAGGCGCAAGCTCTACGGCACGACGGTCGAAGGCGGGCCTCCATATGTGTGCTACGACGGCAATCGCTGCGGGACGGTCTTCAGCATCACGACCCGCGGGAAGGAAACCGTGCTCCACAACTTTGGCCACGGAGCCGACGGCGTCTGGCCGGCGGCCGGACTGACCAACGTGGGTGGTGTGCTCTACGGCACGACGCCCTACGGCGGCACTTACCAGAAGGGGACGGTCTTCGAGCTGATTCCCTAGCGCGCAGCCCCGTGGCCTAATCAATATTGATTAGGACCCTTTCCCAGGTAAAATCGGAACCGTATGACTACGTCCGCCACCGCCACAACCACCGACGCCGCCATTCGCTGTCATCCTCATATCATGAGAGGTAGGGGTAGACTTGAATGCTATCCCCTACGGCAGCTGTAAAGAAAGAGTGAAAGCTCCAGCCTTACACGTCGGGGAACTGACGAAGTCCAAGCGTGTTCCCGTCGGGAGCCTTCACGCTCGCGACGAGGAGGCCGTTGGCGACGTCGGTGACGTCTTGTACTTTTTCTGCGCCTGCGGCAAGCAGAGTGGCGACGGTCGCCCGAATGTCTTTGACGTCAACGTAGGCAAGCGCCCCGGAGAGCCGGTGTGCCGCCTGCGGAACGAGCCCGATCTCGACATCCCCGGCTTTGAAGCCCACGTAGTACCCGCTTTCGGCGTACGGTTGCGTATCGAGCAGCGTCGCGAAGTACTTCGTCGACTGCGCCAGATCCGCGGCGGGGTAGATAACTAGCCCAACGCTGTTCATCGTGTCCTCCTGTGAGAAAAGCGTTCCATCATGCGCTATGACGAGATGCCGCGCCGAAGTGTGACACCTAACCGTTCGGCAAGCTACTCGCCGCTTCGCAAGCGCTGATCGAGGGTCCGAATACCTTCAGGCGCGCCCGCGGCAACGATTTCATCGCGTTCGGCAAACTGGGTAGCGAGCGAGGGCCGAAAGTGCATTTCGCCGCTTCGTTTGATCGCCAGCACGATGACGCCGCCCGAGTCCGGCGCCAGCGCCGAAAGCGGCCGTCCAATCCATGGCGAGCCGGAGGCGATCACGAAATCCTCTAAAATCAGCTCGCTGTTGTTCGCCAAGAGCACGGTGTCAACGAACTCGACCGCGGTCGGGCGCGTGGCCAAGCTCGCCATGCGGCGTCCGCCGATCTGATAGGGCGAGATGATTCGACTCGCGCCGGCAAGGCGAAGCTTCGCCTCGGCGTCCCGGCGGTTCGCTCGCGCGATGATAAAGAGGTTCGGATTGAGCACTCGGGCGGACAGCGTCACGTAAATATTCGCCTCGTCGCCGTCCATCGCGGCAAGCAGTCCGCGCGCGCGTTCGACGCCGGCGGCGCGCAGCGTTTCTGCCTCCGCGGCGTCGCCATTGACGGTCGTGAAGCCGGCAGCGGCTGCGCGCCGCAACGAATCTGCGTTGATGTCCACGATGACGAACGGCACGCCCTCTTTGGTGAAGAGGTGTGCGATTTCGCTACCGACGCGGCCGAAGCCGCAGAGAATAAAGTGTTCGATCATTTTCCCCACCCGGCGGCGCGTCCGCCGTTCCAACACGACGTTCCCGAGGCGTCCCTCGAGCGCATAGGTGAATAGCCGCAGCAGCGTGTAGGTGAACACGCCGAAGCCCACCGCGACCACCGCAACGGTCCACATCTTTCCGCCGGTGGTCATCGGCGTTGGCTCGCCGCCGCCGATGGTCGTGATCGTAGTGATCGTCACGTAGAAGGCGTCGAACCACGGCCAATGCTCGATCTCAACGTAGCCGACCGTCCCAATGAGAATCACTGCGGCTAAAAGCGTTAGCGCCACGGCGAGACTTCGTGAAAGCGGGGTCGCTTCGAGCAAATCGCTCGCTTCGGCGACGTAGGTTGGTCGCCCTCGCGGACGTTGCGGGACGACGCCGAAGAATGCGAGGTTATGGCACGCAGAGACTTGGGCCTCGAGGTAGCGCGCGCGACGAGTGAAGACGCTAGCGCGATAGCGCCGTTATTTCACCTGTACCGCGAGTTTTTTGCGGGCGCCCAAGACGAAGCGACATCCAGCGGATTCGTCTCCGAGCGCCTGCGGCTGGGCGACTCGGTGATCTTCGTAGCGAAAAACGGCGAGCGGGCCGTAGGATTCGTCCAGCTCTATCCGCTCTGGTCGTCGTGGTACTGCGAGCCGATATGGTTCTTGAGCGACCTCTACGTCGAAAAGTCGGCGCGAAAACGCGGAATCGGCGCCGGGCTCGTGCAACGCGTCGTCGAGCACGCGCGCGAGACGCACGCGCGGAGCATCATGGTCGAGCTACCGCGGCGCGAGCCGCATCTCACGGAGTTCTACGCGCGGCTCGGCTTTACGGCCGACGAGATCTTCGAGCTGGCCCGCTTTCGTCTCAGATCGGAATAATTCTCAAATGCGTCAGAGTATCGGCACGTGCGGGGCAGCGTCCTTGGATACCACTCCCGTAACGCGCGGATCGTCGTAGATCTCAACTTCGCGCTTGAACGGACTGAAGCCCGACCGCTGATAAAAGGCGAGCGCGTTCGGGTGATCGAGGTTACAGGTGTGCAGCCAGAAGCGGTCGATCGGATGCGCCCAGGCGATCTCGATGCCCTTGTTGAGTAGCCAGCGCCCGGCGCCGCTGGCGACGAGGGTGCGAACAACGCCGAACAGACTCAGCTCGCACTCGCGTGCGACTCTGAAGTCGAGCTCCAGGATTCCTTCGTCACCGCCGCCGGTGACGAGGAGGTACGCCTCGACTGACGGATCGCGCAGGAATCGCTCCAGCTCAGCGTCGGGCGTTCGCACGCGCACCGCCCACAGGTAGTCGTCGCCGACGCGATGCAGCAGCGCCCGATATCGGGTCAGGTCGGGCCGTTGCACGCGCTCGAGCGTCCAGCCGTTGTCCGGCGCGGGCCGAAGAACGGTGGGAGGCTCGCGCATCTGCAGGAAGGTTTGCACGTCGGCAATCTTTCCAGCGGGTACGGAATGGTAGCCGTCGGTCAGGCGCATTCCCCGTATTACGTCGGGTGGTACTTATAGCGCATGACTTTTTGCAGGTTGATTCCGCGGATGATCCCGTTGGCGTGATAGGTCAGTCCCCAGGAATCGATCGACGATAGATCGGGGAAGATACAGGCCTCGAGCGTTTGATCGATCGCCTTTTTCTCATACCAGCCGCCACCCGCGCCGGTGGTGCCGCCGAACTGATCCGAGCCGCCCAAGTACGAGCAGTAGCACGACGCTGGGTTTCCTTGGCACGAACCCACTGGCGGCTTCAAGATGTAGGCGAGCGCGGCGAGGGTCGGTTTGGTCGTATAGAGCGTGCTCAGCAGAATGTGGATGCGTGAGCCGTCTTTTTTGCTGGTGTATTGGCAAAAGTGCGCTATTCCCGCAAGAAAGAGCAGCTTCGATCCGTTGCTGCCGTACACCGCATGCCGAATCTCGACCTGGCCGCCCGTTTGCCGGCAGTACGCCGCCGGAGCCGGGTTGGCCGGGACGACGTCGCCGAGCGACGAAGCGTTTGAAGTTGACGATGGTACGCTATTTGCAACTGCGCCGCTGCCGCACCCGGCAAAGAGAAATGCCGCGATGGCGGTAACTGTCGCGAGGTGAAGTTTCATGTGATGCTCCCTTTGTGCCGCGTAGTACCTTTCGCCGGACGGGAAGCCCTTTGGGGTCGGATCGCGTTTTCCTAACGGGCGCGACGGGGTTTGTCGGGTCGCACGTTCTGCGCGAACTCCTGCGCGCCGGCAACGCCGTGCGTGCCTTGGTTCGCTCTCCTATCGGTCCGCGCGACGGGGTTGAATTCGTGGTGGGGGATCTCCGCCGTACCGGCGAGTTTGCGCGCCACCTCGATGGGTGCCGCTATCTAATTCACTGCGCCGCGCTCTATTCGTTTGCCCCGCGCGCCGGCACGAGCTTGCATGCCGTCAACGTTCAAGGAACGGCCGGCCTCATGTTGGCGGCGCATCTTGCAGGCGTCGAACGCGCGGTGCTGACTTCCAGCTCCGCAACGCTGAGTCATGCGCGCAGCGGCTACCATCGGTCGAAGCTACAGCAAGAACGCGCCGCGTTTGCCTCGCGCGTGCCTGTGATCGCCCTGCTTCCTACCGCACCCGTGGGGCCGGGCGACGCGAAACCCACGCCTACCGGCAAACTGATCGTAGATTTCATGAAGGGCAGAATTATCGCTAAGGCGCCCGGAGCGGGCGGCATGAACCTCGTCGCCGTTGAAGACGTCGCGCGCGCCCACGTCGCCGCGCTGACACGGGGAAGCATCGGGCGGCGCTACGTTATCGGCGCCGAAAATCTCAGCATGGATGCGATTTGGCAAATGCTCGCGGAGATCACGGGGCGCCCGATGCCGGCGTGGCGCACGCCCTACGCGCTTGCGCTCGGCGCCGCCTATGCCGACGAGCTGCGTGCTCGCCTCACCGGCGCTATGCCGAACATTCCGGTCGAAGGGGTCAAATTATCGCGCGAGCGCATGTACGCCGACTCGTCACCGGCGCAGCGTGACCTCGGATACAACGCCTCATCGGTTCGCGCGGCACTCGAGCGCGCCGTCGAATGGTATAGGCATAGCCGCTAAGATTGCAAGAACGGCGTTCCTTCGTGCGCGACCAGCAGGTCGTGCATGTCGTTGGCGTGCTCCTCCTCTTGGGCGAGAATGCCCTCGAGCATGGTGCGCGTCGTCGGATCCTTGTCGCCGAAATAGCGGATGAGGTCGCGGTAATGTTCGACGGCGATGCGTTCGGCGACGAGATTCTCCTTGATCATGTCGATGAGCTTTTCGGCGCTTCCGTACTCCGTAGCCGAGCGGGTGTGGAGGCCTTCCGGGCTCAAGTTCGGCGTGCCGCCGAGCTGATTGATCCGCTCGGCAATCTTTTGCATGTGCTGGTATTCATCTGAAGCGTGTTCCGCGAACTCTTGCTTGACGCTCTCGCTGTCAATGCCGACTGCAGAAATGTTGTGGACGGTGTAGCGCAGCACGCAGACGATCTCCGTCGCCAGGGCCATCTGAAGCAAATCGATCGCTTGTTGAATCTCACCGCCGTAATTGCCGGTAACGGCGCCGCGCTCCATCTGCTCGCGGGCGCGCTTACGCAATTCGCTGATGTCGGTGACAAAGGGCTGTTTCACGGCTGTCATGACGCGTTTCTGCTCACTTTCGCTTGGCGTTAAACGTAATTAGATGCACTCCGTGGCGAACGGACGAACAGCGGTTACACCGATGAACGAGCCAAACCCTACGCCGGCGCCCGACTCGATAACGTTGGTGGCAGCGACTTCTATCGAAGCACGGGCGCTGCGCCGCAGGTTGCCGCGAGCCCGCATCATCACGGCGGGGATCGCGTTGACGCAAATGCGCGAACGTCTCGGCGAGTGCGTGATCAGTTGCGGCGTCGCTGGTGGGCTGCGCGGTGATTTATCCACAGGCACGGTGCTCGTGCCACGCGAGATCGGACGTCCCGACGGTACGCGGCTGATTTGCGACGAGGGGCTCGTGGATTGCCTCGCAGGCGGCGCAAGGCGCGCGGGGCACGAGCCGGTTCTCGATCCCTTGTTGACGTCCGATACGATCGTTGCGGGCGACCAGCGCGCCGCGTGGGCGGCGCGCGGCTTTGCGGCCGTCGACATGGAAACGGGGCGGATCGCAGCATCGCGACTCGCTGCCGTGCGCGTGGTGCTCGATACGCCCGACGAAGAACTTTCAAGAGACTGGGAGCGGCCGGTCCTTGCCTTGATGAAACCATGGAACTGGCCGCAGGCCTTTTGGCTCGCGCGTGAAGCGCCGCGCGCCGCCGATCTTGCAGCTCTCGTGGTCGCGCAGGGCATCGGAGAAAACGTTCGTATAACGGGCCAATGGTAATCGAGCGAATCGACTCTCCGGCCGACGTCAAGAAGCTTAGGCGCAGCGAAATTGACGTGCTGGCCAACGAGATCCGCGAGTTACTCGTTCGAACCTGCGCGACCAACGGCGGCCACCTGGCGCCGAACCTCGGCGTCGTCGAGCTGACGCTGGCCCTGCACCGCGTTCTCGACCTTCCCACCGATAAGCTCGTGTGGGACGTCAGCCATCAGACCTACGTACACAAGATTTTGACCGGACGCCGCGACCGTTTTTCGACGCTGCGCAAAGGCGGCGGGATTTCCGGCTTCGCGATGCGCAGCGAGTCTCCGTACGATCCGTTCGGTGCCGGTCATGCCAGCACGGGCGTGGCCGCGGCGCTCGGCATGGCGACCGCGCGGGATCTCCTGGGCGGCAAAGAGCGCGTCGTCGCGGTGCTGGGCGACGGGGCGCTGACCGGAGGTCTCGCGTACGAAGCGCTCAACAACGCCGGCGATCGGCGCAGTCAGTTCATGGTGATCCTCAACGACAACGAGATGTCGATCGCGCCCAACGTCGGGTCTATCGCATCGTATCTCTCGGTGCTGCGGAGCAAGCCGTTTGCGAACTTCGTCCGTCAGACGGGAAAGAAGGTGCTCAAGCGGATTCCTCTCGGCAGCGCGGCCAAGAAGGCGATCGAAGGCGCCGAGATCGGCGCCATGCACTTCATCGGCCCGTCGGAAAAGACGGCGGTTATCTTCGAGGAACTGGGCTTCCGTTACATCGGTCCAATCGACGGACACAATTACGACGCCGTGCTCGACGCGCTGCAAACGGCGATTGAGATCGAGCGGCCGGTGCTGCTACACGTGCGAACCGTCAAGGGGAAGGGCTACGAGCCGGCGGAGCGCGACTCGCGAACGTTCCATGGCATCGGCGCGAACGTATTCGAGCCGAGCAACGGCGCGAAGAAACCGAGCACCGGGGCACGCCCAAAATTCCAGGACGTCTTCGGTGAGGCGATGGTCGCGGTGGCCGAAAAGGATCCGCGCATCGTCGGCATCACGGCCGCCATGCCCGACGGCACCGGGCTCGCGAAGTTCGGAAAGCGGTTTCCGGAACGGTACTTCGACGTCGGCATTGCTGAGGCGCACGCCGTCTGTTTCGCCGCGGGTCTCGCCACGAGCGGCTTACGCCCCGTCTGCGCCATCTATTCGACGTTTCTGCAGCGTGCGTACGACCAAGTGATCCACGACGTCGTCGTCCAGAACTTGCCGGTGATCTTCTGCATGGACCGCGCGGGCTTCGTCGGCGACGACGGCCCCACGCACATGGGACTCTACGACATCGCGTACCTGCGCACGCTGCCCAACTTCACGCTCATGGCCCCCAGCACGGAAGCGGAGCTGCTGCCGATGCTCGAGCACGCGTTATCGCTCAATGCGCCCGCGGGCATTCGCTACCCGCGCGGATCGAGCAGTGGAAAGTACGAGCGCACGCCCGCGCCGATCGTGCAGGGCAAATCCGAAGTCGTTCATTGGGGCCGCGGCGTAGCGATTCTCGCCTACGGCACGACGCTCGACGTCGCCCTCGACGCAAGCGTGGACGGTGTGACGATCGTCAACGCGCGGTTTGCGAAGCCACTGGACGAGGCGCTGCTGCTGGAACTTGCGCGCGACCACACGCACCTCATCACGCTCGAGGAACACTCCCTCGCCGGAGGTTTCGGCTCCGCGGTCGCGGAGTTCGTCTCCGACCACGGATTGAATCTGCGTGTCGAGCGCATCGGGGTCTCCAGCGTTCTGGTCCACCACGACTCGCAAGATAAGCAACGCGCGCTCTTCGGTCTCAAC
>JAFAXS010000092.1 GCA_019240755.1 Vulcanimicrobiota bacterium
ATCGGATAAGGAGTCCCGCATCCTGGCAAACATCGTCACGGGCGTCGGCTTTCTCGCCGGCGGCGTAATCCTGCGGCAAGGCGCGAGCATCACCGGGCTGAATACCGCGGCGACCATATGGGCGACCGCTGCCGTTGGAGCCCTGGTTGGAGTCGGGCAGTTCGCGCACGCCTGTATGGGTGCGGCCGGAATACTTGTATTCAATTTAGTCTTACAGCCGCTGGTTGAAATGGCGGACTCGCGCGCAGTCGTCTATCAAGAACGGCACGGTCGGAAAGGCTACCGCATTCACGCAATCTGCGATGACGGCGACACAGATGACGTGCGCGCCGCCATCGTCGATGCGGTTACGGCAAGCAAGCTCGATCTTCGCAGCATTACGAGCGAGCTAACCGACCAGAATCGTCACGTTCGCGTCGAGGTTCTCTTGCCGCATCGTGACGATTCCATCATCGAGCGTTTTGCGTCGACGCTTTCGCAGCGCCCGGATGTTCGGAAGGTCACGTGGCACCTGCTCGATAGCAATTAGGAGACCGTATGAACCCCGCAAAGATCGTCGCAATCGTCCTGCTGGCTTCGCTGATGCTACACACGGGGCTGCAGGTCAATCTCGCACACCTGACGGCGTGCCTGCGCAAGTATGGGCTTCTCGGGCGGGCCCTCCTCGCGAACTTCATCCTGGTCCCGCTGTACGGCGTGTTGTTCGCCCGGCTGTTTCACTTGAGCGCTCCGATCGCGACCGGCGTGCTGTTGATGGCCATCAGCCCGGGCGTGCCGTTCGTCGTGCTCGGCGGCGGCCGGCGCAAGGGTGGAAGCCTGGGATTCGCGGTGGAACTGGCGTTCGTGTTGCCGGCGTTGTCGATCATTACGGTGCCGATAACGGCGGCGCTGGTGCTACCGGCCGCGCACATTTCGACGAGCAGCATCGTCGTTTCGCTCTTTATCTTTCAGCTCGTTCCGCTGCTGATTGGAATTTTCGTTAACGAGCGCGCACCGGAAGCTGCTGTCCGACTCCAGCGGGTCGTGGGAATCATCGCCTTGATCGCCGTCGTGCTGCTCTTTGGCTTGCTGGGGCCCGGACTGGTACGCGCCGTCGCTAGCGTCTATGGATCGCGCGGCATTCTCGCGATGCTGTGCATCGTGGTCTTGTCCGTGCTGACCGGCTTGCTGTTCGGCGGGTCGCAACGCGCATACCGCCGCACCTTGAGCGCGGGGACGGCCTTGCGCAACGTCGGCCTGGCGGCGGTCATCGCGACGGCCAGCTTCGGTGGCGGTGAAGTCGCCGCGGCGGTATTAACGTACTTGCTCGTTCAGATTATCGTGGTGGCGCTCGTGGGCGTTTTCTATTCGCGGACGGCGAAGGGCGGCGAAGCGCAAATAACCGTCTAGGGGACGGCCGATGAGTTAGTTACCCTGATCGCCGTAGATCAGCGCGGTCTTCGTCGTTCCGGTCGTGATCCAGTCCTTGAGCGGAAGCTGGATATCCTTAAAGAACTGATCGGCGACCTTGTCGGCTTCCTTCCCTTTTTCGTCGTCGACGGGATGATACGACCAGCCGAACTCGGCGATCAACGGTTCAAACTTGTCGGGCACCGGGCGCGCCCAGACCGCGAGCGTTGCAGTCGCGGTCGTATGGTGACCGAAGAAGAGGTTGCCTAACTTCGACTCGATCTCGAAGACCTTCGCGCTGTTGACGATCGTCATCGTCTGGTCGAAGTTCAAGTCGAGCGATTTGAGGTGTGGGAACGCCTCGGCGAGCTTTTCTAACGGCAGCTCGACGTCGAGCTGCGGCGACTCCAGGATGCAGTTGTTCGAATAGATGCTCGCGATCGTGCCCGGCGCATCGCCGCGCAGGATTTCTTCCTTGAACTTTTTCTTCTGTTGCGCTGGGAAGCTCGACGTGCTATCGAAATCCTCGGCTTCGGAGCGGTCGGTGTGACGGGCTTTGAAGGTCACCTCCCAGCTGTCGTCGGGCCAGAGCGCCTGGCGGAGCTGACGGATCCGAAAGATAAGGCGATTCTTCCGGAGCGTTTGGTCGGACGTATCGTAGAACTGCACGATCCGCAGCTGGGCGTCAATCGGATCGAAGGGTTCG
>JAFAXS010000152.1 GCA_019240755.1 Vulcanimicrobiota bacterium
GTATAGCGTCAGAATTGAAGGCGCGTATCGGGCGCAGCAGCAGTCGTTCCTCGAGTTTGCACTCGTCATCGCGATCGCGATCGGGCTCGTGTTCTTCGTGATGCTCGCCGCATTCGGGTCGTTCCGCCAGCCGCTCGTGATTCTCGCGGCCGTGCCGCTCGCGCCGATCGGCGTCGCGCTCGGGCTGTTTCTCACGCGGACGGCGTTCAACGTGGCGTCGTTCATGGGGCTGTTGCTGCTCGTTGGGCTCGTGGTGAAGAACGGAATTCTTCTGATCGACGCGGCGAATCGCCGGCGGCGCGAAGGGTTCGCGGTCGGCGACGCTCTGGTGCTCGCGGGGCGCGAGCGCTTGCGGCCGATTCTGATGACGACGTTGGCCGCCATCGGCGCCTTGTTGCCGCTGGCGTTCGGCCTCGGCGCCGGCGCCGCGATGGAACAGCCGCTGGCGATCGCCGTGGTCGGCGGATTGTCGACGGCGACGTTCTTTACGCTCCTGCTGATCCCGGTGATGTACGCCGCGCTCTATCGCCGCGACGAGGTCCGCGCGTGATCCTCGCGAGCCTCGTGATGGCGGCGATTCCGGCGTTCGTCTCGCTGTCGCTCGGCGACGCGCAACAGCGCGCCGTCGCGAACGGCGTGGACGTACAGACCGCGCTCGCCACGGTCCGCGAGCGCGAATCCGAGTTGGCGATCGCGCGGCGTTCCGGCGTGCCGCATCTCACAGCGGATTACACGCTCGCGCCGCAGGCCAACGGCGCCAATAACGGGACGGTCGAGCAAAGCCTGTTCGGGGTGGGCGTCGGCATCTCGATCGGCGACCTCGTCGCGCAAAATCCGGGCGTGCGGGTCGCGGCGGCCGAGCTGTTGGCGGCGCAGCGCAACGCCGACGCGGCGGTGATCGCCGCGCGCCTCAACGCGGTGAAGTTGTATTTCACGGCGCTGCAAACGATCGCGGTCGAACGGGTGCGCGCCGATGCGATCGCCGGAGCGCAACGCGATCGCGGCGCGGCCGAGTTGCGCGCGCGCGCCGGTGAGTCGCCGCAGATCGATGTCGTGCGCGCCGACGTCACGCTCGCGCAAGCATACGCGGACTACGCGCGGGCGCAAGCCGATCGCGCCGATGCAGTGGAATCGCTGGCCGTCGCGACGGCGGTAAGCCCGGCATCGCTGACGGCGCAGACGTCCTCGCCGGTGCTGCCCGCGAACTTGCCGGCGCAAGACCGCGCCGTCGCGCGCGCGCTGGCGTATCGCCCCGAGGTCACCGCGCTGCTGGCCACGATACAATCTCGTATGGCGAGCATCACGGCGGCGCGCCGCTCCGGATTTCCCACCGCGACGGTGCAAGCCGGCTATACGACCGGTACCGACACCGGCATTCCGGTGCACGGCCCGAGCGTGACGGCGCACGTCGAGCTTCCGGTAGCGCCGACAACGTCCCCGCGCGTTGACGCGGCGCAGGCGCAGCTCGACATCGCGCAAGCGCAGCTGCTCGCGGAGCGCCGCACGTTGACGCTCGAGATTGCTTCGGCGCTGCGCGATGCGCGTGCGCAAGAGGTTGCGGCGGCGGCGGCGGAACGCGGTCGCGCCGAAGCGCAGCGGGCGCTCCAAGCGGTGGAGATCGGTTACAAGGAAGGCGCGAGCTCGAGTCTAGACGTCGCCGAGGCGCGGCGCACCTACGACCAGGCCGCCGTGGACGCGCTGGTCGCGGAGTACAAGCGCGCGCAGGCGCTCGCGGAGATTCAGGTGATCGTGCCGTAAGGCCCGTGATGCGATTGGTATTGGTGGCGGCAGTCGCGTTGATCGTGGCGGTGGTGCTGTGGCGCGTTTCCCTGCGCCACGCTTCGGAAGCGCCGGCGAATCGTGGTCCGCAAGTGCCGCTCGCGATCGTGCGCGAGGGGACGGTGGAACAGACGATCGCGTTGGTCGGGCGGGTCGGCTCACCGGCGGGGACCCAGACGAAGCTGGCGTTTTCGTTGTCGGGCTCGGTACAACGCGTGGACGTGAGCCTGGGCGAGCACGTCGAGGCCGGTGCGCCACTCGCACACTTGGATGCCACACCCTACGCGCTCGCCGCACAACAGGCGCAAGCGGAGGCGTCCGCGGCACGCGCGGCGACTGCCGTGGCGAGCGTGGACCGCACGTCGGTGAAGCTGCGCGTGGACGAAGCGGCGCTGGCGCGTCAGCAGCGGCTGTATGCGGCGGGCGTCGTTGCGCTCAAAGACGTGCAGGCCGCGCAAGGGACGGTCGCGGCCGATCGCGCGGAGATCGCCGGCACGCACGCGCAAGTGACGCAGGCGCAGGCCCAGTCGCAGGCGGCGGCGATGCATCAGCAGAGCACGAGCTACGACGTCGAGCGCACCGTGCTGCGCGCGCCGAGTGCGGGCGTCGTCGTGGGGATCTTCGTGCAAGCGGGGCAAGTGGTGGATCCGACGACGGCGGTCGTTGCGCTTTCGACGGTCGGCGGTCAAGGCTCGGCCACGCTGGACATTCCCGTCGCGCAGATAGGCCGCGTGCATGTCGGCGACGTTGCGACGTTACATTATGGTGGATCCGTTTCACAAGGCCGCGTTACCGGAATCGCGCCGGCCGTCGATCCTGCGACCGGGCTCGCGCTGTTAACGGTGAGCGGCGTTCCTGCCGGAACGCCGCCGGGAACGCCGGTCGATGCGACCCTCGTTGTGGGAACGCTGCGCGGGATCGTCGTGCCACGTAGCGCGGTCATCGAGGATCCGCAAACCGGCGATCGCCTCGTCTTCGTCGCAGAACGCCACGCCGACGGCACGCTGCACTTCGCGTCGCGCAACGTCACAATTGACGCGCAAGACGACCGGGTCGCCCGCATCGCCTCCGGACTCCATCCCGCCGAACGCGTCGCCGCGCAGGGAGCGATCGACCTGCTGGCGCCATCAAGCGAATAGGGCCTAGTGCGGTTGCGCGGTTTGACCGCACAGCGACGCGCTCGCCATCACCGCTTTGGCGGCGTCGTTTTCGCGGCTCAGTGTCTGATCCATCGTCCAGTTGAGCGCGTCGAGCAGCCGCGTCACCGGATTGTAGCCGACCACTAACCCGGGAACCGTCGCCAAGTCGATCGTGTACGGGTTCGGCGGCAGCCCGGCATAGCCGGGATTCGCCGCCAGGGGACTGATCGGCGAGGGCGTCGACGTGCTGCCGCGCTGGTCGGTCTGGCTCAACGCGCTGAT
>JAFAXS010000065.1 GCA_019240755.1 Vulcanimicrobiota bacterium
GATGAGAAACGCGCCGTTGCGCGCGAACCCGCCCAAGAACGACGCGACGGTAAAGACCACGAGCCCGACGATAAAGAAGCGGTAGCGTCCGTAGATGTCCGCGCACCGTCCGGTCAGCATCAAGAAGCCGGCAAGAAAGATCGCGTAGGTGCTGACGATCCACTGGCCCTGCGCCGCGCCCATACCAAGATCGCGTTCCATCGACGGCAGCGCGATGCTGACGATGGAGAAGTCGACCAGCAGCATGAAGAAGGTTGCGCTGAGCAGCGCAAACGCGACTCGGTGTTTTAAGATTTTACCTTGGCAACGAACGTATAGAAACCGCCTCGAATAGTGGCGGTGCCGCGAATGGTTCCGTCCCCTTCGAGCGTTCCGCGAACGGTGAAGCCGCCGGACGCCGCAATGTCGAGCGTCACGTGACCTTGGCTGATGCCGCCGTTCACGGACAGCGTGCGTCCGTACAGCGGATCGGGACGCACGGACTCGGAGACGTACGTACCGCTGACGATGCCGTTATTCACGTGCAGCTTCAGCTTGCCGGAAAATGGCACACGCGACGGACCGAACGTCGGCTGATAAGCCGCGACGTAGGTCGCCTGCCAAACGCGACCGTGAACCACGACGGCGTTTGCGGGCAGCGCGTAGGCCGAGATGGATACGGCAAAGAGCGCGGCAACGCAGCGTTGCATCAACGTTAGTCCTTTCCGGAATCCAACATTTCGTCCCATCGCTCGCGCGGAATCCGCAGTTTCTCTTCGTCGAGCTGCGCGAGCGGCGTGCGGGTGAGGCGCTCGCGCTCGCACAGGTCGCGCTCGCGGGTATCCACGTAGAGCAACCCGGTGACGAACTCTCCGCGGGCGCGCGATTCGTGGATCGCGCGCAGCGCGCCGATTCCGTCGGTTGGATCGTAATCCACGTCGAGCTTGCGCAAGATCACGTGAGAACCATCTTCGAGTTCGACGTCGCGCACCGAGCCCGGCTCGTACTCGACGTTGATCTCCTTCCCGCCGGCGATGTAGTCGGCAGTATGCAGAACTACGTCGTGATCTTTGACGTAGGTATAGCTCTTCGTCGAGCCTTCGTGATCGTTAAATGTCACGCACGGACTGATCACGTCGAGAATCGCGGTGCCGCGATGCGAGAAGGCGGCTTGCAGCAGCGGCACAAGCTGCTTGCCGTCGCCGGAAAACGAACGGGCGACGAACGTTGCCCCCAGCTCGATGGCGAGACCGCAAATGTCGATCGTCGCGTACTCGTTGACCTTTCCGCCCTTCGCCTTCGATCCGGCATCCGCCGTCGCCGAAAACTGGCCCTTCGTCAATCCGTAGCACCCGTTGTTTTCCACGATGTACGTGCAATCCACGTTGCGGCGAATCATGTGGCAGTACTGGCCGAGCCCGATGCTCGCCGTATCGCCGTCGCCGCTGATGCCGAGCACCAGCAGCTCGCGGTTCGCAAGCTTCGCGCCCGTCGCCGCGGAGGGCATGCGACCGTGCAAGCCGTTGAACCCGTGGGCCTGCTCGACGAAATAGGCGGGCGTCTTGGAAGAGCAGCCGATGCCGCTCATCTTTGCCAGTTTGTGCGGCTCGACGCCGTACTCGAAGAGCGCCTTGATGAGATGGTTGGTGATCGAGTTGTGCCCGCAGCCGGCGCAGAGCGTGGTCGGCAGCCCCTTGTAGACTTCTCGGGCGAGCCCGATGATGTTGAGATTTGCTGTCATACTTTCCTTAAAGGCTACTCCGCGACGACCGCGGGGGTGCGCTCGAGCTCCAGCAAGGGGTCGATGATTGCGTGAGCGTCGATCGGCACGCCGTTGTAGTGCCGGATCGATTCGAGACGGCCGACGAGATGCGTCGGCAGCTCGGTTCGCATGATCCCATAGAGCTGACCGTCGCGATTCTGCTCTACCACGTACACCCGCTCGTGGCGCGTGATGAAGGTCGCCACGTCGGGCGACAGCGGCAGCGCGCGCACCCGCAAGTAGTCGAGCTCGATTCCGGCGTCGCGCAAGAAGTCGCGTGCCTCAACGATCGCATGGTGCGTCGTACCGTAGCCGATGATCGCGGCCTTGGTGCCTTTCTTCTCTTCGGCGAGCGGCGACGGCACGACGGTGCGCGCCGTGTCATGTTTTCGGACGAGGCGATCGAGGCTGCGCTGCCACACGTCGGGCATCTCCGAGTAACGTGCCTCTTCGTCGTGCCCCGTGCCGCGCGTGAAGAAACCGGCGTTGGGGTGCTTCGTTCCGGGGAGCGTGCGATACGGAATGCCGTCTTTATCCACGTCGCGGTAGCGTCCCCACGCTTTCATCGAGGCGAGGTCTTCGGCGCCCAGCACCTTGCCTCGGTCGAACGGCTTCTCGGGATAACGCAAGGGCGGCGTGAGCCACGAGTTCATCCCCAAATCTAGGTCGCTGAGCACGAAGACGGGCGTTTGAAAGCGTTCGGCGAGATCGAACGCCTCCGTGGCAAATTCGTATGCTTCGGCGACGGTCGCCGGAAGCAAGACGATGTGTTTCGTGTCGCCGTGCGAGAGCGTATACGCAAAGGAGACGTCGCCTTGCATCGTTCGCGTCGGCAATCCGGTCGACGGTCCCGCCCGCTGCACGTCGAAGATCACGCCCGGCACTTCGGCAAAGTAGCCGTAGCCGGCGTACTCGGCCATCAACGAAATCCCGGGGCCCGAAGTGGAGGTCATCGCGCGCGCGCCGGCCCATCCCGCTCCGAAGACGATGCCGGCGGCAGCCAGCTCGTCTTCCGCCTGAACGATCGCGAAGTTGTGCTCGCCCGTATCCTCGTCGATGCGATGGCGCTCGCAATATTGGATGAAATACTCGCAGAGCGACGAGGACGGCGTGATCGGATACCAAGCGGCGACCGTGCATCCGCCCATGATGCAGCCGAGCGCAGACGCGCGATTGCCCTCCATGAACGTCAGTCCGTCGGTCTTCCCGGTCATCGGCACCAGGCGCCAGGGGTCGCGTTTTTCGAGGTGCCCCCGCGCGTACTCCAGACCGACGTTGACGGCCGCCATGTTGAGTTCGACAGCCTTCGGTTTGCGGCGGAACTGCGTCCGCAAGCTCTCCTCGATCGTGGCCTCAGGTATTTCGAGCACCTGCGCGACCACGCCGACGTAGATCATGTTCATTAAGTACTTGCGGAGGTCGCCCTTATCGGCAAAGTGCTCTTTTGCCAGCGCCGTGAACGGAACGGCATAGTACGTGAGATCCTCGCGCAGCGCATCGCCCTTGCAAGGAAAGCTCTCTTCGTGCACGACCGCGCCGCCCGATTTGACGCCTGCTACGTCCTGCTGCCACGTCGCCGCGTTGAGCGCGACGAGCACGTCGAAGTCGCGAGCGCGGCACTGGTAGCCCAGCGCCGAAACTCGCACGTCGAACCACGTGGGCAAGCCTTCGATGTTCGACGGAAAGACGTTCTTCGGCGCGACGGGAATGCCGAGCCGCGCGATGGCATTGGTCAGGACGAGATTCGAAGACTGGCTCCCCGAGCCGTTGACCGTTGCCACGCGAATCGTAAAATCGTTGACTGCGCGCGCGGACATTACTTTCAATCTTAGCGCGTGGAGGGCGAGCAGCCTGCTTCGTTTCAGGCACTTCTGGATGGACCCGGATGGGAGGAACCGAAGCAGTCAAGCATGCTGGATCTCGCGCACGTCGTGCTCCACCTCGGACTGTGCCAGGCGATCGGTCGCGCGCCGGCGACGACGACCCTCGCGATCCGCGTTCGGTTGGCCGATCACACCGGTCGCGCCACCGTGGAAAAGCTCTATCGAGTCGCGCGCGGCGACGATCCCCAGGCGGTGATCGAATTCGATAGCGCGTTCGGCATCTACCGGCTCGATGTCGAAGTGCCGAAATACCGCTGCTCGGCAACGGACTATCTCTTCTTTATCGCCGGAGCGAACCGCACCATCACCGAGCAGCTCCACGACGCGCCCGCGCCGCCGCCTCCGCAGCCCATGCTGCTCTCTGGAACCGCGCCCCAGTCGTTCTTGTACGTGCAGCCGACATTCGTGCTCTTCGATAAGCGGGCCGCCGCATGCGACAAGCCGATTCCCGAAGCGCTCCCTTCCAACATCGTCGTCGAAAACGACCAGGACGGATACTACGCCTGGCTCTATCCCGAACCGTCAACCGTCGCCGGCTCGCCGGCGCAACTCGCGTTGCGCCTGCGAACGACGACGCATCAATACCATTACGTTCGCATTCCGGTCCCGTATCCGGTGCCGTGGGGAGGCTGGCCCCAGAGTATTCAGTTCAACGTGACGCAAGACATGGTTGACGACCTCGCCGGCAAACCGGTAAACACGTTGCTGTGCCCCAAACTCTGGCGAACGTCGGCCGGATAGACCCTCGATGATTCTGGCGAGTCCGCCGAACATCGATGCGTATTCTATCTGGCTGCGCACTCGTTCGGCGGTCGCGGGGGCCCAATACCCGAGCCGCATCGACTATACGATCGCGGTCAGCGGCTTCGATGGCGCGGTATTGAAGGTCGACCACTACGTCGCGAGTTGCGATCCTAATGGACCGATTCGCGTGTTCGCAATGAGCGATGAAGAGCTCGCGTCTCCGCCGCCCGTTCCCCATGGCGTCAACGTATTTGTGACGTTCTCGGTCTCGGAGGGCCGAGGTGCACCGGCCAGCGTCGCGATTCCAGTCGGCCACGCGGCCCCTTCCGCAGACCTACTCGGCGAGCCGGTGCTCTCACCGACGTACATGTTCGGACTCGACTATCCCGTCCGCAACAACCCCGCGCTACGAGAGGCTAGCTCCTTGAAAACTATCGCCGTCGTGGCCGCTCAGTCGCCGGAATACCGCGTGACGTGGATTGATGTGCCGGTGGTGGATGGTACGCCGGCGTACCACCTGGAACTGACGCCGCTGCGGCGTCCGAAAGAGAACCGTTTGCGCGAGCTGTGGGTCCGGACCGACGATTATCTGCCGATACAAGCGATCGTCGCCGGCAACTTCACCCTCGCGCCGCTCGTTGACGTTCCATGGATCGTGGAGTTCACCAGCATCGACGGCGCGCCGTACATCCTAAGAGAAAGCGCGATGTCTACCCTCTATCTTTCTCACCGCCGCGTCGTTCGGAACCCGGTTATCGCGTTCGAAAACATTCGCCAGTGGGACGGCAGGATTTACGACAAACCCCTCGTGTCGCCTGAGACCGCCGATACGCTCGTAGAGCCGCGGTGACTAACCCGTAAGGCGCGAGCAAGTAACACAAAAGAAGGCGCGCCGTGTTGGCGCGCCTTCCATTTATGTCATCCTGAGTACGCCCTAGTTCGTCGAAGGGCGCAGTCCAAGGATTACATCATGTCGTAGCCGCCCATGCCGCCGCCGCCGGGCATGCCGGCCGGCTCTTTCTTCGGCTCGGGCTTGTCCGCGACGAGCGTTTCGGTCGTGAGAATCATCGAGCCGATGGACGCCGCGTTTTGCAGCGCGGCCCGCGTGACTTTCAGCGGCTCCACGATTCCGGCGGTGAACATGTCAACGACCTCGCCGCTCATCGCGTCGAAGCCGTACGGCGCGCTCTTCGAGCGAACCGCATTCACTTGCACGGAGCCTTCGAAGCCCGCGTTGTCGGCGATTTGCCGTGCCGGCTCCTCGAGCGCCTTGCGAACGATCGTGATGCCGATCTTCTCGTCGGCCCAGGTCGCGGAGTGACCGTTCGTCTTCGGAGGTTCGTACTTGTCGATCGACTTGATCGCATGGAGCAGCGAAGCTCCGCCGCCCGGGATCATGCCCTCTTGAACGGCCGCGCGCGTCGCGGAGAGTGCATCTTCAATGCGGTGCTTCTTCTCCTTGAGCTCCGTCTCGGTAGCGGCGCCGACTTGAATGACGGCCACGCCGCCCGAAAGCTTCGCCAGTCGCTCCTGCAGCTTCTCGCGATCGAAGTCGGAGTCGGTCTCGTCGATCTGCTTTTTGATCATCTCGATCCGGCCTTTGATGGCGTCGGCCTTACCGGCACCGTCGACGATCGTAGTCTCTTCCTTCGTGACCTTGACTCGCTTCGCGCGGCCGAGCTGATCCGGCGTCACCTTGTCGAGCTTCAGACCGAGCTCTTCGGAGATGACCGTCGCGCCGGTGAGTGTCGCGATGTCCTTGAGCATCTCTTTGCGGCGGTCGCCGAAGCCGGGGGCCTTCACCGCAACCGACGTAAACGTTCCGCGCAGTTTGTTGACGACCAGCGTCGCGAGCGCTTCACCTTCGACGTCTTCGGCGATGATGAGCAGCGGCTTCTGCACTTGCACGACCTTCTCGAGCAGCGGCAGGATGTCGGCAATCGCCGAGATCTTGCGCTCGGTCACGAGAATGTAGGGATCGTCGAGCGAGGCTTCCATGCGCTCGGAGTCGGTGACCATGTACGGCGAGACGTAGCCCTTATCGAACTGCATCCCGTCCTTGGTCTCGACTTCGGTCTTGATCGTCTTGGACTCTTCGACCGTAATCACGCCGTCTTTGCCGACTTTCTCCATCGCGTCGGCGATGATCGTGCCGATCTCCGGATCGTTGGCCGAAATGGATGCGACCTGCGCGATCTTCTCCTTGGTATCCACGTCCTTCTTGAACGACTCCATCTCCTTGACGGCCAGTTCGACCGCCTTGTCGATGCCATGCTTGATGAGCAGCGGATTGCTGCCGGCCGTCACGTTTCGCAGACCTTCGCGGATGATCGCCTGCGCGAGCACCGTCGCCGTGGTCGTGCCGTCGCCCGCGATGTCGTTCGTCTTCGAAGCGACTTCCTTGACGAGCTGCGCGCCCATGTTCTCGAACACATCGGGCAGCTCGATCTCTTTGGCGATGGTCACGCCGTCGTTGGTGATCGTCGGCGAGCCAAACTTCTTGTCGAGCACGACGTTGCGGCCCTTGGGACCGAGCGTCACTCTCACCGCATCGGCGAGGGTGTTCGCGCCGCGCTCCAGCGCGCGCCGCGCGCTTTCATCGAATACGAGTTGCTTTGCAGCCATGATAAACTCTTGAACTCCTTAAACGCCGGCCGGCACTTTGTCGACGATGGCGAGAATGTCTTTTTCGGGGATGATGAGGTATTCGGTGCCGTCAATCTTGACTTCGCTTCCCGAATACTTGCGGTAGAGCACGCGGTCGCCGACTTTGACCTTCATATCGAGCTTGGTGCCCTTGTCGGTCACGCGGCCCTCGCCGATGGCTCGAATGATGCCCTCTTGGGGCTTCTCCTTGGCCGTGTCGGGCAGAAAGACGCCCCCGGTGGTCTTCTCGTCCTGCTCTACGTGCTCGACAACGACGTTGTCGAACAAGGGCTTCAGATTCACTTAATCCTCCACATGTTGAAACTGGCTATCGAAGGGGTTTAGCACTCTTAGCGCGAGAGCGCTAGCAGTGCTATCTTAGCAAACGCTAACGCGGAGTGCAAGGCCCGCGGCGCCGCTGAAGCGTACGATGGCTCGCTTGTGCCGGCCGCAGTACTAGGCCAGTCGTGGGCGCGCGCGAATGGACCGCTGGTGATCGGCGGTTTGACGATTTCTCTGGCCGCGCTGCGCCACAACGCCGAGCTGCTGCGAGCGCTGGTGGGAGCCGGGCGGGCAGCCTTCGTCGTCAAGGGCAACGCCTACGGTCACGGCTTGGTCGAGACGGCGCGCGCCGTCGCACCGCTCGCGAACCGGATTTGCGTCTATTCGATTGAGGAAGCGCTCGCGTTGCGCGGTGCGGGTCTCTCCGCTCCGATCCTTGTGCTCGGACCGGTCCCGCCGGAGGCGCTGAACGACGCCATCGCAGCGAAACTAGAACTCGGGTTATGGAATACCGGGGAGTTTGCCCGCCGGCTCGTGCAGGCGGCGCGACACCAACAGAGCCGCGCAACGGTGCACGTGAAGGTGAACACCGGCCTAAACCGGTTGGGGTTTGAGCCGCTGGAATTCGGTGACGCGATCGAAGACTACCTCCATCTTAGCGAACTCGACGTGTGCGGGGTGTTCTCGCACCTTGCCTCGGCCGAGGAACTCGACTCGCCGTACACGATGCACCAACTCGAGACGTTCGAGCGCGCCGTTGCGTCGGCGAAGCCGCTCTTCGAGCGCGCGCAGATCGCTCCGCTGCGTCACATCGCCGCATCCGCCGCGGCGATGCTGTGGCCGCAAACGCGTCTTGACTTCGCGCGCTTCGGCATCGCGCTCTACGGTCTCTGGCCCTCGAAACAGACCCGCGAAGCCTCGAACGCTCATGGCGTAGATCTCGAGCCGGCTCTTTCCTACGACTCGAAAATCGTCGCGGAGCGGCTCGTGCGTACCGGATCCCCAATCGGATATGGCGGAAGTTTTCATGCGCCGCAGGACATGCGCGTCGGCATCGTGCCGGCGGGTTACGCCGACGGGATACCCCGCGCGCTTTCTAACCGCGGCGCCTTCATCGTCGCCGGCACGCTCTGTCCGATTGTCGGCCGTATTGCAATGAACATGACCCAGATCGATCTTACGCCCGCACCCCAGGCACGCACCGGCTCAAAGGTAACGCTCATCGGCAGCGATGGGTCGGCGAGCGTTACCGCCGACGACTGGGCAAACTGGGCCGGAACGATCAATTACGAAATCGTCACGCGCTTGCCCAGCGAGTTGCACCGCGTTTACGTAGGTTAGCTAGGCGACCGCTGCGATTGCTTCTTTGAGATCGAGCGTGCCGTTGTACAGCGCGCTGCCGACGATGCACGAATCGACCGTCGGCGGCATGGAGCTCTTCAGCAGCAGCAAGTCGTCGATGTTGCGCGCGCCGCCGCTCGCGGTGACCTTCACTTGGGCCACGTCGGCGACTTCGCGCAGCGCGTCGATGTCGTAACCTTCACCCATCCCATCGCGGCGGATCTCGGTAAAGATGATCCGGGAGACGCCCCACTGCGCGACGCGGCGAACCAAGGCGTCGCGATCGACCGGCGTGCGATCTTGCCAGCCATGAATCGCGACCTCGCGACCACGCGCGTCGATCGCGGCGATCACCTTTCCGGAAAACTGCCCGATGATGTTGCGCGCCAGGCGCTCGTCTTCGACCAACAGCGTGCCGAGGATGATCTCGCTCGCGCCGGCGGCGCAGGCATCCGTCGCATGCTTCGACGTACGAATGCCGCCGCCGACCTGCACCGGTACGTCGACGGCTTCGCAGATTTGCGCGACGGCGGTTAAGTTCTCACCCGACCCGAACGCGCCGTCCAGATCGATCACGTGCAGCCGCTGCGCTCCGGCGGCGACGAACGATTTCGCACGCTCGACGGGGTCGCCGTCGTACGACATCTCCGTCGTCGGGTCGCCCTGCTTCATCCGCACGCACTTTCCGGCGCGCAGGTCGATCGCGGGAACGACCAGCATTCCCGTCGCGCTCAGCCTCGCGCTCCGTTGGTCGGGCGTTGCTCGAGCGAAACGTACGGTCCCGCAACGGGGCCTTCGTACGTCGCTTGGGGACGAATCAGCCGATTGTCGGCCAGCTGCTCGAGAACGTGGCCCGTCCAGCCCGCGACGCGGCCGCACGCGAAGCAGCACGTGAACTCGTCGGCGGGAATTCCGAGGCTGCCCAAGACCGGAGCCGTGTAGAACTCGACGTTGGCATAGATCGTATTGCCGGGCTTGCGTTCCTGCAGCACTTTGCGGCTGGCCTCTTCAAGCGCGTGCGCCGTCGCGTACCAGCGCTCGCCGCCGACGTGGTCGCCCAACTCCTTCGCCATTGCCTCGAGATGGCGCGCGCGAGGGTCGCGCACCTTGTATTCGCGATGGCCCATTCCCATGATGCGCTTGCCCTTGTCGAGAATTTCTCTCACGTACGGTTCGGCGTTCTCCGGGGACTTGACTTCGTTGAGCGTGCGGAAGACCGCCGTCGGCGCGCCACCGTGAAGGTCGCCTTGCAGCGTCGCTATCGCTGCGGTGATGGATGCATAGATGTCGGCCCGCGTTGAAGCCGCGACGCGCGCCGCGAACGTTGACGCATTGAACGAGTGGTCGGCCAGCAGCACCAAGTACGTATCGAACGCGTCTTCCTCGATTGAATGCGGCACCTTTCCGGTGCGCATGTATAGGAAGTTACCGGCTTGCGAGAGATCGGCACGCGGCGCTAGCGGATCGAAGCCCCGGCGTATGCGGTCCCAGGCCGCAACGATCGTCGGAAACTTTGCGATCAGCTCGATCGCCGTGTGCACGTCGGAGACATGCTCGCCCTGTGCGTTGACCGGCGAAAACAACCCCAGTCCACTGACGACCGTGCGCAGCACCTCCATCGGCCAGGCGGTTTTCGGAAAATTCTGCATCGCTCCGAGCAGCGGCTCCGGAAGCGCCCGGCGTGAACCCAGCTCGCGCTTGAGCGTCTCAAGCTGCGCACGATTCGGAAGTTGACCGTAGAGCAGCAGATGAATGATCTCTTCAAACGTCGCCTTTTCGGCGAGATCGTCAATGTCGTATCCGCGATAGGTTAAGCGTCCAATCGCTCCTTCGACGTTACTGAGCGCGGTGGTCCCGACAATGACGCCTTCGAGGCCACGATCGACAACGGTAGGCAACGAAATCCTCCCATGATGGGGTGAAGTTTGTAAAAGCCGACACTCTTTCGACGGCGGCAAAGGTTTGACTCCTCCGTGCCCTTCGACTGCCGTTACTGCTACTTTTACCCTATTCGAAGGCGCCGCCAACGAGCGAGGGAAGATGGCGAATATGGATGCGCTCGACTTATCCCGCAGACCGCCGCGAAGCCCCCGCCAGCCCTTCGCCGGCCTCGACCTGCTCATGCTGGCGCGGACGGTAGACAAGCTGCGCGCAACGCTGCCGGGCGGCAATCTGGGCAGCTATCAAATCACGGGCTTCAGCTCACATCTGTTGGAGAAACTCGGCATCGCCGAGGCGCTGTTGCGCGAAACGATCGCGCGGGCGCGCACCGACGAAGAGATCGCGGCGTGGATTCGCGAGCATAGCGACGCCGCAACGTATCCCGAGATCAACGCCGCACTCGAACGGCTAACGGTCGGAGAGCGCCTCAACGATCCACAGTTTGTGGCCCGCTATCCCATCACACGGCGCTTGCCGCCGGAGACTTCGCGTCTCGACATGCTGATTGCCGACGACGAAGAGAGCTTTGCGACGCGTTAGCCTAAGCGACGGCGTCGCGCACCTCCGCGCGCGCAAGGGCGTAACCGACGAGCCGTTCGACGAGCGCTTCGAAGCCGATGCCCGCGGCCGAGCACGCGTCGGGAACGAGACTGCGTTGCGTCAGCCCCGGAAGCGAGTTCACCTCTAGAATAAACGGGCGGTTATCGCGCGTCACGATGAAGTCGCTGCGCGAATAGTCTCGCAATCCGAGAAGGCGGTGGGCGGAAAGCGCCAGCATCTGTAACCGCGCGGCCAAGCCTTCGTCGATTTTTGCGGGGGCCACGTGCGTGCTTCCGCCCGGCTCGTATTTGGCCTCGTAGCTGTAATAGCCGTCGCGGTTCGCGACGATCTCGACGACCGGCAACGCCTCCTCGCCGAGTACGGCGCACGTGAACTCGCGCCCCGTCACGTACTCTTCGGCGAGAATCTGCGCATAGCTCTTAGATGCGTCGAGCATCGCGCTCGTCCACTCCTCGTGGGTGTGCACGATCGTGACGCCGTTGGATGAGCCCTCGAATCTCGGCTTGATCACGAGCGGAAGGTCGAGCGACCCCGGTAGCAGCGGCAACGTCCCCCCCGTGAGGTCGAACAGGTCCCACACCGGGGTCGGCAGGCCTTCGGCCGCGAGCAGCTTTTTGGTGAGGTGCTTGTCCATCGCGAGCGCCGAGGCTTCGAGGCCGCTGCCGGTATACGGGATCGCGAGATACTCCAACAGTCCTTGAATATGGCCGTCTTCGCCGCCGGCGCCGTGCAGCGCGATGAAGACGGCCTCCGGAGCAAACTCTTTGATTCCATCCAGGAAACGGTCGTCAAAATCCAGCGCTTGCGTCTCGTAGCCGAGCGTTCGCAGCGCGCGCATCACTTCCGTGCCCGATTGAACGGAGATCTCGCGTTCTTGGCTCCGCCCGCCCATGGCGACGACGATCTTTGCTTTCATAGCGCTCTTAGGCTGCATCGATGAAGACTCCGATGAGGTGCACTTCCAACTGCAAATCTACGCCGCATTGCGCGTGAACCGCGCGGCGGACGCGCGCTAAAAGCGTCGCGACGTCTTTCGCGCTCGCTCCGCCGGTATTGTTAATGAAGTTCGCGTGCAACGTCGAGATCTCCGCACCCCCTTCGCGCCAGCCCTTCGCGCCGACTGCCTCGATCAGCCGCGCCGCCTTCTCGCCGGGCGGGTTGCGGAAGCACGAGCCGGCATTTGGTAACGCTATGGGCTGGGTACGCTTGCGACGTACGAGTCGCGACTGCAGGTCGCGCCTGACGCGCTGCGACTGCTCGCGATCGAACTTACACGCGACGCGAGCGACGATCGCATCCCGATCCAGCGTGGAGCGGCGATAGAAGTACCCCACGCCGACTTCGTGCGGTTCGGGCCGGCCGGGCGACTGAACCCATACCGCCGAAATGAACTCGCCGAACTCGCGATCGGTTCCGGCGTTCATCCGCAGCGAGCCTCCGACCGTGCCTGGGATTCCGGCGAGCGAATCGACCCCGGAGGCGCCCGCCGATGCCGCCTTTGCGGTAACGAGCGCCATATTCGCGGAACCGCCGGCCTCGACGACAACGTGACCATTTTCCGCGCGTACGCGGACCTCGCTAAAGCCTCCGGCGAGCCGAATGACTATCCCGCGAACGCCGCCGTCGCCGATCAAGATGTTGCTCCCCGCGCCGACGACCCACCATGGCATTCGCCGGCGCGCGCAAAACAGCAGCAGCGCCGCGAGCTGATCTTCACATTCCACGGTGACAAGCGCATCGGCGGGACCGCCAAGCTTCCACGACGTCAGCGGCGCTAAGGGCTCGTCGAATCGCACCTGCGCTCCAAAGAGCCGGCTCAGCTCGCGGCGGCTCGCCGCAGTCAGCAACGATCGCGTCGCGGCCGTCGTCGTGAGGCTCATGCGGAGGCCGTCGCAGGCGCGCGTAATCGCGTCGCCACTTTGGTCGCGACGTCGCTGATGTCGCCGGCGCCCAGCATCAGCACCAGCGCGCCAGGCTGAGAGTCTTTGAGGATCGCGCGCTGCAGCTCGTCGGGTCCGCGCACGTACCGCACGGGTCTTCCAAGAGCCGCAAGCTTCTCGCCGATCGAGCGTTCGCTGACGCCCGGAATCGCGGGTTCAGACGCCGAGTAGATCGGCGTGAGATAGATGCGATCGGCCGCCGCGAGCGCCTGCGCGAACTCGCGCGCCAAGAATGCCGTTCGAGTGTAGCGGTGAGGTTGAAAGGCTACGATGACCTCGCCGGCGTGGTACTGGCGCGCGGCCGCGATCGTCGCGGCAATCGCCGTTGGATGGTGCGCGTAATCGTCAACGAGCGTCAACCGGCCGTCCGACACCAAAATATCGAACCGGCGCCGAACGCTCGTGAACTCTTCCAAGGCGCCGGCGACCATCGCGAACGGCAAGCGGAGATGGTGCGCGACGGCGACCGCCGCCAACGCGTTTTGAACGTTCATCAATCCCGGGACGCGCAGGCGCACCTCGCCAAGCGGCTCGTCATCGATCAGCACGTCAAACCGCGATCCGAAGTTGGCGAACGCGATGTTGGCGGGCCGCACCGCCGCGGTCGGTCCGACGCCGAACGTTACGACGGGCGCGCGCAGATCGTGCGAGGTCAGCGAGCCCGCGAGCGCGTTATCCACGCCGATCACCGCCAACCCCTCGGCCGGAAGCTTCCCAAGAAACTCGCCGAACGCGCGCGCCAGGCCGACCAGCTCCTCGTCGCTCGAGAGGTGGTCGTTTTCGAGGTTGGTCACGACCGCGATCTCGGGATCGAGCAACGCAAAGGAACCGTCGGATTCGTCGGCCTCGCTCACAAACCATGGCGCTTGGCCATCGTGAGCGTTGCGTTGCAGCGAGCCGTCGATTCCGCCTAAGACCAAGCCTGCGTCGATGCCACAGCCGCGCAGAACGGCGTGGATCATCGCCGTGGTCGTCGTCTTGCCGTGCGTTCCGCAGATCGCGATCCCGCGCTTGCCGCGCAGCAGACGCGCGAGCATCTCCCCTCGGTGAAGGATCGGAATGTTGCGACGAGCGGCCGCGACGTATTCCGGGTTACGCCGGGCGATTGCGGAGCTGACGACGACGGCGTCGACGGCGCCGACATTGCCCGCCGCGTGTCCAATTGCGACGGGAATGCCTTCGCGACGGAGCATCTGCGTGAGGGACGTTTCCTGCAAATCCGAACCATACACGGTATCGCCGCGCGCGCGCAGAACGCGCGCGATCGCGCTCATGCCGATGCCGCCGATGCCGACGAAATGATAGATCACAGTGCGAGAGGCTCCCGGCGGTCGTTTCGAGCTACCAGGCTTTCGATCCGCGCGAGAATCGTCGTAAGAGGATCGCTTCCCTGCATCTGCTTCGCTCGGTCCGTCATTTCCGCCAGTCGCTGCGGCACAGTGACGACCGCCAGCATGCCGCCCAGCGCGCCGGCGGCAACCGCCGCGTCGTCGACGACCAGCGCCGCGCCGGCGTCTTGTAACCGCGATGCGTTGCGCGCCTGGTGCCCTTCCGCCGCGTGGGGGTACGGCACGAGGATCGCCGGTCTTCCAAGCGCGCAGAGCTCTCCCAGCGTTGACGCGCCTGCGCGCGCGACGACCAGATCGGCGCAGGCGTAGGCGTCGGCCATATCGTCGAGGTAGGCGCGCACGGCGTACCGTTCCATTGCCGGTTCGTTTTCAAGCGCGGCGGTCACGCGCGCATAGTCCGGCTCTCCCGTGACGTGCAGCACTTGCCAGCCTTGCGGGATCGCTCCCTCGCGCGCGAGCGCTGCAACCGCATCGTTGATGGTGCGTGCGCCCTGACTTCCGCCGAGGACCAAAATACCGCGCAACGATGGATCGAGGCCGAGTCGCTGGGCAGCAACGTCCCTCGACGGCAAGCGGCGGAGCGACTCGCGAATCGGAACCTGATGCCACGTTTCGTCGACGATCGGCGCGAGCAGCCGGTTCGTGAGACCGGGCGCGGCATTCGGTTCCAGCAGCACGACGGGTGGGCCGCTGCGCTTCGCTAATCGCGCTATGCGCGCGGCGAGCGCGACCGGAAAGCAGACGTATCCGCCGGTGGCGACGATGAGATCCGGACGAAGCGCCGCCAGCAGTCGCAGGCTCTGCGCCGTTCCCCAGAGATTAGCAACCGCGGTCTTGACGAGGTCGAGCGAGGGCCGCCGCGGCATCGGGTGTCCCGCGATCGTATAGAGTGGATACCCGGCCCTTGGCACGATCGTCGTCTCGAGCCGGTTTGCCGCGCCGATAAAAGCGATGGACGCGCGGTCGCGCAGCGCGTCGGCGATGGCGATCGCGGGGTAGAGGTGGCCGCCCGTTCCGCCGCCGGCGAAGACGACGGTCAATGCGCCCGGTGCCGGCCGACGTTGGCGATCAGCGCTATGGCCACGAGGTTGACGATCAACGAGCTTCCGCCGAACGAGATGAACGGCAGCGGGACGCCCGTCACGGGCCAGGACGACGAGACGACGCCGATGTTGACGAACGCCTGTATCGTGATCATGGCGGCGCAGCCGATCGCAAGGAAGAAGCCAAAGCGGTCCGGCGCTCGCAGCGCGATTCGGATCGCTCGATACGCGAGCGTCACGAAAAGCGCGACCACCGCCAGCGTGCCGATCAGACCCAGCTCTTCGCCGAGAATAGAGAAGATGAAGTCCGTATATTGCTCGGGGAGGTAAAAAAATTTCTCGCGCGAGGCGCCCAGCCCAACGCCGAAAAGCCCGCCGCTTCCGAGCGCGAAGAGCGACTGCACGATGTGGAATCCCGTGTTGAGCGGATCGCGCCACGGATCCAAGAATGCAAAGACGCGCGCGCGGCGGTATGGACTCGCCAGCACGGTGAGGGCGGCGACCGGTATGATCGACAGTGCGACGGCCGCAAGATGCATCAGCCGCGCGCCGGCGGCAAACAACAGCGTAAAGGCGATGAAGAGGAGGAGGCTCGCGGTACCCATATCCGGCTCGCGCAACACGAGCACTGCCATCAGCGCGACGGGAACGAAGAGTGGCACGACGCCGCGTGAGAGCGACGTTATCCGTTCCGGGCGCGCCGAGAGCACTGCGGCGAGATAGACGATCAGCGCGAGTTTGGCAAACTCGGAGGGCTCGACGCTGAACGCTCCCGCTCCGATCCACCGCCGGCCGCCGTTAACGCCGACCCCGATATGCGGCACGAAGACCAAGAAGAGCGCCGCCGTAGCCGCAAGCAAGATGTAGGGGGCCCATCGCTTGAGACGATGATAGTCAAACCGGTAGACGCCATAGGCCGCCGCGAGCCCGACGACAAGCCATACCAGCTGGCGCTTGGCGTAGTATGCGATGTCGCCATGTTGCGCGTACGCCGTCGCGCTCGAAGCCGAAAAAACCATGACGAGCCCGATTCCGATCAGCGCCGCCGTGACCGTGAAGAGCACGGAATCCAGGGGTGCAACAGGACGCGACGACCCCTCGTGCGGGCGCGCCGAGCGCATCGCATGCTCCGCGGCGAAACTATGCACCGGCCGGCGCCCGTAACGCGGCAACGGCATCCGCGAACCGGTCTCCACGCGCCTCGGCGGACGCAAACATGTCAAAGGAGGCGCAACCGGGCGACAGCAACACGACGTCGCCGCGCTGCGCCAGCTCGCGCGCGCGATCGACCGCCTCTTCCAGTGAAGCGGCCGGGAGCGCCGTCACGCCCTGGATTCCACCGAGAATCTCAGGCGCCGCCTCGCCGATCGCGATCACGCCGCGCACGCCGCGGCCCGATATCTCGTCGAGCACCGGCGAAAAGCTGGTGCCCTTCGAGCGGCCGCCGGCGATCAGTATGACGGGCCGGTCGAACGTTCGCAGCGCCGCGATCACCGAAGCGGGCGTCGTTGACTTCGAATCATCGACGTAGGTGACGCCGTCGATTTCGGCCAGGGTCTGTAGACGGTGCGACATCGGCTCGAACGAACCGATCGCCTCCCGCAAGGTCGCCGCCTCGCAGCCGACGGCAAGTGCCGCGAGGAGCGCGGCCATCGCGTTGCGCAGATTGTGCTCGCCCGGCAACCGTATTCCGTCCCGCGCCACGATCGGAATCGGACGCGGATCTCCCGTCGGAGGCGCGTAGATCAGCGTATCGTCGCGCAAGTACATGGCGGCCTGATCCGGATGATCCAAACTCAACCAGAGCTGACGCGCAAGAACGCGCGTCTCCCCGCGCCGCCAATCGAGCGCGGCGACGTACGGATCGTCGAGATCGCCGACGAACCAATCCGTCATTCCCTGATTGGCGGCAATGCGATACTTCGCTTGTGCGTACTCCTCCATCGAGTGATAGCGATCGAGGTGGTCGGGCGAGAGGTTGAGCAACACCGCAACCCGCGGCTTGAACGAGCGAATCGTCTCCAGTTGAAACGACGAAACCTCGGCGACGACCCAGCCGTCGGGGCCAACGCCGCCCACCTCTTTGATGAGCGGATTGCCGATGTTGCCGCCGACGCGAACGTCGCGGCCGCACGCGCGCAACAGATGTCCGATCAGCGCGGTCGTCGTGGACTTGCCCTTCGTTCCCGTTACGGCAATGATCGGCGCGCTGCAGAGACGGTACGCGAGCTCGATTTCGCCGACGACCGGCACGTTTCGCTCGTGGAGCCGACGCACGACCGGCGAGGTTGGGCCCACCCCCGGGGAGAGCACCGCGCAGTCGACCGCGCCGAGGATCGAACGTAGATCTGCCGGCGGCACGAATTGGGCGCCGAGACGCTGCGCGGTGGCGATTGCGGGCCGGAGCCGCTCCTCGGACTCCTCGTCCGTTGCGTAGAGCGTCACGCCGAACTGCGAAAGCACCTCGACGCAGGCGAGGCCGCTGCGTCCCAGTCCGATGATGAGCAGCGACTCACCGCGCCGCAATCCAAAGATCTCACTCATCGCACGATGGCCCATCCTAGCAACGAACAGACCAGCGATGCAAGCCAGAAGCGCAGCGTCACGCGCGTCTCCGGCCAACCGGAAACCTCAAAATGATGGTGCAGCGGACTCATCGCGAGGATTCGCTTGCCGCGCGTGGCCTTGAAATAGGCGACTTGCAGCATCACCGAAAGGGCTTCGGCAACGAAGACGCCGCCGATCAGCACGAGCAATAGCATCTCGCCGGTAAGGATCGCGACGCCCGAAAGCAGCGCTCCCAACGCCAGCGAGCCCGTGTCGCCCATGAAGAGCTTCGCCGGATGCAGGTTGAAGAGCAAGAATCCCGCGCAGGCCCCGATTCCGATTGCGGCCGCCGTCGCCGCAGCGGGCATCGGCAACCACGCCGCGATTAGCGCCAACACGATCAGCGGCGGCATAATCGTCCCGGTCGCCAAGCCGTCGAGCCCATCGGTGAGATTGACGGCGTGAATGGTTCCCGTGATCGCGAGTATGCCCAGAACGAGCCACAGCCAGTGCGGTACGACGAGCCACACCGTTCCCGCGTGGAAGATCGCATCGAGCGGGAAGAGGCCGGGCGCGGCGGAGATCGCGCGCAAAAAAATCGCAGCGACCAGAGCCGTCGCCAAGAGCTTGGTCCGCGCCCGCAGTCCACGGTTGTGGCCGTGGAGGACGCCCAACGTATCGTCGATTGCGCCGATGCCGCCGCATAGGACCGTCAGAAAAACCAATTCGGGCATGAGCGCAAAGCGCCCGAGCGCCCCGGCGGCGAGCAGGACGACGACG
>JAFAXS010000079.1 GCA_019240755.1 Vulcanimicrobiota bacterium
CGCCGCAACATGCGATCGAACAGATCGCCGCAGCCGGCGGAATTCCGGTGCTCGCGCATCCGGGGCGCCTGCGCGATCGGATTCTTATCGACGACCTTGCCGGCCACGGCTTGCGCGGACTCGAGGTCTTCTATCCGCTCCACGACGAGGCCGACACGCGCGAGTTTCGTGAAACCGCGCGCAAGTACGGCTTGGTGATGACGGGCGGCATGGACTTTCACGACATCCGGTATCACACGCAGGGCGTGGGCATGGACGTGGATGCGGCCGACATCGAGCCGTTCCTCGAGCTGGTCGAAGTCTTCGCGTAGGTGCTAACGGCGGCCGCTCTGGCAGCGGCAATCAATGCCCCGACGCTGACGCCGCGCCTGCGGCATTCGATCGTCGCCGGCGCGGTGTACGATCTCGATTCGCATCGCATGCTCTATGCGCGCAACGCGAATCTGCTGATGGTCGCCGCGTCCACTACGAAGCTGCTAACTGAAGGCACGAGCCTAGCATTACTCGGTCCGAACTTCCGTTGGACGACGCCGGTGTATCGAACGGGCGCAATTGATTCGACCGGCGTGCTTCACGGCGACCTGGTGCTCGTCGCAAGCGGCGATCCGAATCTTTCACAGCGCATCCAGCCGAACGGCACGCTGGCGTTCGAAAATGAGGACCACGCTTACGACGGCTCGGCCGATACGAAAGCGGTTCCCGGCGATCCGTTAGCGGTGCTGCGCGAGCTCGCGGCGCAAGTTGCCAAGTCGGGGATTAAGTCGATCGACGGGCACGTGGTCGTGGATGCGTCGCTCCTTCCCGATCAAGGGGCCGAAAACGGCACGGGCGTCTTTCTCTCACCGATCGTCGTCAACGACAATATCGTCGACGTAACGGTAACGCCGGGCGCACATCCCGGCGACCCGGTTTCACTACGTGTTTCGCCCGAAACGGAGTACGTGACGTTCGTCAATCGAGCGACGACCGGCGCGCCAAAAAGTGACGCCACGATCGACTTGAGCGACGACGTGCGGCTCGCCGACGGGCGTCACCGCGTAACGATCACGGGCGCGCAACCGGAAGGTGCCGGCGTTCTCTACGCGTATCGCGTTCCCGAGCCGAAAGCGTACGCGCAGTTCGCGTTCACGCGCGCCCTTGTCGACGCCGGTGTGCGCGTAGCGCAAGAGAGCGGATCGGCGCAGCCGCCTTCAAGAAGCGCGTATCAGGCCGCCAACCTCGTCGCTCAACACGTTTCTCCGCCGCTCTCCGAAGACGTCTATATCACGCTGAAGGTCAGCGACAATTTGCACGCCGCGCTGATGCCGTACATGTGGGCGCTCTATATCTCGCACGCAAAAAGCGACTACCTAAAGCAGGGGTACGCGCTTCAGGCCAATCTGCTACGCAGTGCGGGCCTCGATGCGAGTCAGGCCGCGGAGCAGGATGGTGAAGGCAGCAACGCGTTCTTTACGCCCGACTTTATGGTGCACTATCTCGCGTGGGCCCGAACGCAACAGTGGTATCCGTTGCTCTTGCGGGGACTGCCGATCATGGGCGTGGACGGAACGCTCGTACACATACAGACGAAATCGCCGGCCCGCGGCAAGGTGTTCGCGAAGACCGGCACCGACGGCAGCACGAACTTCTTGACCGATGGCGGAGTAATTGAAAAAGGGCTGGCCGGATATATCACGACCCGCAATGGGCGGCACGTCGCGTTCGCGTTTTACATCGGCGCAATGCCGGGGCCTCACGATGAAGATACCGGCGAAGTGGCCGGTCAAATCCTCGGCGCAATGGCCGCCGCCACCTACGAGCGCCTATAGCCTGCTTCGCACGTCTCCTAAAATCTTCGTACCTTCGTTTTCGTACGACTCCAGCGTCGCAGCCTGCGCACGAATCGCTGTCTCATCTTTCATATAGCGATGATTGACGCGAACGTTATACGCGCACGCTGCTAGCGCGGCCGCGCCAAACTCTGCCGCGCAGCCCACGTCGCTCGCCAGTGCGCGTGTTTGCAGTGCGGTAAGCTCGCGGCTCAAACGCAGCACGTCGAGCGCAAGCGATGCGGCGTGCAACGGCTCCGCGGCCGCGCCGCGCAACGCCGATTCGAGCGCCTCGCGGCGCGCGGCTTTTTCAGCGTCGGTTGACTTCGGCAATGCCTGCGCTTCAATCACCGCGCTGAAGGCGCGCTCATCCCGTTCGCGAGCCGCAAGCGCCGCCTCACGCAAGCTCTGGGCGCGGGTCAACACGTCCGCGGGCGCGTCGCTGATCCGGCCGACCATCTCCACTAACGCTGCGCCGAGCGCTGCGACTAATGCGGCAGCGCTCCCCCCGCCGGGAACCGGTTCACGCGAGGAAAGACGTTCGAGATACTCGTGCAGCGTCTCCACGTACGCTCCAGTTGGGCAATGGGTTGGCGGCGCCTGCGGCGAAAGGGCGGCGCAATCATGCTGGATACCGCTACCACTCCCGCGCCCGCGCGCTCGTTCGCCGGCGACGTTAAAGATATCGGTCTTGCCGAAGCCGGCCGTGCGCGCATCGCGTGGTCGGCGGCGTACATGCCGGTGCTCAGCCAAATCCGCGACCGTTTCGAAGCGGAGCGGCCGCTGCACGGCGTGCGCTTAGGCGCCTGTTTGCACGTGACCACGGAAACGGCGAATCTCGTGCTGGCGCTGCAAGCCGCCGGGGCGGAGATCGCCCTGTGCGCGAGCAATCCGCTCTCGACGCAAGACGACGTCGCGGCCGCTCTCTGCGAGTACGGCATCGCGACGTACTCGATCAAGGGCGAAGATCACGCGACCTACTACTCGCACATCGAGTCGGTGATCGCGACCAAGCCCCAGATCTCGATGGACGACGGCTGCGACTTAGTCACGACGATATTCACGAAGCATCGCGACCTGCTCGCCGAGATGATCGGCGGCTGCGAGGAGACGACGACGGGCGTCATCCGCCTCCGCGCGATGCAGCGCGACGGCGTGCTGCCGTATCCGGTCGTCGCGGTCAACAACGCGCTTACGAAGCACATGTTCGACAACCGCTACGGCACGGGTCAGTCAACGCTCGACGGAATCGTGCGCGCTACCAACGTGCTGCTCGCGGGGCGGACGCTGGTGGTCGTGGGCTACGGCTGGTGCGGCCGGGGCATCGCGTCGCGCGCCGCGGGAATGGGCGCCCACGTGGTCGTCACCGAGGTCGATCCGCGCAAGGCGATCGAGGCGGTGATGGACGGCTATCGTGTGATGCCGATGACCGATGCCGCGAAGATCGGCGACATCTTCGTGACGGTCACCGGCAACTATCACGTGATTGCGGAAGAGCATTTCAAGTTGATGAAGGACGGCGCGATCGTCTGCAACTCCGGTCATTTCAACGACGAGCTGGATCTCGACGCGATCCGGCGCATCGCGCGCGGCAAGGCCGAGCCGCGACAGTTCATCGAGCAGTACGAGCTCCACGACGGACGCAAGATTTGCATTCTCGCCGATGGGCGCTTGGTCAATCTCGCCGCGGCCGAGGGGCATCCCGCCGCGGTGATGGACATGTCGTTCGCCAATCAGGCGCTCTCGACGGTCTATCTCTTCAAGAACCATCGCGAGCTGGAGAAGAAGGTCTACGACGTCCCGGTCGAGATCGACGAAGAGGTCGCGCGCCTGAAACTCGCCTCGATGGGCGTCGAGATCGACACGATGACGCCCGAACAGGTCAAATACTCCGCGTCCTGGAGCGAGGGAACGTAAACGATGGCCTCCGGCAGGCTCTTCACGAGCGAATCGGTCACCGAAGGGCATCCCGATAAGCTCGCCGACCAAATTTCCGACGCGGTGCTCGACGCGCTGCTGGCCGACGATCCGTACTCGCGAGTCGCCGTCGAGACGTTCGCGATTACGGGGCAGATCCACATCGCCGGCGAGGTGACCACCAAGACGTACGTGGACATACCGCGCGTGGCGCGCGAGGTCGTTCGCGAAGTCGGGTATACGAAGTCGGCGATCGGCTTCGACGCGGAGACCTGTGGCGTGAGCGTCTCGATCGACGAGCAATCGCCGGACATCGCGATGGGGGTGGATCGCTCGCTCGAAGCGCGTGCCGGTGATAGCGACGAGTTCGAGCTCGTCGGCGCGGGCGACCAGGGCATGATGTTCGGGTACGCGTGCCGCGAGACCGATGAGCTGATGCCGCTGCCGATCGTGCTCGCGCACAACCTCACGCGCCACCTCGCGGCGGTGCGCAAGAACGGCGACATTCCGTATCTTCGGCCCGACGGCAAGTCACAGGTAACGGTGGAATACGAGAACGACCGTCCGGTCCGCGTTGACGCCGTCGTCGTCTCCACGCAGCACGACCCCGAAATTCCGCTGGAAGAAATTCGCCGCGAGATCACCGAGAAGGTGATCGATCACGTCATCCCCGGTTCGATGCACGACGAGCGAACGCGCGTATACGTCAATCCGACGGGCCGTTTCGTCATCGGCGGTCCGAAGGGTGACGCGGGACTTACCGGACGCAAGATCATCGCGGATACCTACGGCGGCATGGCGCGCCACGGCGGCGGCGCATTTTCCGGCAAAGATCCCACGAAAGTGGACCGCTCCGCCGCGTACGCCGCCCGTTGGGTCGCCAAGAACGTCGTCGCCGCCGGCTTGGCGGACCGTTGCGAGGTTCAGGTGGCCTACGCTATCGGCGTCGCGCATCCCGTGAACGTGTCGGTAGAGACGTTCGGGACGGGCCGCCTCTCCGACGAGCAGATCGCCGCGGCGGTCACCGAAGTCTTCGACCTGCGTCCGGCGGCTATCATCCATCATCTCCGCCTTCGCCGTCCGATCTACCGCCAAACCGCTGCGTACGGCCACTTCGGCCGTCCCGACCTCGACCTGCCCTGGGAGAAGATCGATCGCATGGAGGCGTTGCGCATTGCCTCTGCTCGCAACGGCGAACAGCTACGGGTACCGAACTTTGCGAAATAGCCTATTTGCCGCGCTCGCCGCGGCCCTCTGTCTGCTGGCGGTCACGTACCTGCCGTCGCAAACTTTCAAAGCGGGAACGCGCATCGCGTGCGTGCTCGACGAACGCTTGGATTCATCGCAAATCTCGTACGGCACCACGTTCAAACTGAAGGTAGTGGACACGTCGCATCCGGCACTGAACGGCGCGGAGATCCTGGGCTACATCACGGACGTGCGAAAACCGTCCGGCACCGAGCAAGGTCACGTCGGGTTCTTCTTGACCGACATCAAGCTGCCGAATGGGAAGAAGAAACCGATCAGCGCGTACGTCATCAACAAACGGGTCGTCAAGTATAATCCGGCCGCGCAATACGCGGCGCGCCAGCGTCTGTCGCCGACGTCGGGCCTTCCCTACGGAACCGTTACACCGGGCCCGATCGCGTGGGAGATGCGCGTCGGCAACGGCCCCTCGACCGTCGCCCAATCCCATACGTCGGGGCCGCAGGGCGGATACGTCTATGCGGCGGCGTCGCAGTGGCCGATCGTCGTCGTGGCGGGAACGCCCGTCACCGTGGAACTTGCCGAGAGCCTAACCATTCCGTAGCAGCGGTCCTCTCTGTGCTCGGCCTCGGTCTCGACTTTGCGCCGATGGAGGCGCAGACGGTCGGCTCGCTGCCGACGGGCGAGGGATATCAGTTTGAGCCGAAGTGGGATGGCTTCCGAGCCCTCTGCTTTCGCGACGGCGACAACGTCGCGCTGCAGTCGAAGTCGGGTCAGCCGCTGGCGCGATACTTTCCGGAGGTGGCGGCCGCTGCGTTACAGGTGCGCGCGGAGCGGTTCGTGCTCGACGGCGAGATCGTCGTCCCGGTCGAGGACCGGCTGGATTTCGACCAGCTGCTGCAGCGCATTCATCCTGCGGCCAGCCGCGTCGCGATGCTGGCCAAAGAGTATCCCGCGATCTACGTGGTGTTTGATCTCTTGCTCGACGAGCGGGGCGAAAAGGTGCACGAGCGTCTGTTGGTGGAGCGGCGTCCGCAGCTCGAACGCTTTGCCCAAAAATTCCTGCGCGATTCGCCGAGGTTCAAACTGTCGCCGGCGACGACGGATCGCGCGACGGTTGCGAAGTGGTACAAGTCGGTCGGCGGTGCGCTCGACGGCATCATCGCCAAGCGCCTCGACATACCGTATTCGTCGGGCGACCGCAAGGGGATGATGAAGATCAAGCGACTGCGCACGGCCGATTGCGTCGTCGGCGGATACCGTACGTCGAGCGATGGATCATCGCTCGGCTCGCTGCTCCTCGGTCTCTATACCGATGACGGCGAGCTCGACTACGTCGGATTTACGTCGGGCTTTTCCGCGGCAGAGAAGAAGTCGCTCTTCAAGCGGCTGGCAGCGATGAAGACCGGCGCTTCGTTTACCGGGCGAGCGCCGGGCGGACCCAGCCGGTGGAATCGGGGAAAAGAAACCGCATGGGTCCCCGTGACGCCGCAGCTTGTCTTAGAGGTGGAGTTTGACCACGTGAGCGGAGGCCGATTCCGCCACGGCACGCGGCCGCTGCGTTTTCGCCCCGACAAGGCGCCCGAGCAGTGCACGATGGAGCAATTAGACCAGCCGGTCGGCTCGTCGCCGTTCTCGTTGACGGTTGCGGATTAGTCCCCCGTGACGTGGGAATGCGTTATTTCGTTGAAGGGGTAGATGTCCTTAATGACCGAAGAATTTTGCCCTTAAGGAGTTCCCATGGCTACTTCGTTACAAGCGGCAAATCGCTCGCTTTCCCGCCTGACTTTCGCGTCGATCGTTATCGCGCTCGCCGCGGCGTGCAGCAGTTCGAACCCATCGGGGTCGACGATACCTGTGTCGCCCGCCGCTCACAAGCTCCGCCATCTGTCGCAGGGCGGCGTCGTCGTGAACCCGTCGCAGGTGGGCCCCCAAGTTTCGTCGGCGATCCTCGGCGCCGACGAGAACGTCTGGTTCGATATTACGTTGCCCGGCATAGCGAAGTCTTTCGAAAACGCCGGCATGACGGTAACGCGCTGGCCGGGTGGGCATGGTGCCGATCACTACCACTGGAAGACGAATACGTACGGTATCGGAAGCTGCGGCAGCGGCTTTAATTTAGGTCCGCCGTGGCCGGCGTCAACATTCGATCACTTCATGCAAGATGTGGTGATACCGGCGCACCTCGACGTTGCGATCACGGTAAACTACGGCTCGAACCCGCAATGCACCGCCGGCGCCAACCCCGACGAAGCCGCGGATTGGGTTAAGTACGCGAATGTAACCAAAGGCTATCACGTGACGTGGTGGACGGTCGGGAACGAGCAGTATACGCCCGACTCCTTGGACTTGCGCTCGAAGCCGCACGACCCCACGCAGTACGCGAAGATCGAAAAGAAGTTGTACTATCAACAAATGAAAGCCGCGTCGCCGTTGGTACCCATCAACGTCTGTGTTGACGCATCCATCAAGAACGCGACCTGGGATCCGATCGTTTTCAGTCACGCGCGATACGACTGCGTCGAGGTGCATTTCTATCCACAGAAGGGCCAGAGCGTCAACGATACTTTCTTGCTCAATAACGGGGTCAAGGGCTTCACCTACAGCATCAACTTGATTAAGAGCCAGCTCGCAACCGCCGGCCACCCCAAGACGCCCATCTACGTCGGAGAGATTGGTTCCGCTCTTCCTCCCGGCGACAAGCAAAATATGTCGATCACGCAAGCGCTCTATGCCGGCCAAATCATCGGCGAGATTGTCAACGACGGCATCCCGCGCGCAAACTGGCACAGCGCCTTCGGCGATTGCGACCCCCCGAGCAAAGGCGGGGACTTCAGTTCCTCGCTCTACGGCTGGCAGGACTACGGCGGAACGATGATCTTTTCGATCGCGCAGACCCAGGGGCCGTGCAGCAATGAGAAGGTGCCCTTTGGAACGTTGATGCCGACGGCAACCGCAATCGAGGTGGCGTCGCACTTCGTGCGTAACGGCGAACACGCGCTCGGCGCGTCGGTCACAGGGATGCCCGACATTCGCGCCTACGCCAGCACGTATAAGGGCGGCTATGCGGTGATGCTCTTCAATCTGAATGAGACGACCTTGGAAAACGTCCCGGTCACGATCACCGGAAAAACGTCGGGCACCGGCGGCCCAATGTGGTGGTACGACAAGAAGCGCTACAATTTTTCGAAGCACAACATGTGGAAGGGCCCCTTGTCGGCGACGCTACCGAGTTGGCAGGATAGCTTCACGGTAGCCCTGCCGCCGTGGAGCATGGCGGTGGTACAAACGAACTAGGCCTACCGGAAGGGCCCAGCGCCCTAAGCGACCAAGGATTCCTTAACAAGCGTAAGGAGTCTCGCATGGCACCTTTACTACCCGCGACCACTCGGTCGCTACATCGTCTGGCTTTCGCTTGGGTCGCTATCGCGCTCTGTGCGGCCTGCAGCGGCCCCAACCCATCGGGCTCGGCGATACCGCTGTCCCCCGCGGGCCACAGCGCCCGCCATCTCTCGCAAAGCGGCGTCGTCGTGAATCCGGCCCAGATCGGCCCCCAAGTGTCGTCAGAAGTCCTGGGTGCGGATGAGAACGTATGGTTCGATATCACCTTCCCGGGCCTCGCCAAGTCTTTCGTACAGGCGGGATTGACGGCAACGCGGTGGCCGGGCGGACACGGTGCCGATCGTTACCACTGGAAGAGCAATACATACGGCATCGGTGTCTGCTCTACGGGCTTCAAAATAGGGAAGCCGTATCCGAAGTCGACGTTTGATAACTTCATGCAAGACATAGCAATACCGGCGCACCTCGACGTTGCGATAACGGTGAACTACGGCTCGAACCCGAAGTGCACCGCCGGCGACAAGTCGGACGAAGCCGCGGACTGGGTTAAGTACGCGAACGTAACCAAAGGTTATCACGTGACGTGGTGGACGGTCGGGAACGAGCAATATTCGCCGGACTCGCTGGACTTGCGCTCGATGCCGCACGACCCAACGCAGTACGCGCAGACCGTCAGCACAGATTACTACCATAAGATGAAAGCCGCATCGCCGTTGCTACCCATCAACGTCTGTGTCGATGCATCCATCAAGAGCAAGACGTGGGACCCGACCGTTTTCAGCCAAGCGACATTCGATTGCGTCGAAGTGCATTTCTATCCACAGAAAGGCCAGAGCGTCAACGACACGTTCTTGCTCAATAACGGGGTCAAGGGTTTCACTTACAGCATCAACGTGATCAAGGGCCAACTCAGCGCCGCGGGCAAAGGCGCGACGCCGATCTATGTCGGAGAGATTGGTTCGGCCCTTCCTCCGGGCGACAAGCAAAACATGTCGATCACGCAGGCGCTCTATGCGGGGCAGATCATCGGCGAGATGGTCAACGACGGCATTCCGCGTGCCACCTGGCACAGCGCTTTCGGCGACTGCGATCCGCCGAGCAAGGGCGGCGACTTCAGCAAGTACCTCTACGGTTGGCAAGACTTCGGTGGAACGATGATCTTTTCGATCGGCACGACCAGAGTTGGTTGCAGCACCACCAAGGTGAAGCTTGGAACGTTGATGCCGACCGCGACCGCATTTGAGGTGGCGTCGCACTTCGTCCGTAACGGCGAACACGCGCTTGGCGCTTCGGTCGTCGGTATGCCGGACATTCGCGCCTATGCGAGCACGTATAATGGCGGCTATGCGTTGATGCTCTTCAATCTGAACGAAACGGCGACGGAGAACGTGCCGGTGACGATCACCGGAAAAACGTCGGGCACCGGCGGGCCGATGTGGTGGTACGACAAGAAGCGCTATGACTGGTCGAAGCGCGACAAATGGAAGGGCCCTTTGTCGTCAACGCTAGCGAGTTGGCAGAATAGCTTCACGGTAGTCATGCCGCCGTGGAGCATGGTGGTCGTCCAGACGAACTAGCCGTACTTTTGTAGATTGAAGCGGCCGCGGCTTTGCAGCAGCGGCCGCCACAGGTCGCCGAGCTTCGCCACGCGCTTCGGTACGTTGAAAATCGTAAAGTCCTCCGGCGTGCAGCCCCCCTCCACTTCCTCCCACGTCACGGGCGTCGAGACGCTCGCCTCTTCGTTGGGCCGCACCGAGTAAATCGACGCGAGGGTCTTGCCGAACGCGTTCTGATTGTAGTCCACGAGCACTCGATTGTGCGGCCGCTTCGCAATGCGGTATTCGGCGGTGAGAACGTCCGGGTGCGCCTTGGCGATGTGATGCCCGATCTCTTTGGCGATCGCCCACACTTCGTGCTGTGTTAAGTCAACGCGGATGGCGACGTAAATGTGCATGCCCGAGCTGCCCGAGGTCTTCGCGAACGGCGTCATGCCCAGGCCGGTCAAAACGTCGCGCACGATCAGCGCGCCCTCACGCACGACGCGAAAGGCCGTTTCGTCGGTGGGGTCGAGATCGAAATGAATGTACGCCGGCCGATCCGGATCTTCACAGGGCGAGTACCAGGGATTGAGATCGATGCAGCCGAGGTTGATGAGCCACAGCAGCGACGCGAGGTCGTCGATGATTGGAAAATCTATAACGTTTCCCGAGATGTGCTCGATCGAGCACGTTCGCAACCAGGGCGGGTGCGGGTTCGGCGTGCGCTTCATGTAGAAGAAATCGCTGGTGACGCCGTGCGGATACCGCTTCATCACCATCGCGCGGTTCGCGACGTGGGGGATGAGGGCGCCGGATATGTCCGAGTAGTAGCGCAAGAGATCGCCCTTCGTCAGCTGCAGCTTGGGAAAGTAGACCTTGCGCAGGTTCGTGAGAGCGACGCGGCGGTCGCCGACGTCGACCGTGACGTTGTCAACGTCGGCCGGAATCATGTCGGTTCTATACCCGCAAAGCAGGGTGACGTTCCTGGCCGTGGAACCACGGTCCGCGGCAAAACGCCCGAACGCTATTCCGGATTAGCTCAGTTGGTAGAGCAGCTGACTGTTAATCAGCGGGTCGCTGGTTCGAGTCCAGCATCCGGAGAAGAAGTAAAAGACCACCCCACCGGGGTGGTCTTTTTTCGTTTCATGCGGAGCGCGTCGAGCGATAGCACAATGGCCGCGCTATTGAATGTTTTGCCCCGGTGGCGGCGGTTGCGGATAAGGCTCCGGACCAAGACAGCCGTCGAGGAGCGGGTGCAGATTCCACTGGTTCTGGGGCTGCTGCTGCGCGGCAGGTGTGGAGGGAGAGTTGATAACGTTGTACTTGTCGTTGAGGTTCTGCAAGAGGTCCGGAATATCGGGGATACCCCAGTTACCGTTCGCCAAGTTCCCCTGCGTCGTCGAACCGATCTTGATCATGAAGTGTAGCGGATGCAGCTCATTCCACCCAGTATGTAGCGAGTCGTAAACCCACCGCCCGAAGACATACGCGATGTCAACTTGACCATTGGGATTACCTGCACCATCGTAGGGGTTGAAACTTCCTCCCCAACCGCCCGTCGTTGGGGGACTGGCATCTTCGTGCGTTATCGCCGCCCCGCCAAACAAGAACGCAAGAAACGCGAGGATGGATAGGATCCATGACAAGATGGAACCTATGACCGGAATGAGCGAAAGCGCCGCGGCCACGATGAACACGCCGAACAATACCCAGAGCAGGATGCGGAGATCGTACATGCCGGGACCTTCGATCTCGCAATGCAGCAGAAAGTGCTGCGAAGAACCGGCCGCTGGTTGCGGCGCCGGCTCGTCGCCGGATTCAACGTCCTGACCGGTGAACCCGAGTCCGAGGCTCGCCATGGACTGCTGCGCTAAAATCAACTCTACCTGTGATTCGACCTCCGAAAACGGAATGGCCGGAACGATTGAGGAGGGCAACGTCGGCCAGTCCGTGATAAGGGCCGGCGTCGCCGACGAGGACCACTGGTTGCTCACAAACGAGTTAGGAAGCTCGTGTTTCGGTGTGAAGGGCCACAGCAGTAGGTTGAAACTGTAATCCGTGTCATAGTCGCCGAATGCAAACGGGTCGAGCGTCGGATTGGGCGGCTCCAGGTGGTAGATCGCGCCGATGGCGCTGCGGTCTCCACCAAGGCAAATCAGTCGGACGTTGAGCCACCAACTGCAAAAGGTGATGCCCGCGAGGCAAACGGTGGCCAAGAAGGCGGCCACGCCTGGAGCCCAACTTCCTGCGACGGCGAGCGCAATCAGCGCCGCGACGCCGACGCCGCCGATGAGTGCCAATGCCCACGCCGGGATCCCGTAATAGCCGCTCGGCGAACTGCAATTGGTGTATGAGGGGAACCACGTCGGCATGCTAGGGTACCTCCACCAAGAGCGTGATGCCCCCTACCGGTCCGTTTTGGTCGACCCCTGTAACGTTGAAGGCGAGCGTACCGCTAAAGCCCGACGGCGGTGTAATGAGTGCCTCAACATCTTGCTCTTCTCCCTGAACGAGTTGCAGTTCGTTCGGATTGAGCGTAACGGACCACCCTTGCGGGAGGGGCGCAGCGACGGTTGCAGCACGGGTCCGGGGTGGTCCGCCGGATGCGTCGCGACACGGCCGTAACGGGGGAATGGTGTACGTGTCCACGCTGAAGCGGACGTACCGCCGCGTTAAGCCGACGTGATTCCCGACCCTAAATGTGAATACCGCGGGGCTGGCGGCTTGCGCGACATCGGTGTTCCGCTGTCCGAGATTGTTCTGCCAGTTGCTGTCGTCGGGAGGTTCCAGCAGTACTTGAATGCAGTAGTGACCCAACGTTGCGGGCGTCGTCCACGGCGCGTATGCAAACGCCGGACAGCCCGGAAGACCTTTCACGTTCAAATCCGTGGTGGTCGAGCCGATCGGATGCGACTGTACGCCCATACCGAAAGACAAATAAGAAAATATGACCTTTAGGTTGACGACCGGTACGTCGGTAGAGTTATTCCAAATTCGCGCGACGACCGTGTAAGTGGTATTCGCTTTTAGATCGTGCGGGTCGACGAGAGTGCTTCCCTCAAAGAGGTAGATGTCCGGGTTATCCCAGGTGACCGGAAAACCGAGGCCCATGAGGTAGTACTGATCGTAGATAAACGGATCGGGTTTTCTTAACGCTGGCGGGCAGACGCAGTGCTGGTCGGGCGGCTTTCGCTTTCCGAGAAAGAACCGCAGGATGTAAGCGAGGAGCGCTAAGAGTTCCTTGATGAAGGCCTGCAACGCCGCTCGCCCTATTAGTTGCTGAACATCCGGAGACTTGCGAATGCGCGGCGTACCGTCACTGCCGACGCGGCGATGCCGTAGCCGGCCGCGACTTGCAAGGTATCGGACAATGCATAAAGCCAACTGATTCGGTACTCGCCGCTCGCG
>JAFAXS010000117.1 GCA_019240755.1 Vulcanimicrobiota bacterium
GCTTCACACCCGTGGGACTCTGCCCGAAGCGCGTTCCCGTCGGCCAGGTGATGAAGTCCGACCAAACCTCGGGTACCGGATAACAACAGTACGAATTCGACCCGTTGTAGAAGAGTTCGCTGAGCTGCGTGATGAGGTGCGGCCCGAGATCGTTCTGCGAGCTGTAGAATTGCGTCTGTAGAGCGGCGATGTTGTAGAGCACCTGAATGTCGTCACGGCCGGAATCGTGCCGATGCGGAATTGCGAAGTGCAGGTTGGCGATCGCCTCGCGATCGGCGATGTTCGAAACACCATATGCCGTGTACGCCGGCGTAACGGTTTGATAACAGCCCGGATCGTTTCCGAGGCCACCGCTGTTGCTCGTGTTGACCGGCAGCTTCTGATAACCGTTTTGTCCCGGATTCAGTCCGAAGGGATCCCAAATCGGCGAGGGATTCGGACCGTTGTAATAGCCTACGGAGCCACTCGGCGGTTTATAGCCGCATATCGGATAGACGCCGCCGAAGAAGAGGCTCGTCGTATTATAGGCGATCGCGGGAATGCCCCAAACGAGGCCGAGATTCGAGCCGTTGAACTGGTCGAGGTAACGGTAATCTTGATTGTAGCCGCCGGCGCCGAGGTAGTACGAAAACATGCGATCCGGTGTCGCGCCGCCCACTTCGAACTGCAAGTTGTGATAGTACGTCGGCGTGCCGATGCCGCCGCTGGTCTTGCCAAAGCCCGGAAACGTTCCCGTTTTGATGACCTGGTTGATGAAGCCGGCGAGACCGGACGTATTTTCCCCGACGTTCCCGCCGCCCGTGTAGATCTGCAGTTCCTGCTGTCCGAGCGTGCCGGCCGTGCTGCCGGGATAGTTATCGAAAGACCGGTTGACCGGAACGCCGTCAAACTCGTAGCCGATCTGGCTGTAGTCGCCGCCGCGAATATAGACCGTCTGGTTCCAGCCTTGCTGATTCGGCGGTACGAACACGCCCGGCACCGATGCAATCGCCGAGTAGGCGTTGTTCAAGTTGCCGCCGCCGCCGATGCCGGCCGCCGCCTGCGTCACGGCGGAGTTCACGGAATAGACGTCGGTCGTCGTGCCGGGCTTGACCAGGTCCATAGTCGAGCGCGCCGTCACGCGGGCGATCGTCTTCAGCGACGGCGCTAGCGTCACGCGAATCGTCTGCACCTGGTCGGCGAAGATCGAGATGCCGGTCAACGAGGCCGTTTCGTAGCCGCTCTTGCTCGCCTGGATCGTGTACGTGTCCGGCGCGAGCGAGAGCATCGAGAAGCGCCCCGCAGCGTCGGTCGTGACCGCCGCCGTTTCGGAGGGGCTCACCGCAGTCACGCGCGCACCCGCAATCGGCGCCCCCGTGCTGGACGCCACGATGCCGGTTATCGCGCCGGTCGTGCCGGCCTGCGAAACGATCGGCAGACACGCCAGCCCGCCGAGCATAGCAAAAAATGCAAACGAACTACGCAGCGAACGTTCCATATCCGAAGATTCGCTGGGCCGTTGCCGTGTCATGCTCCCTTTTTTGTCATCCTCGCGGCGCCGGACTCGAAGGACGAAGCACGAAGGACGGACCCATGACCGCCATTGCCGGACCGCGCGCCGTGCGCGCACCTCGGGGCACGCACCGCTCCTGTCAAGGGTGGCCGCAAGAAGCCGCGCTGCGGATGCTGATGAACAACCTCGACCCCGAGGTCGCGGAGCGTCCCGACGACCTCGTCGTGTACGGTGGCAACGGAAGGGCCGCGCGTTCCTGGGAGGCGTTCGACGCGATCGTGCGCACGCTCCGGCGTCTCAAATCGGATGAGACGCTCGTCGTGCAGAGCGGCAAGCCGGTCGCGGTGTGGAAGACGCACGCGCGCGCGCCGCGCGTGCTGATCGCAAACGCGAACCTCGTGCCGAAGTGGGCCGACTGGAGCGTCTTCCGCGAGCTGGAGGCGCAAGGCTTGACGATGTATGGCCAGATGACCGCGGGCTCGTGGATTTACATCGGCACCCAAGGCATCGTCCAAGGTACGTACGAGACGTTTGCCGAGCTCGCGCGCCAACGCTTCGGCGGCTCGCTCGCCGGTAGGGTAACGCTGACGGCGGGCGTCGGCGGGATGGGCGGCGCGCAGCCGCTCGCCGTGACGATGAACGGCGGTGTGTGCCTGATCGTAGACGTGGACGGCACTCGCCTTGAGCGCCGGCGCGAGCTGCGCTACCTCGACCGCGTCGTGGATTCCCGAGATGAAGCGCTGCGAGAAGTGGATCGCGCAAAGGGTTCGCGCGAGGCGCTCTCC
>JAFAXS010000045.1 GCA_019240755.1 Vulcanimicrobiota bacterium
TACATCGGAATCTTTGGGCCGTACCTCGCGTTTGGTCCCGCATTGATCGAAGCGCCCTTTTGCGCGATCGCCGGCGCTGTGGCGGCGGTCGCCTACGCCCGCATGCGGCCGAACGTTGCCCCGGTGGGCGCCGCCGCTGCGTTTACGGTCGCCGAATGGCTGCGTTCCATCGGGATTCTCGCGATGCCGTTCGACCAGCTCGGTTACACGCAGGCGGGAACGCCGCTTCGCGCGTTGGCGGCGTACGCCGGCACGTACGGGATAACGTTTGCGCTCTGCGTGCTCGGCGCGTATTTGGCCGACGCTCTTCATCGCAAAACGTGGCGACGGCTCGCAATCGCCACGCTATCGCTGACGCTTGCGACGGTGCTGGCGTGGATTGCGTGGCCCGCGCGATCGCTCGCGGCACCAACGATTCGCGTCGCCGCCGTTCAAGGCAACATCGCGCAATCGTTCAAATGGAACTCGCTGCGCCTGGCCGTCGAACGCTACGCGGCCATGACGACAACGGCGAGCGGCGATAATCCTCGCCTGATCGTGTGGCCCGAGACCGTGATTACCACCGATCTCAACGGCGATCCGGCCCTGCTCTACCGGTTTGAGAACCTCGCGCGCGAGGTGCATGCCACGATCGTAGCCGGCAGCCTCCGCTGGAATCGCAAGAGACTCTACAACGCACTCTACGTCTTCTCCCCGAACGGCACGTACGTGACGTACGACAAGCGCGAGCTCGTTCCGTTCGCGGAGTCGTTTCCCGGGCGCCGGTTCTTGTCGTGGCTGCCGTACGTCGCATCGCTCAACGGGGGCTTGAGCGCGGGGCGCGTCAACGGGGTCTATCCCACGACCGCGCTGCCGATCGCGCCGCTGATCTGCTGGGAATCCGCGTTCGCGGATCTGGCGTACGCGCAAGTCCGCGCGGGTGCACAACTCTTGGTGATCAGCACCGACGACGCGTGGTTCGGAACGACGTCGGGACCCTACATGCACGCACAGATCGCGCAGTTGCGCGCGATCGAGAGCGGCGCCTACGTCGTGCGCGCCGCGGCGACGGGGATCAGCGGAATCATCGCTCCGGATGGAACGTGGCAGCGGCGTAGCCGTCTCGATTCGCAGACGATCGTCGCCGGCCGCGTCGGTCCGCGCGTGCCCACACTCTTTTCGCGCGTCGGCCCAACCGCCGTCATAGAGGCGCTCGCGGCGCTCTACGCGATCTTGCTGCTCTTGGGCCTTCGCGCGCCGCGCCCGGAGCCCGCGCCGTGACGCGGCGCAAGCGCATCTGGTACAAGCGCATCGCGATTCTGAGCGGCGCGTTGCTGCTCACCTGGGTCATCGTCGAGATGGCGCTGGCGGGAAGAGGTACGCCGCCGATTCCGCCGGGACAGCCGCCGGTCGAGCTGCACGGCGGACACGTCCTCAACAACCACATCAGCACGCGTTCTTGGACGTTCGATTACGACCGGGCTCGCCTTTCCCCTGACGGAATGAGCGGAAGCGTCGACGGGGTCCGCAACGGCGTCGTCTTTCGCAAGGGTAAGCCGTACCTCCGAATCTCCGCCGCGCACGTTTCGCTGAACCTCGCATCGCTTGACTTCACCGCGGCCGGGAAAGTGCACATCGAACGCATCGGCGACCCGGAGAATCGGGCGTTCGATACCGATCTTGTCGTCTGGACCAACGATGCGAAAGTTCTTCGCATGGATCATCCGAGCTACGTGCACTCCGGCGGTCAGACGTTACGGGTCGACAAGATATCCGTCAACTTCGACGACAATTCAATTCATCTGGGCAAGCTCAACGGGAGCGTCGACATACACTAGCTGCGTCTCGTTCCGGCGGAACGCCTCGGTACCGCCGCTCGGACGCTCGTCGCGGCGGATCCGAGCGCCGCTCCTGCTCGCGCGCTTTTTCGAACGGAAAATGGTCTGAAGCGCCCTCCAGGCTGGTCGAAAAAGTCGCGACGCCTCGCTTACGGTACCAAGCCGTTCCGCCGAAACGATACGATAAAGAAGCGGGGCCCTACGGTCAGGGCCCCAGTTTTTTCTTGGCTTCCGCGATCAGTTTCTTGACTTTTTGACCGCCCTTATGTCCGATCTCTTCGTAGAAGTCCGACCCGTACTTTTCCTTGACAACCTTGCCGCCTTTCTGGCCGATCGATTCGTAAAACTCTACGCCGTGGCGGTCGCGCGTCGCCTTTCCGCCCTTGCGGCCGATGTCTTCATAAAAGGTCGAACCATAGCGGTCGCGCACGGTATCGCCGCCCTTCTTGCCGGCCTCGCGTACGGACATGTCGCGCTTAGCGGCATGATTCGATTTTTCAGCCATCGGTCGTCATGGCGCGTTTAGGATGCGGCGGTCTTACGCTTCGGGCGTTGTCCGCCTTTCTGACCGATGACCTCGTAAAACGATGGGCCGTACTTGCTCTTAGTGGCCTCGCCGCCTTTGCGGCCGATCTCTTCGTAAAATTCCGAACCGTATTTCGCCTTCACGCGCTCGCCCCCGCGGCGACCCGCTTCGCGAACGCTCATGCCGCCGGCTTGACCAGACTCTTGTGCCATTGTGATCCTCTCTGTCGTGGTGGGTAGCAATTACTCTTTCCCATACAAGCGCTCGGTAAACTAAAGAATCCCTGAGAAGGTTAGCGTTTCTTAAGAATTTCCCGCGGTGAGCGCCGCGAAAACTCGGCGAGCCTGCTCCTCGAGGGAGCTCAGATCGCCATCGTTCTCGATGACGACGTCCGCGCGGCGAACCGCCTCGTCTTGCGGAATTTGTGCCGCGATGCGAGCCTCGACGCGCGCTCGGTCCAGGCGATCGCGCTTGACGATTCGGTCGACTCGTTCTCGAAGGGGTGCTGCGACAAGTATCGACTTGTCGACGAATCGGTCGTAGCCCGTCTCGAAGAGCAGCGGCACGACGTGCACCACGATCTGATGCGGTTTCGCCTCGGCTTCTCGCTCGAGCGCACGGCGGCGGATATGCGGATGGAGCAGCGCGTTGAGAGCCGACCGCGCCGAGGCATCCGTGAAAATGATCTCCGCGAGCGCCGCGCGGTCGAGGAGACCGCCGCGCACGACCTGCGGCCACTTCCGGCCAATCTCCATGAGCGCATCGCCGCCCGGCGCCACGACTTCCCGGGCGATTTCATCCGTATCAACGATGAACGCTCCCAGCTCCCGGAAGACTGCTGCGACCTCGCTCTTTCCGGCGCCGATTCCGCCGGTCAAACCAACGCGCATCGCGCGCGGTTACGCGCGCGGCTCTTCTATCGGGGTCTGCTCCGCGCTTGGGGCCTGCTCTCCGCTCAGGTCCGCGCCCTCTTCCTCGGCCGCATACTGCTCGATCTCTTCAGGCGGAACGTCGGCCACGTGCTCGATCGATGCCGTTATCCGCCGCGTGGCGTGGTTGATGCTCAACAGCGTGACTTCCACGTCCTGTCCCGCGCTGAACGTAACGGAGGCATCGAACTCGCCCTTCGGTACCATCGCGAGGATGCCGGGAATGACCTCGACCAGCAGATAGTTCGGCGTTACTTTGACGATTTGCGCCCGCAACTTGTTCGTCTCATAGAGCCGATCGGCATACTGGTCCCACGGATCCGGCAGCGCGTGCTTCAGCGAAAGACTCACCTTCTTGGCGTCCGGATCGAACTTCATGATCTCGACGTGGACTACGTCGCCGATCTTCACGACCTCGGACGGATGCTTGATACGAGCGTACGAGAGTTCGCTGTTGTGGATCAGCCCATCGATGCCGCCGAGATCGACAAAGGCACCGAAGTCGGCAAGGCGCACGACGACGCCTTCACGGATCTGGCCGACCTCCAGCGTGTCCAACAGCTCCTGTTTCTTCGCCTGCAGCTCTTCTTCGAGCACGAGCCGCTGCGACAGAACCACGCGATGCCGCTTATGGTCGAGATCGATCACTTTCAGCCGCAGATGCTGGCCGATGAGCTCTTCGAGATTGCCGACGGGCTGCCGGCGAATCTGCGAGGCCGGCACGAATCCGCGCATTCCCAAGTCTACGAGGACGCCGCCTTTGACGACTTGCGTGACCGTTGCCTCGATCACTTCATCGCGCTGATGCGCCTCGATGACTTTCTCCCAGGTCTTCAGCGCGCGGGCGCGCCGCTCTGAAAGGAACAGCGTGCCGTCCATTTCGTCGATCCGGTGGACCATCACTTCGATCGTGTCGCCGACGCGCAATAGTTTCGGATCCATCGCGAGCGACAACTCGCGAAACGGCAAGACGCCTTCGGATTTTCCGCCCACATCCACGAGCACTTCGTCTTTGTCTTTCTGTACGATGGTGCCGGTGAGCACTTGGCCCTCGTCGAGGACTTTGAGCGACTCTTCGTAGAGGCGCTGCTCGAGCGCCAGCTGATCTTCTTGAATCGGAGCTACTTCAGTTGTAGAGATTGGTCTTTTCCCACTTTCATTTTTTTATCGTTGACAACGGCGACACCACCACGTCCCGCGCTGGCCCAACACGCTTCGCTCGATGCGGCCCGTCGAGCATCGCCGACACGGCTGCGCCGCGCGCCCGTACACCGCGAGGTCGTTTTGAAAGCTCCCCCGCTGCCCTTCGGCATCCACGTAGTCGTCCACGCTCGTGCCCCGACAAGCAATCGCGCGCTGCAGAACGTCGACGATAGCGCCATGTAAGCGCGTAATGGCCGGCTTTGTCAATGCGCGGGCGGCCCGGCTCGGACGGATCCGAGCCTCCCAAAGCGCTTCGCATGCATAGATATTGCCTATGCCCGCGATGCGCCGCTGGTCGAGGAGCAGAACCTTGATGGGCGTCGTCCGTCCCGCCAGCATACCTGCAAAGGCCTGCTCTGTAAAGTCGGCGGAGAGCGGCTCGATCCCGAGCGATGCGTCCCAGGGGCTTTCTCGCTCGACGAGGCGCATCCGGCCGAAGGTGCGCACGTCGGAGAATCGCAACTCCGCGCCGCCGGCCAAATGCACGACGAGATGGGTCGCGGGGCCTTCGGGGGCGCCGCGCCGCGCGACGATCAGCCGCCCCGTCATCCTCAGACTGGTGACGATGAGCCGTCCCGAGGAGAGCTGTATGACCACGTACTTTCCGCGCCGCTGCACTCCGACCACGCGTTCTCCGCCGATCGCCGCCGCGAATTGCGTCCGCGGTGGTGCGACGGCCATGCGAGCGAGTCGCACTGTCGCGCGCTCGATCGTCGCGCCGACGATCCGCGACCGTAAGCCGCGAACGATCGTCTCGACTTCGGGAAGCTCGGGCACGCGAACTTTTTTACGGTTGAGGCGTTGGTAGCGCGGGCAACGGCAACCGAGTGCCAGCAACGATGCCGTCGCGCGCCGACTCCCCGGCGGGAAGCTCAATCACGTACTTGCCCCGTCCTCCGACCCGCGGGATGAGGTCGTCGGGGGTCTTGGGATCCACGACCGGCACGTTGCGGGATACGCTGCGCACGGAGCCGTCGGACGCGACGAACAGCATGTCGAGCGGCACGAGCGTATTCTTCATCCAGAATTCCACCGGCGCGTCGTCACGAAAGACGAAGAGCATGCCGCTATGGGCCGGAAGTTTCGCGCGGTTCATCAGCCCTCGCTCACGCTCCGCGGCAGTAGACGCCACCTCGAGCGTCAGTGTTGCGCGCGGGGCCTGTACCACGACGGTGGCAAGCGTTGCGGCTAAGAGGACGGCGACGAGGCTATACACGGGCAAACGCATCCGTTTCGATCGGCTCGACGTCGTACCAGTTCCGCCCCCATTTGAGCGTCACTTCGAGTGGAACGGTGAGCTCGATCGCGCGCTCCATGTGCTCTCGTACGAGCGCCGCAACGTCGCGCAGGGCGCTCTTTCGCACTTCAAAGATCAGCTCGTCGTGAATTTGCAGCAGCATCGCCGCGTCCCCGCCGCGTTCGCCGAGCGCCCGATCGATGCGAACCATTGCGAGCTTCATGAGATCCGCCGCGCTGCCTTGCAGCGGCGCGTTGGTGGCTTCGCGTTCCGCGGCGGCGCGCAACATGTAGTTCCCCGACCGCAGCGCGGGCATGTAGCGCCGCCGCCCGAGGATCGTCGCAACGTATCCGCGCTGCCGAGCCTCCTCCAGCGTCCGTTCGATCCATTCGCGGACCCGCGGGAAGCGATCGAAGTAGGCGGCGGTCATCGTCTTGGCCTCGGCGCGGCCGATTTCGAGCCGCTGCGCGAGCCCAAAGTCGGACATGCCGTACAACAGTCCGAAGTTCACGATCTTGGCCATGCGGCGCTGCTCGCGATCGACGACGGCGTCGGCCGGAACGTTGAAGATCTGACGTGCGGTAAAGTCGTGAACGTCGGTTCGCTCTTCGAAGGCACGGCGCATCGCCTCGTCGCCGGAGAGGTGCGCCATCAGCCGCAGCTCGATTTGGCTGTAGTCGGCGGCCAGCAAGATGTGCTCGTCGTCGCGCGCGACGAACGCCCGGCGGATGCGCCGCCCGAGCTCGCCGCGCACGGGGATGTTCTGCAGGTTTGGGTTCGTTGACGAGAGGCGACCGGTCGCGGTCGCCGTTTGTTTGAATTCGGTGCGCAGACGCCCGTCACGCGCGTCCACGAGCCGCGGGATCACGTCAACATACGTGTTCTTGAGTTTGGTGACTTCCCGCCATTCGAGCACGAGCGCGCAGATCGGATACTCGCGCGCCAGCGTTTGCAGCACTTCGACGCCGGTCGCCCAGCCCGTCTTGGTCTTCTTTCCCCCGGGAATCTGGAGCTTGCCGAAGAGTACGGTTCCGAGCTGTTGAGGTGACCCGATGTTGAACTCTTCGCCCGCGAAGTCGTAAATTTTCCCTTGCAGCCGGGCCGTCGCGGAGTTGATCTCGGCGGCGACGACCTCCAACTCGCGTGGATCGATCGTGACGCCGGCGGCTTCCATCTTGGCTAAGACGGGCGCCAGCGGCAACTCGACGTCTTCGTAGAGCCGGAGTTGATCTCGAGCCTCGAGCTGCGCGCGCGTCGCACGAACGAGCTGCAGCGTGGCGTCGGCGTGCGCCGCAGCCTCAGGCGGAATCTGCGTGCCCAAAAACGCAGTCGCAGCGTCGTCGATATCGGCGAAGCCGCGGCCCGGATCGAGGAGGTGCGCCGCGATCATCGCATCGTCGGCGAAGTGCGTGCGGCCGACACCGCTTTGCTCGAACAGATGCGTGAGCCGCTTTGCGTCGTACGCGCAGAGCGACTGCGCGCTACGGAGCACGTCGTCGAGCGCCGAGCGCACGGGTTCGGCGCCCAACGCGGCGCGCCCGAAGCTGATTCCTTCTCCGCCATTGGCCGTCACGCCGATGGCGTCGCCAAGCCACGCAATGGCGATGTGCGGCTGCGACGCGAGCTTTCTCAGATCGCCGGCGAGTTTCAGTAGATCCGGCGGATCGCTCGAGGCAGTGTAGCTGCGGTAGTTGCCGCTCAGCATTGGCTGGGATTCCAAGAGCGGCATGTCCTGCGGCGCGGAAAGCTTGTTGAGGAGCGTCTTGAACTCGAGCTCGCTGTAGAGAGCGTACAGATCGCCCTCGCTCGGGGGCACGTAGCGAATGCTCTCCCACTCCAGCGCAATCGGAAGGTCGCGGCGCACGATCGAGACGGCCCGGCAGAGGCAGGCCTGCTGGCCGTACTGTCTGATCAGCTGTTCCAACTTCGGGTTACCGGCGAGCGTCGGGTCCGCGACGAGCGCGTCGAGGGAACCGGCATTCTGCAGAAGCCGGCCCGCCGTTTTCTCACCGACGCCGGGGATGCCGGGCAAGTTGTCGGATGGATCGCCTTTCAACCCGCGATAGTCGGGAAGTTGCGTGGGCTCCAAACCGAAACGCTCGCGGACGGCGTCGGGGTCGTAGCGGCCCAGTTCGGTGATGCCTCGGCGAGTCGTCAGCACCGTCGTGCGCTCGTTGACGATCTGCAAGAGGTCCAGATCGCCGGTCACGACGATGGTTGCCTCCCCGTTTTCCTCCGCCTGACGCGCCAGCGTGGCGATGACGTCGTCGGCCTCTTGACCTTCGACTTCGGCGATCGGGATGCGATGCGTCTGCAACACGCGGCGCACGATCGCGAACTGACTGCGCAAATCGTCGGGCATCGTCCGCCGCTGCGCTTTGTACTCGGCAAAGCGCGCGATGCGCTCGGCGGGCATGCCTTTGTCAAACGCGGCGACGACGTGCGTCGGCTTTTCGTCCGCAATGAGCTTGTTGAGCATCATCGTGAAGCCGTAGGCCGCATTGATCGGCGTGCCTTTGCTCGTGTTCAATGGGGGCAGCGCAAAGTAAGCCCGGTAGACCAAGCCATACGTGTCGAGCAGCATTAGTGCCATAGCGACCTAACGAACGAGGATCGTGGACGAGCTTGCTGCGACGCTGCCGTCGTCGCAGATTGCCAAGATGGAAAGCGTATATTCTCCCTTCACTTGCGGAAGCGTGATCGGCACCGCGGCGGTGCTGGTGCGCACGGCGTTCCAGGTGACCGATTCCGTATCGGCCTGCGGGAGTGAAACTTCGATGGGCGGCTGGCTGCGCCGCACGAAACCCAGCACTGCAGCGCGATCTCCGGTCGAATCGACCCATGGATGCCACGTAGGCGTTGCCGCCGCACTGTTCTGCGTGGCGGCGGCTCCGATCGCGAGCAGGGCCGGCGCCGATGCGAACATCGCGCTTCCCGATGGCGCGACTCGGCTGATCCGCACGACCATGGTGGCTCGCCGGCTCGCGCCGTCGAGCGCGACGTTCGCGGCCTCGCCGGGCGCGAACTCCGTCCGCGCCAGCGCGACGCGAGACACTTCCGGCCGACCCGCCGCCGTCAACACGACCGGAACGGTATTCCATTCGACCGCGCCGTCGCGCACGACGGCCGCGCCGATTCGCAAGTCGCCCGCCGCATTGTGCGCGCGCAACCGCGTCACCGCCTCTTCGCGCCCGATCGGCACGACTTGCACCTGCGTCGCGCTTGCGCTCTCGAACGTGATCAGCGCTTTGCCGACGGCTCCCGGGGCGCCCGCGCTGACCGTTATCACCTCATCGGCGCGATAGGAATCCTTATCGAGCGTGACCTTGACGTTGCCGCTGCGCCCGTCGGTCGATTCTGACGGTGCCTGCGGATCCACTTGAACCTGCGCCGCATCCGTCGCCCTGCCTCCGCGATCGAGGGTGGCGAGAACGAGATTCGTGCCGAGCTGCGGCGAGCGAAAGTTGCCGCGCGCGCGCCCTGCCGCATCCAGGACGACCGATTGCTGCGCCACGGCGGTCCCGTGCAGCAGCTGCATCGTGACCCTCGCATCCGCGAGGGGACGGCCGTCGCGCGTGGCCGCTTCGACGTCAAATGCGATCGGCGTGCCGACGCTCTGTTCCGCTCGATCGAGCCGCACCTCAACGACGGCGTCCGCCGTCGGCACGACGACGCGCGTATCAGCCGTCGCACCTTGCGCCTCCGCATGCACGCCGTACGTCGAGGCGAGCCCGTCGTTCGGCCGCGGCACCAGAACAGTCGCATCGCCGTGGTCGTCGGTGCGGACCGAGCCTTCGAACCAGCGCGTCGTTCCCCATGCGACGTTCGCCGCCGACTCGGAAAGCGCGATGTGCGGCGAGCGAATTACGTCGAGTTGCACGACGACGTTGCCGCGCGAGGAGTGCACGCGAAGCGAAAGGTCTTCCCGATAGTCGCACGTCGCCGAACAGGCGGCCCCGACGTCGAGTGAAAGGCCGCCGGAACTAGAGTCCACGTGAATCGTCGTGCCGCCGACGCCGCTTGCCGTTTGTGCCAAGACGGCATAATCGCCGGCAGGGGCATCGGACGGTATCGGCAGCGCAGCGACGAACGCGCCCGCTTCGTCGAGGGAGACTCGCTCTTGCGCGATCGTTCGCGCACCCGCGTGAATGGTGACCGCAACGCTTCCTCGGCTGGGGCGCAGAATACCGCGGTCGCGCGCGCGGGCGAAACCGGCGACGCGTACGGAGCCCCCGGCGTGAATCACCGCCGAGTCCGTTCGGACTCCGACGATCGTGATTGGAAGCGGCGGCTGCGGCAGCAGACTCAAAAAGGCGTAGCTGTTTCCCCACTGCGCCAAGACGAAGACGGGGTGCGGAGCGCGATTCCAGATCGCGATTCCATCGCCGTCGGTGACGGCCGTCGCAAAGGCGCGATTCACGACGAACTGCACGCGCATTCGCGCCAGCGGCATGCCGGTTCCGAGGTCCGTCCCGTAAACGATGACGCTGCCGGGCGTCGATTTGGCGAGAATGCCGACGCGCGAGCGGTTGATCCAGACTTGCTCCCCGACGTTTCCGCGCCGGGCTTCGACGACAAAGAACCCTTCGCGCGCACCCAGCGGCAGCGTCACTTCGCTCGATTGAAACTGATAGCCGCCCGGAGGATCGAAGGTAAACGCAACGACGGGATGCCGCCGGTTCGTCGCAATCGGGCGCGAGCGAGAGTTTGCACCCGCGGTGAGCACTTCGCTCGGGTCGGCTTGATACACCGAAAAATTCACCGGCGCACTGGAATAGGTGTCCAAGCGAACTGTAGCCGGCTTCCACGGCACGCTCGTGTCGCCCGCGAACAGCTGAAAATACCCGTCCAAGCGGTGAAGATCCACGATCGGCCGCTCCGCGTACGCAGGCGCGATGCTCGTCGCGAGAATCGCCGCCGTCGCCGCGACAAAACGAGCGAGGTACATGCCGCGTTGCTGTTTCGGCAGGGCCGAGTGTGAGGCCCGCGTAAAGCGCCCGTGTGGACGAGGAAGCATCGAGCGAGCATCCCATCTCGACGCGCTGCCGTTTCTGCGGTTTCGAAGAGGCGCCGAGCGACGCGCAAACGGCGCGCGAGAAGAATCACCTGCAAGTCGTCGTCGCCTGCGGATCCTGCGGACATGCGTTCGCGGTGCTCTCGCGGAATTAACGGCGGCAACTTCATAATGAAACCCATCGTATACGCCCTGGCAGCCCTCGCCGCGATGCTCAGCGCTGCCGCGACGCCGGTCGCCGCGAGCCCGACGCCGGCGCCGGTCCATTCACCGAACATTCATCTCCCGAACGTTCCACTGCATAGCGAAGTGGTCGTCGAGGTCAACAAGAAGGGACAAGTCGTTCGGGTGAAATCCACCAAGCCGAGCAAAGTTCGTTCGTTTAACGTGCAGACGTTCGGCAACGCGCTGCAGATGTGGATCCGCCGTCGTGACGGCACCGCCCAGGTCGGCCTCTATCGCATAACCTACGATTACGATCCCAAAACGACCAACGTGGCGCGTCACGTCTCGCTAATCTCCGCCGGCGGCAGCTGGGCCAACGACGAGGGGGCGGCCAACGTGATGATCGGCATCGCGCATAAACAGGCGATCGAGATGCAAAAGGCCGCCGAGGAAGCCGCGAAAAAACAGCAAGAGCGCAACGCCAAGCTTCCGTCGCTCAACGAGATCCGTGGCCATCCCAGCGCGAGCCCCAGCCCGAAACTAACGCTTCCACCCCAGTAGGGAAGCTCTGAAGTTCGTCACCTATCGCTCCGCGCGAGACGACATCCGGCCGGGCGTGGTCGAAGAGACAATGGTTCGAACGATTGCAACGCCGACGCTGCGCGACTATATCGCGCTCGCTCCGCACGAACGCATCGCCTGGCATTCCACGGACCAACTGATTCCGCTGGGGGACGTCACCCTAGAACCGCCGGTGCTTCCACCGCGCAACGTATTCTGCGTCGGCCGCAACTACATGGAGCACGCCCTCGAGGGCGCGCGCGCGCGCGGACGCGAACTGCGCCTTCCCGACGTTCCCACGTTCTTCACCAAAGCCTCGACCGCCGTCGCCGCGCCCGGAGCCGAACTGCGCTTGCAGGCGCGACTCTCGCGAGAGTACGACTTCGAGGCGGAGCTGGCCGTCGTGATCGGCGCAGAGTGCAAAGACGTTCCCGAGGAAGAGGCGCTGCACGTCGTCTTCGGTTACACGGCGTTGAACGACATCACCGCGCGCGATCTGCAACGCGCCCACCTACAGTGGTTCAAGGGAAAGAGCCTGGACCAGACTTGCCCGATCGGGCCATGGATCGTAACGCCCGAAGAGATCGGCGATCCGCATGCGCTCGAGTTGAACTGCTACGTCAACGCGGAGCGTAAACAGCACGCCAACACGGCCGCAATGATCTTCTCGATCCCGCGCCTCATCGCCGAGCTTTCCAAAGGAATGACGCTGCTGCCCGGCGACGTGATCGCGACCGGTACGCCGGAGGGCGTCGGTTTTGCGCGCACGCCGCCGGAGTTTCTCGCCGACGGCGACGTGCTCGACGTTCACATCGAGCGAATCGGACATTTGACGAATACCCTACACATCGAATAAGACCGATCACAAAGGGCGCCGCCGCTCGCGAAACGTATGAGGCCGCCCATGATCGTTGCCGTCCCTCGTGAGTCAGCGCCGAAGGAACGTCGCGTGGCGCTCGTACCCGAAACGGTAACGCGCTTGAGCAAAGCCAATGCCGAAGTTCGCCTGCAGCGCGGCGCCGGCGGCAACGCGGCGTTTCCGGACTCGCTGTATGAGAATGCCGGCGCCACGTTTGCCGACGACGAACGCGCGTTGGCCGAGGCGGCCGACGTGTTCGTCTCCGTTGGGCAGCCCGGCGAAGCCGCGCTCGGCGCGCTGCGTCCGGGAAGCGTGGTCGTCGGATTCTTGAACCCGCTCGGCGACCCCGCGTACCTGCAGCGGCTGGCGAGCGCAAAGGTGACCGCGCTGGCGATGGAGATGATCCCGCGCATTACGCGCGCGCAGTCGATGGACGCGCTCTCCTCGCAGAGTAATATCGCCGGTTATAAGGCGGTATTGCTGGCCGCGGCGGCGCTCCCGAGGTTCTTTCCGATGCTCACGACCGCCGCCGGTACGATTCGACCGGCCAAAGTGCTGGTGCTCGGCGCCGGAGTGGCGGGATTGCAGGCGATTGCGACGGCGCGGCGGTTGGGGGCCGTCGTCAGCGGCTACGACGTGCGCGCCGTCGTCAAAGAGCAAGTGCTCTCATTGGGCGCGCACTTTCTGGAGTTCGATCTCGGCGCCGATGCGGAAGCCGTGGGCGGTTATGCGAAGGAGCTCACGCCCGAGCAGCAAGAGCGCCAGCGCCTCTGGATGGTCGAACAGATCGGCGCCAACGACGTCGTGATCACCACGGCGCTCGTTCCGGGTCGAAAGGCGCCCGTGTTGATCAGTGAGGCGGCGGTCGCCGCAATGAAGCCGGGCAGCGTCATCGTGGATCTCGCCGCCGAGGCGGGAGGTAACTGCGCGCTGACCGTTGCCGGTCAGACGACGACGTCGCCCAATGGCGTCACGATTATCGGCGCGACGAATTTGCCCGCCACGATGCCCGCCGACGCGAGCCGGTTGTACTCGCGTAACGTGTACGCACTGCTGTCGCCGTGGATCAAGGACGGCTCGCTGCAGATCGACATGGACGACGACGTCGCTAAGGGCGCCATGGTCGTGCGTGACGGAACCGTACTGCTCGGGAGCGGCGCATGATCGATATCGCTCACCTCATCGAACTGTTGACGGTGCTCGTACTGGCAATTTTCGTCGGCTTCGAAGTGATCTCGAAGGTTCCGACCACGCTGCACACGCCGCTGATGTCGGCCACCAACGCGATCCACGGCATCGTGCTGGCCGGCGCGATCGTCATCGTTGCCACACTGGTGGGCTCCGGGATTCATTCGACGGTGCTAACCGTGCTCGCGGTGGCGGCGGTAACGCTCGGCGCGATCAACGTGTTCGGCGGCTTTGCCGTCACGGAGCGCATGCTCCAAATGTTCCGCCGCAAGGAAAGCGGCAAGTGAGCGTCGCCATCGACCTCGCCAACCTGGTGGCGATCGCGCTCTTCATCTACGGCCTTCATGAGCTCAACTCGCCGGCGACGGCACGGCGTGGGAATCGCTTGGCGATGGCCGGCATGGCGATCGCGCTCGCCGGCATCCTGATCCAAGGTCACGGCGCCGGCTGGCCTGCGATTGCCCTCGGTATCGCGATCGGCGGCATCGTCGGGATCTACGCGGCCGTCAAAGTGAAGATGACGGCGATGCCGCAGATGGTCGCGCTCTACAACGGCGCGGGCGGTGGCGCGGCTGCGCTGATCTCGACGGTCGAGCACTACGTCGCACACGGCAGCGCCATGAACGACGTGATCGCCGTATCGCTCGTGCTCTCGGCGATCATCGGAGCGGTGAGTTTTGCGGGCTCCATTATCGCATTTCTGAAGCTCCAAGAGGTGATGACCGGACGCCCGGTCACGTATCCGGGGCAACAGGTCGTCAACGGCGCCGTCTTGTTCTGCATTCTGGGGCTCGCGGTATGGTTCGTCGTCACGCTGGGGGCGTTACCCGCGTGGGGGTACGCGGCCTTGCTGCTCGGAGCGCTCGTGCTCGGCGTGCTCTTCGTGTTGCCGATCGGCGGCGCCGACATGCCTGTCGTGATCTCGTTGCTGAACTCGTTCACCGGCGTCGCGGTGGCGATAACTGGTTTTGAAATTGATTCGACGCTGTTGATCATTTGCGGCGCGCTGGTCGGCGCCAGCGGTACGATCCTCACCGTCGCGATGAGCCGCGCGATGAATCGCCCGTTAACCAACGTTCTCTTCGGCGCGTTCGGCGCACAGGGCGGACTCGAGGTTGCGGCCGCGGGCGGCGGTCCGCAGCAAGTTCGCAGCACGAGTGCCGACGACGTCGCCGTGATGCTCGCCTACGCCAACAAGGTCATCGTCGTGCCGGGCTACGGCATGGCCGTCGCACAGGCCCAGCATAGCGTCAAGGCCCTGGCGGACCAGCTCGAAAAGCGCGGCGTCAAAGTGTTATACGCGATTCATCCGGTGGCGGGACGCATGCCCGGTCACATGAACGTGCTGCTCGCCGAGGCAAACGTTCCCTACAACCAGCTGCTCGACATGGAGGATGCCAATCCCGAGTTTCCGACGGCCGACGTCGCGCTCGTGATCGGCGCGAACGACGTAACCAATCCCGCCGCGCGCAACGTGCCGAGCTCGCCGATCTACGGCATGCCGATCCTGGACGTGGATAAGGCGGCGAACGTCGTCGTGCTCAAACGCTCGATGCGCTCGGGCTTCGCGGGCATCGAGAATCCGCTCTACGAGATGCCGAACGCCTCGATGCTCTTCGGCGACGCCAAGGCGTCGGTCGACGCGCTAACCGCGGCGGTCAAAGCGTTGTAGTCATTCCTCTAAGCCGTCAAACCGTCGTGGCGCCCGATAGCGGAGATGGCGGCGGGATCGGCGCCGACGGCAGATCGTCGGGCGAAGGCGTGGGCGGTTTGCGTTTCCTGCGTTCCGTCACTTCGATGACGACGACGTAGAGCACCGGTACGATTGCTAAGTTCATCACCGACGAGATCAGCATTCCGCCCAAGACGGCGGTGCCCAACGAGATGCGCGATTGCGCGCCGTCGCCGTGCGCGAACGCCAGCGGGATGATGCCGAGCATGAACGCGATCGAGGTCATCAAGATCGGCCGCAGGCGCGTGGCCGCCGCGTGCGCGACCGCGTTGATCGCATCGAGTCCCTGCTCGCGCAGCTGGTTCGCGAACTCGACTATCAGAATCGCGTTCTTGGCCGCCAGGCCGATCAGCATCACGTAGCCGATCTGCGCGTAGATGTCGGACGAGGTCGTCGGAATCAGCACGAGATGACCGGCGAGCGCCGACTGCACGAGTATGCCGATCAGTTCGCAGAGGCGGCGGATGTAGATCGCGCCGACCGCGCCGAGTAATGCGAGCGGTACGGCGAGCATGATGACGAACGGCGTCGCGAGGCTCTCGTACTGTGCGACGAGCACGAGGAAGACGAAGAGCAGCCCCATCGCAAAGACCGCGATCGTCTGCGGTCCGCTCTGCACCTGCTGCCGCGCGATGCCGCTCCACTCGAAGCCCATGCCCTTGGGCAGGTTCTTGACCGCAATCCGCGCGATCGCGTTCAGCGCGTCTCCCGAGCTTGCGCGCGTCCCCGGCGACCCGTCGATCTCGTAAGCGTTATACTCATTGAAGCGCATGATCGCGACGTTGTTCTGCACGATCTTCGTATCGAGGAACTGGCTGACCGGCATCATCGCTCCGGCCTGATTGGCGACGTAGATGCGTGACAGATCCACCGGCGAGGTTCGCTGCCGGCTATTCGCCTGCACGATGACCTGATACGACCGCGTGCCGTAATCGAAGAAGTTGACGAACGTGGAGCCCGTCGTCGCGTTGATCGTGTCGAAGAACGCCTGCGGCGTGACGCCGAACGCCAGCGCCTTCGACCGATTGAACGTCGTCACCAAGTACGGGCCGACCAACGTCGTCGGGACTCGCACCTGCGACAGGGACGGATCGCTCTTCGCCTCCGCCAAGATCGCGTTGCCGACCCGGTTCAGCGTGGGAAGGCCGAGGTTATTGATGTCTTCGATTTCGATCGCGAAACCGCCGGTGGCGCCCAGACCCGGAATCGCCGGCGGATTGGCAGGCAGTGCGGTCACACCCGGCATCTTTAGAAACTGCTGATACAATCCGTACTGCAGATTGAGGGCGCTGTTCTTGACGCCGTGCCGCTCGGAGAGCGGCTTAAGCACGACGAACATCGTCGCCTGATTGGAGCCGTTGTTGGCGAAGCCGAAGCCGATGCCGGACGTTACGGCCTCGACCTGCGGCATCTTCGTCATCAACGCTTCGATCTTCTTGACCACCGCCGTCGTCTGGTCGATGGACGACTGGACCGGAAGCGTCACCAAGACGTACAGCAGACTCTGATCTTCGTTGGGCAGAAAGCCTTGGGGGGTGATCTTGAACATCACTCCGAGCAGCACGATCCCGGCGACGAAGATCACGATCATCACGCGCTGTCGCGCGATGAGGCGCGGCACGACGCCTTGGTACCAGTTCGTCAGCGAGTGCAGGCGCAGGTTGAACCACAGCATGAAACGGTTGTGAGTCGGTTCGGCGCCGTGGACCCAGCGATAGGTCAGAACCGGCGCCAACGTCATCGCGGTGAAGAGCGAGATCCCGATCGAGGCGGCCATCGTCAGGGCGAACTGCTGGAAGAGCAGTCCCGTCGTTCCCGGCAAGAACGCGACCGGAATGAAGACCGACATCAAGACGAGCGACGTCGCCACGACCGCGCCTCCGATCTCGCGCATGGCCCGGGCGGTGGCGGCGAACGCATTGGTCTTGTCGTCGACGATGTGGCGAACGATGTTCTCCAAGACCACGATCGCGTCGTCGACCACCAAACCGGTCGCCAGCGTTATCCCGAAGAGCGTGAGGGTGTTGATCGAAAACCCAAGCAGTCTCATCGCCGCGAACGTCCCGATCAGCGACACGGGAATCGTGATGGCGGGAATCAGCGTGCTGTGCCAGCTCTGCAGGAAGATGAAGATGACCAGCACGACCAGCAAGATCGCGATCAGCAGCGTGACGAGCACTTCCTTGACCGACGCCCGCACGAAGTCCGACGTATCGAACGCGATTCTGTAACTGATGCCCGCCGGCATGTGCTGCGCGATGCGCGCCATAGTCGCGCGCACGTTCTTGGAGATTTGCAACGAATTTGCCGTCGGCTGCCCCAGGATCGCAAGCACGACGGCCGTTTGTCCGTTATAACGCGCGGAGGTCACGTAGTTTTGGGCGCCGAGCTCCACCTGCGCGACGTCGCCGAGCCGCAGGTAACCGCCGTTCGGTTGCACGGCAACGACGATCTGCTTGAACTCCTCTGGGCTCTGCAGACGTCCGTTGATTTGAATCGGGATCTGAAACGCTTGCGCCCCCGTCGTCGGCGGCTGGCCGATCGCGCCGGCCGCGACGTCCGCGTTGTTCTGTTTGATCGCATTGATGACCGTATCGAGCGAGATGTTATTGCCCTGAAGCTTGTGCGGATCGACCCAGATTCGCATGCCGTAGGTACGGTCGCCGAGCACGTTGACTTGTCCGACGCCGGGAACGCGCTTGAGCTCCTCGATCACGTTGAGGTCGGCGTAGTTGCTGACCGCGACGTCCGAGACGGCCGAGCTGGTCGACAGCATCGCGACCGCGATCGTGATGTTGCCCGCGCTCTTCTGTACGCTCACGCCCTGGGCTTGCACGGCGTTGGGCAGCTGCGACAGCGTCAAATCCACGCCGTGCTGGACGTTCGTTTGGTCGGTCGTCGGATCGGTGCCGAGGGCAAACGTGCAGGTAATGACGCTCGTCCCGTTGGCGCTCGAATAGGACTGCATGTACTGCAGCCCGTCGGCGCCGTTGATGTTCGTCTCCAGCGGCGTGGTCACGGATCGTACCACCATCGCCGCGGTTGCGCCGGGATACTGCGCCGTTACCGTGACCGTCGGTGGGGAGATCTGGGGATACTGCGCGACCGGCAGCGCCGGAATCGTGATGAGGCCGGCTAACAACACGATGAAACTGAGCACGGCCGCAAAGAGCGGACGGCGTAAGAAAAACTCGATCACGGCGCGGCTTTCACCACTGTTGCGCCCACGTTGCGCTCAAGGCTTCTCATGGAGCGACGAAAACTCCCGGCTTACGGCTCTGCGCCGGCGGTTCGCAGCCGCCATTGGAATGCGTTCCAGGTCGGCAAGAATGGATTCGGAGCGAAGCCCTTCAATTGCGACTGGTACGCGTAGACGTAGTGCGCGTTGAAGAGAAAGACGATCGGCACTTCATCGGCGACGATCTTGCCGATCTCGCCGTAGAACCGCCTGCGGGCCGCTCTGTCGTTGGTCGAGAGCGCCGCCCGTTCCAGCCGGTCGATCCGCGGGTCGCACCAGCGCATGTAGTTCGACGCGGCGCCGCAGCCGAGAACCGATGAATCGTCGGGATCCGCGCCCATCGTCCAAGGGACGTACGCGAGATCGAAGTTGCCGGCCGCCAGCACACCGGTACGGGGCAGAAAGAGCTGACCGTTGCTCACGGCCTTGATCCCTACGTCGATCCCTCGTTGGCGAAGCTCCGCTTGAACCGTTGCGGCAACCCGAACCCCGGTGACCGATTCCGGAAACTGCACGTAAACGAGGCGTAGCACCGTCGCGCCGCGATGCCGGAGACCGCCGGCGTCGCGCCTCCAGCCGGCCGCGTCGAGCAGCTTGTCGGCGGCGACGGGATCGTACGACGGCTCGTGAATCGATCGATCGTAGGCCCAGGAAAAACGCGGCTGGATCATGTCGGTGACGGGATACAAGCCCAACGTTATCTTCTGCGAGATTGTCGCGCGGTCGATCGACATCGCGAGTGCGCGGCGCACGCGCACGTCGTCGAGCGGGGCGTGTGACGTGTTCAACGCCAATCCTGCGACGACGGCCGTCGGAACGTTGCGAAACCGGATCGCCGGAGATCGGCGGGCGATTCGAATCTGCGCCGGTGCGACCAGATTCCAATCGAGCTCGCCCGTCTGCAGCAACAGCAGGTTCGTCGACGGATCGGGAATCGTGCGAATCACGAGCGCGTCCGGCTGCGGTCTTCCTCGCCAGTAGCGCGGATTCGCGTCGTAGCGCAGGCCTTCGCCGCGCTTCCACGACACGAAGCGATAGGGTCCGTCTCCCACAGTCGGCGCCGCGTTAAACGGAGCCTGATTCAATGACGTCGCAGCGGCGAAGACGTGAGCCGGCAACACGAACTGCGGCGTAGCACCGTAGGAAAAGTACGTCATTACGGCGGGCGCCCACGGGCGTTTCAAATGCACGACAAATCGATAGGGCCCATCGGCCACGGCGCGATCGATTAAGTCGTAGCCTTCGTGCGAGCGTACCGCGTTGCGCGGGTCGAGAATAGCGCGCAGCGTAAAGAGCACGTCGGCCGACGTCACCCGCGCGCCGTCGCTCCACTCCACCCCCTGCCGCAACCGATATCGAATCGTTCGTCCGTCCGCCGAGAGACCGCCGTTCGAAACGCTCGGGATGACGGCCAGCAACGCCGGGCGGGGCCGGCCATGTTCGTCCAGATCGACGAAGGGCTCGAAGGCCAGGCGCGCCAGTTGCTGCTCGACCGACGACGCATCGGGCACCGCCAGGAGCGGATTGAGGGTGCGGGGATCGGCGGCGACGGCAAACCGTACCGCCTTACCTTGCGCTAGGTCGCTTTTTGGCACAGCGCAACCGCCGAGCGCGATACCGGCGAGCAACAGGCGCTGCAGGGTTGCGCCGAATGGATTAGTGGTGTTATGCTGGGGCAGCCGAAGATTTTTCGGCATTTTCCTCCATTTGTCGAATATGCTGCCGGTAACTGAAGAACTTGACGAGCTAGACGTACGCCTCTTGGACGCATTGCAGCGCAACGCGCGCTCGACCTTTACGGAGCTCGGCCAGGCCGTCGGCCTGAAGGCGCCGGCGGTCCACGAGCGGGTCAAGCGTCTGGAGCAGCGAGGCTATATCCGCGCGTACTCCGCGCAGCTCGACGCGCCGCGCCTCGGCCTCAACTTGATCGCTTTCGTCAGTTGCTACACGTCTCCCGACTGCGCCTACGACCGCTTCACGCGCGCGTTGAGCGAGATGCCGGAGATCTGCGAGGTCCATTCGGTCGCGGGGGAAGAGACCTTCCTGTGTAAGGTCGTGACGCGCTCGACGCAGCATCTCGACGAGTTGCTCGCTCGCCTCAAGGCGACGCCGGGAATGGCGCGCACCCGAACGACCGTCGTTTTGAGCATGCCGTTCGATCGCGGCGGGATCTCGGTGGACGGGCTATGAGCGCGCTGCCGAAGGTTCGCCCTCATCGCTTAGGCACGCATCGCGTGCTCGAGCCGCTCGGCGTCATGCCGCAGCAGGCGTGGCGCGTCGACAACACCCCGGTCGCGGCCGAGAATGAAATCCTCTGCGACGTGGACGTGCTCAACGTCGATTCGGCGTCGTTCAAGCAGATCGCGGACGCCTGCGACGCGGACGCCGCGCGAATCAGCGAGCACATCCTGCGGACGGTTCGCGAGCGTGGCAAACAGCACAATCCCGTGACGGGCAGCGGCGGAATGTTCGTGGGCCGCGTGCGCGAGATCGGGAAAGACCTCCGCGACCGAATCGCACTTCGCGCCGGAGATCGTATCGCGTCGCTCGTGTCGTTGAGCTTGACGCCGCTGCACGTCGAAGCGGTTCGCGAGGTCGACGTCGCAACCGGGCGCATCTGGGTGACGGCGAAAGCAATTCTGTTCGAAAGCGGTATTTGGGCGCGCCTGCCGGAGGACATCGATGAAAATGTCGCGCTCGCGGTGCTAGACGTCGCCGGCGCTCCCGCACAGGTGCCGCGGCTCTGCGCTCCCGGTCAAACGGTCGTCGTGATCGGTGCGGCCGGCAAGAGCGGCCTCTTCTCGTGCGCGCAGGCGAAGGCGTGCGTCGGCCCGAGCGGTCGCGTCGTCGGCGTCGTCCACGACGCAGCCTCGGCCGCCGCGCAACTGCTGACGCGCGCCGGTTTGGTCGACGACCTCCTCGAAGCCGATGCAACCGATGCGCTGGCTACGAGCGGCAAGGTAGAAGCCGTCGCTCCGCAGCTCGCCGACGTCACGATCAACTGCGTCAACGTGCCGGGGACGGAGCTCTGCTCGATTCTGTGCACGCGCGACGGCGGTACGATCTACTTCTTTTCGATGTCCACGTCGTTCACGGCGGCCGCGCTCGGAGCCGAGGGCATCGGCCGCGACGTCACGATGATCATCGGAAACGGTTATGCGCGCAACCATGCCGATATCGCGCTGCAGACGCTGCGCGATCATGCCGATCTCCACGCCTATTTCAACGCGAAATACACAAAAGGAAGCACACCATGACGACCGTAGCGGCGATCCGCCATCTCAAGCCATCCGCTGAGCCGAAGCAGTTCGAGTACAAGAACCTCAAGCAAGGCGAGTTTTGGCGCCATATTCCCGCGTACGCGGAGGTTAACGAGGCGACGTTTCTCGATCACCTGTGGCAGCAGCGTCAGTCGGTCAAGACCGCCGAAGAGTTGCTCGAGACCATTCGCGGCGTCTGCTCGCCGGAGTTCTTCCGCGACGCCGAAGCGGGCTTCCGGCAAGCGCCGATGGCAGTGCGCGTCTCGCCGTACGCAATCTCGCTGATCGACTGGAACGACCCGGTGAACGACCCGATTCGCCGGCAATTCATTCCGCTCGCCTCGACTTCGCTGCCCGACCATCCCCGCCTGACCCTGGACTCGTTGCACGAGCAGCAGGACTCGCCGGTGCCCGGACTCGTGCACCGCTACGTGGACAAAGCGCTGTTTCTGCCGCTCAACGTCTGTCCGGTCTACTGCCGGTTCTGCACGCGCAGCTACGCGATCGGTCCCGACACCGAAAACGTCGATAAGGTCGCCTTGGCCAAGACGCCCAAACAGTGGCAGGACGCCTTCCAGTACATTGCGGAGCGCCCGGAGCTCGAAGATATCGTCATCTCAGGCGGCGACGTGTATCAGCTGCCGCCGAAAAACATCGAGTACATCGGCAACGCGCTGCTCGACATTCCGCACGTCCGCCGCATGCGCTTTGCCACCAAAGGCCCGGCGATCATGCCGATGAAGATCGTCACGCACGGCGAGTGGCTCGACGCGCTGACGTCGATCGTCGAACGCGGGCGCACCCTCGGCAAGGAGGTGGTGCTTCACACGCACTTCAACGCGCCCGAAGAGATTACGTGGATCACGGAGCGCGCGATGCGGATTCTCTTCGAGCGAGGAATCTTCACGCGCAATCAGTCGGTGCTGATCCGCGGCGTCAACGACAGGCGCGACAGGATGCAACTGCTCGTGAAGCGCTTGGGCCACGTCAACGTGCATCCCTACTACGTGTACATGCACGACATGGTCAAGGGCGTCGAGGAGCTGCGCACGACGATCGCTACCGCGGTCGATACGGAGAAGTACGTGCGCGGCAGCACGGCGGGCTTCAACACGCCGACCTTCGTCTGCGACGCCCCGGGCGGCGGCGGAAAACGCGACGTGCATTCCTACGAGCACTACGATCGCGAGAACGGCATCGCCGTCTATGCGGCGCCGAGCGTCAAACCCGGAAAAGCGTTCGTCTATTTCGATCCGATCGACAAGCTAGCGCCGGAGGCGCAGGCGCGCTGGGCCGTGCGCGAGCTTGCGGACCAAATGATTCACGAGGCGGTGCGCAAGGCCGGCGTCGGCGACGAGCAACTAGTCTTGGCCTAGCGGCCTAGTAGCCGGTGCAGGCGCGTTGTTGGTCCGAGATCACGTGACTTCCGCCTTGCTGGTTGCCATCAACGTTGAGCTGACCGGAAGGCACCCAATAGTAGACCCACGTTTGAGAATTGTCGATCTTATCGTGGATGTGAATACTGCCGTTTGCGGTGCACAGTTGAACGTGGACTCCGCCGTCGATCTTGTTTCCGATGTCGATCCCGTTTGCTGCTCTGAACTTAACCGTAGTACACAGGCTTCCGGTGATGCCGAAGCAATCGTCGATCTTGTTTCCCAGGCTGATTGTTCCCCCGGAAACAGCAACAACGTAGCTGCTGCCGTCAATCTTTTTATCGCCGTCCCCCCCCGACGACCCCGATTCGAATGTCGCCGGCCGCATGCAAAACCGCCGAGCTACCGCCGTCAACTTTGCCGTCGATCGTTATGGAACCGTTGGTGCTTGTCCGCGTTGCGTGGCTTCTGCCATCAATTTTTCCTTGAACGTGAATGTCTCCGCAGCGGGACTGGTTGACGGTGCTACCGCCGTCGATGTCGCCGGTGCCCGTCCAGCCATTGCAGGGCGCTTGGCCTTGTTGCGCCGAGGCACGGGTTCCGATGACGAGCCCGAGCGCGATGAAGGCAATGAATATGCCGATCCTAAGCTTCATGTTGCTCCTCCTGGTATGCAAGCAACCTATTTTAGCACGCGGCGTCCCGTTTAGGCCACGTTCGCGCGCCGGCGCACATCATCACCGGGCCCGCGGGCCGGAGCGTCACGAGCGGCGCCGTCTGAAGCGAAGCGCCGGGTTCGAGCATAAAGCGAAAGCGAGTCAGCAGCGCGCTCAGCACCGTCCGGATCTCCGCGAGCGCAAACTCCTCGCCGATGCAGCGCCGCGCGCCGCCGCCGAACGGAACGTAGGCGAACGGCGGCGGGCTTTCGCCCAGCCAGCGATCCGGATCGAACTTGTCGGGCTCCGGAAAATAGTCCGCGCGTCGATGCAGCATCAACGGCGCAAAGAATACGGTGGTTCCGGCCGCAATAGCATGGCCGTCGGCGAAGGTCACGTCGCGCAGCGCCTCTCTGCCGACGATCCAGGCAGGCGGGTAGAGGCGCAATACCTCGTTGATGACGCGTGCGATGTACTCTTCTTCGCCGCTCGATGCCGCCGCCGCAGCCTTTTCGCCGACACGCGAATGTTGGGCGAGCAGAACCAAGGCGAAGGTCAGCGCGTTCGCGGTCGTCTCGTGGCCCGCGATGAACAGCGTCATGATCTCGTCGCGAAGTTGCTCGTCCTCGTTTCGCCCCTCGACTCCGCTCGGGGTGACAAGTGCAAGGAGTTGCGAGAGCGCGTCGCCGCGGGCCGATCCGTCGGCGCGCCTTCGCGCGATGAGGTCGAAGATGATCGCGTCGAGACCTCTGCGCGCGCGCCAAAAGCGGCGCGTCCCCCCGAACGGCAACCGGGAGCGCAATGCGCCGATAGGCGTCAGCATCCACGGAAACTCGCTCATCATCACGCGCATCGCTTGCGCCACGAGCCCCGCGGCGCTGCTCTCGTCGCTTCCGAAGAGCGATTCCGTCGCGATCCGTAGGGTGAGCTCCGTCATCGCAGCGTGCGCGTCGAACGGGAGTCCAGGGCGGACGCTGGCCGCAAACTCGTCGGCGTCGCGTCGCATGATGCGCAGATATTCGGCGATTCGTTCGCGGTGGAACGCCGGCTGGACCAGGCGGCGCATCTGCCGGTGCAGCGGTTCCTCGCTGGTCAGGAGCCCTTCACCGAGCAGCAGACGCAGCACGCGCGTGCCCAAGGACTTCGAAAACGCGTGCTGTTGCGTCACCAGGATCTCTTTGATCAGCGCGGGCTCGTTCACGAACACGTAGGATCGCCAGGGAAGCGCGAACGCGACGAGGTTGCCGTAGCGCGCCGTCATGTCGCGCAAGAAATCGGGAAAGCGCCGAAACGGCACCGGGAACAGGCGGCGAAGCGTCGTCCAGCGGCTGGGCCCCGGCAGCGGCGAACTCACCGCGCGTCCCCCGCCTGATACGCCGCGACGTGGCCGAATCGGCAGACGGCGCGGTAGTGAGCGGACTCGATCGCGGCGCGGAGCCGCCGCTGGTAGGCCGTATCCGGAAAGTCATCGGCGTAGACCAGATATTGCACGCCGCCGGTACGCGCGATCGTCGCGCGTGGCCGGCTCGCCGCCGTCGCGGAGAACCATTCGTCATACGTCGCGAAGCTGTCGTTCTTCGGGACGCACTCGATCGCGCGGCGCGCGTCCGCGAGGTCGTGATAGTAGGGATGAAGGTAGTGCAGCGGATGGAGCGGGTCGAATGCGATCAAGAAGATCGCGCAGAGCGTTCCGGCGGTCAGCACCCAGCGTCGCGCGACCGTAGTGCTGCGTTCGAGCAGCGTGGCACAACCCATGATGCCGCCGACGATCAACCAGGGTATCCACAGCGCCGCATAGTGATCGCCCATTCGCCACACGTAGCCGGAGTTGGCGAGCAGCACGACGGCGGCGCCGGGCAGCGCCAGCAGTGCCCACGGCGACAGCAGCGGCAAGAACGCGAGCGGCACCAGCGCTTCCAGCACGTACGTCAGACGTCCGAGCGTAAAGACGGCGCGAACGAACTGCAGCGTGTGCGTGAACGGCGCCATCGCCAGCGACAGCGGCCCGCTCGCAAAGGGGTACACGTAAAAGTGGCTGGGCTCCCATCCGCCGAGCCGCGGAGCGATGACTCCGTAGTAGACTGCGAGCGCGGCGACGGATGCCAGCGCAAGGCCGCCGCCGGCGATCGCGAGCGCGCGCGGTTGCGCCGCGTGTCCGTCGAGCAATCCACGTCCCTGCGATCGCGTGCGCGCGGAACGCACCGCTATCGCCGTCACGGCCGCGCCGAAGAATGCCAGCGTCAACGCGGCGTCTTCCCTCAACCCGACGCCGGCGGCGCCGGCCAGCGCAAACCACGTCCAACGGCCGCGATCCGCTGCGGCGAACATCACGAGCACGAGCGGCGTGAAGAGCCCGAGTTCGTGAAACTCATCGAATCCGAGCGCCAGCAACGGCGGATAGACGAGCGTGACCAGTCCCAACGAATTTGCAAGCTTCTTGCCCGTGTACGGCCGGGCGATCGTTGCAACGAGCGGTCCGCACGCGGCCGTGGCCGCAGCCTGAAGCAGCTGTAGGGGCAGCGCGCTATGCGTTAGTCCGACGAGCGGCCACGCAATCGCGAGCGCGGGCGACCAATGATATCGAAAATGCGAGCCCGCTTCTACGCCGTTGCGCATGCCGTGCCATGCGTCGGCGACAATTTGCGCAAACGTGCCCGTATCGGAACCGTAGGTCCAGAGCCTCGCCCGAACGACCGCGAGAACGGCGAGCACGACGAACTCGACCGCGGCCCAAACGATCACGCGCACGGGCAGGCTCGGACGGCTGCAGGCTCCAACGCCGATCGGCGATGAAGCGCATCTGCGTCTTTTGCGGCTCCCACACGGGGAACGATCCATCCTACGCGCAGGTCGCGCGCGAGGCGGCCGAGGCCATCGTCGCGGCGGGTTACGGTATCGTCTATGGCGGCGGCAGCATCGGATTGATGGGCATCGTCGCCGATGCGGCGCTGAGGTCCGGCGGGGAAGTCGTCGGCGTCATCCCGCACGCGCTCGCGCGCACCGAGATCGCGCACGAAGGGCTCACGGAGCTTCACATCGTCAACACGATGCACGAACGAAAGGCGCTCATGGACGATGCGAGCGATGCCTTTATCGCCCTTCCGGGCGGCTTCGGGACGATGGACGAGTTGTGCGAGATTCTCAGCTGGCGGCAGCTCCGCATCCACGACAAGCCGATCGGGCTGCTCAACTATCGAGGCTACTACGACGCATTGCTCGCGCTCTTCGACTCCATGGTTCGAGAGGGCTTTATCGGGCCGCACACGCGCGGTCTTCTCAGCGACGCTCCCACCATCAAGGCGCTCCTCGCGGCGATGTTCGAGGCAAAAGCGCAACCGTAGCGCAATAGTCAGCCATGCGCCAGGCTAGCGGTGCCGCACTATGGCAGGGCGCGCTGCTCTGCGCGTGCGCCCTCGTCGCGGTCACCATCGTCGCGGAAGTTTCGCTCCACCTGACGATCTGGGGCGGCCTCCACGTCCGCAGCACCACGGAACAACCGTTTCTCGATCGCATCACCGACGCATCGGCGCAGCCCGCCCTACGAACCGGCGACATCGTCGATCTTCGGAGGCTCTCGCCGCAACAGCGCTTCGCCTGGCGCTACCACGATGCGGCCGTCGGCGAGCGATTGACCCTCCCGCTTCGGCGAGACGGCACGCCACGTACGGTCGCGATCGTCGCAACCAAAGCTCAGTACTTTGGAAGGCCGTTCTTCAGCCTCGCCAGCTGGCCGTATTGGCTTGCCGTCGCCGGATACTTCTGGCTCACATTCTTTGCGGCGTTGATCGCGTGGCGCCGTCCGGACAGCGCCGAGGCGCGAGTGTTGACGCTACTACTGCTGACCACCGTCAGCGGCACGGTGCTCGTCAACTGGCATGCGGCGATTCCGGCGCTGGACGACGGGCTGTACGTGCTGGGCGCGGTCCTCGGCACGATCGCGTCCGCGTTCCTGGCGGTGTACGCCATGCTCTTCGCGCCCGCGTCGAACGTTCGCAGGCTCTTCGCCTGGCTATCCTACCTCTCGGTCGGCATCGCGTGCGCGATCGTGATCGTCGGCGCGGTCGGTCTCTGGACGCTCACGATCGACCCCGGCGGAAAGCTGCTCTCCGGAAAACCCGCGCAGATCGTATATAACTTCCTGCCGTTTCTCTTCCCGTTGGTCTGCACGCTCATTGCGATCGCGGAGACTCGCGGCGGCGAGCGAACGCGCATCGCGTGGGCGACCGGATCGCTGAGCGTTCTCTACGGGGCGTACTGCGTCGCCGAGATCGCGATCATCTTCTTTCCTTCGATCGACGTGGGCGCCGCCTTCTTGATCGCCAACGTAGCGATCTTCATCGCGCCGCTCGGGCTCACGTATGCGCTGCTGCGCCGGCACCTGCTCGACTTGGCATTCGTACTCAATCGCGCCGCAATCTTCGCGACGGTTTCGCTCATCGTCGTGGGTCTCTTCGTTCTGTTCGAATGGGCGCTAGGGACTTACCTGGCGCGCGCGAGTCACGCGACCAACGTCGCGTTCAGCGGGACGCTCGCGCTGCTGCTGGGACTCTCCGTGCACTACATCCATGGACGCGTGGAACACGTGATCGACAACCTCTTCTTTCGCAAGCGCCACCGCGACGAGCAGGCGCTGCGCGCGCTCGCGACCGAAGCCCCGTACTTCACCGACGTGAACGCGCTGATGCAAGAGACGATCCGCGCTTTGCAGGCCTATGCCGACGCATCGTCGGTGACGCCCGTGATCGGCGACGGCGACGGACGATTTGCCGGAGCGGAGGGCGATCCGGCGATCGAGGCGCTGCGGACGTCACGCAAGCCGATCCACCTTCACCACGTCGGATCCCGCCTGGCCGGAGAGTTTGCCTTTCCGATGGTCTCGCGCGGCCGGCTGATGGGCGCGCTCCTACTCGGGCGCAAGCGCTCCGGCGACTCCTATGCGCCCGACGAATCGGACGCCATCCGCCACGTCGCCTACGGCATCGGCGCCGCGTTGGATCTCACTGCGCGAGCGCCGTCGTGACGATTCGCTCCTGCTCGACGGCGTGCTGGCCCGCATAGCCTTCGCTGGGGCTCGCGCGGTAGCCGCGGCCGATGTACTCGATATCGAAGCCGTCGCGTTTGCCTTCGAGCAGTCGCCGCCGAACGAAGGCGCGCGCTCCCATGTTCTTCGGCTCTTCCTGAACCCAGACGATCTTTTTGAGCTTGGGGTAACTCCCGATGACGCGGTTGATGTCGCCCACCGGCAGCGGCGCCAGCAGCTCGATTCGCGCGATGGCGCTTCGCGACAAGCTCGCATACGCATCGTGCGCGACCAGGTCGTGATAGATCTTGCCGCTGCAGAGAATCAGCCGCTCGATCTGCTCGCGATCCATGGAGCGTGGATCGTCGATCACGGGCGAAAACGTACCATTGATCATGTCATCCAGCGTACCGGCGGCACTCTCGGCGCGCAGCAGCGACTTCGGCGTCATCACGACCAGCGGCACGGCGAGCGGCGAGCGCGCCTGCATGCGTAACAGATGATAGTAGTTGCTGGCCACCGAGGGCGACGCGACGCGCAGGTTACCTTCGGCGACGAGCTGGAGGAAGCGCTCGGGCCGCGCGCTCGAATGTTCGGGGCCGCCGCCTTCGTAGCCATGCGGCAGCAACAGCGTCAAGCGAGAAGTCTCCCCCCACTTCGCCTGCCCCGCGGCGATGAACTGGTCGACGACGATCTCCGCGCCGTTGAAGAAATCGCCGTACTGGGCCTCCCAGAGCACGAGCGCTTGCGGTTCCTGCGCGGAGTAACCGTACTCGAAACCGACGCACGCATACTCGGAGAGCGGACTGTTGCGAATCTCGAACGATGCCTGGCCGGCCGCAAGGTGTTGCAGCGGAATCCACACTTCACCCGCGGAGCCTGCCCTCAGCGGAGTCGAAGGGTGGAGTACGGCGTGGCGATGGCTGAAGGTGCCGCGCTCCGTGTCCTGGCCGGTGAGCCGGATGGGCGTGCCGCTCGTCAGCAATGACGCGAAGGCCAGCGCCTCGGCGGTGCCCCAATCGAATAGCCCCTTCTGCGCGATCGTCTCGTTGCGCCGTTCAAACTGATTGCGCAGCTTGCGATTGAGCTCGAATCCCTCGGGCACCGCCGCCAACGCGTCGCTCCATGCGAGCAGCGTGCGGCGGTCGACGGGCTCCAATACGGTTCCGTCGAACGTGTTGCTGCCCGAGATCTTCCTTCCCGTGATGTGCGAAGCCAGCGCGCCTTTGACGGCGCGGCGCGCCGCCTGTAAGCGCTCCGTCGCCTCGTCGGCCATGGCACGAGACTGATCGGCGGTAAGAATCCCTTGATTGACGAGCTTGTTGGCGAAGAGCTCGCGCACCGTCGGATGGTTCTTGATCCGCTCGGCGAGCTGCGGCTGCGTGTAGGCCGGCTCGTCCTGCTCGTTGTGTCCGAAGCGCCGGTAGCCGATCAGATCGATGAGCACGTCGCGGGCGAACGCGCGCCGGAAGTCGATCGCGAAGTGCACGGCGGCGATGCAGGCATCCACGTCGTCGGCATTGACGTGCACGATCGGAACGTCGAAGCCTTTCGCTAAATCGGACGCATATCTCGTCGAGCGCGCGTCGGCCGGATCGGTCGTAAAGCCGATCTGATTGTTGGCGATGAGGTGAATGGTCCCGCCCGTTTCGTAGCCGGGAAGCGACTGTAAGTTCAGCACCTCTGCGACGACGCCTTGACCGGTAAAGGCCGCGTCGCCGTGGATCAGGATCGGAGCCGCGCGCTTGCCGTCCTGCACCGGAACGCCCTGGCCGTGATCGGTCTGAAGCGCGCGGGCGCTGCCCTCGACGACCGGATCCACCGCTTCGAGGTGACTCGGATTATGCGCGAGCGTAACCGCAATGGTCTTGCCCTTCGAGGTAGTAAATTCGCCCTTCGCGCCGTGGTGGTATTTGACGTCGCCCATGACGTCGTCGTCGCCCAGGTTTCCGCGGTATTGCGCCGCTTCGAACTCCGTCATGACTTCTTCGTACGGCATGTTGACGACGTGCGCGATCACGTTGAGGCGTCCGCGATGTGCCATGCCGAGGATTGCATTGGCTACGCCGTCGTCGGCGAGCATGTCGAGCATCTCCTCGAGCATCGGAACCATGACGTCGAGTCCTTCACCGGAGAACGTTTTCTGGCCGAGGAACGTCTTGCGCACGTAGCGATCGAAGGCTTCGACCCGGGTCAGGCGCGTCAAGAACTCGATCTGGCGCTGCGGTGAGTGCTTGATCTTATTGCGCCCCGACTCGACGTAGTCGCGCAACCACATGCGTTGCTCGGCATTGGAGATGTGCTCGATCTCGTACGCGATCGTCGAGCTGTACGTTTCGCGCAGGCGCGGCAACACGTCGGCCAATGTTTGCCCCGGCACTTTCACGCGCAACACTGCAGCCGGGATCGCGCTCTGTAACGCCGGCGTCAGACCCCACGTCTGCGGCTCCAGCAGAGCGTCGCCGACCGGTTCGGCACCGAGCGGATCCAAGTTCGCGGCGAGGTGTCCGAACCGGCGATAGGCCGAGACGATCGCCATGCCCGCAGCGGCGGCGCGCAACATCTCGTCGGAAGGACGCGCTGCCGCCGCGCCGAGCGGCGCGAGCGCAAACTGGGGCGACGGGGCGGCTTCGAACCCGAGCGACGTAAATGCCGCCTCGTAAAATCCATCTTTGCCTTGAAGCAGCTCGTCGACGCGGCGCAGATATTCGCCGGATTGGGCGCCTTGGATCACGCGATGATCGTACGTGCTCGTGAGCTGCATGACGCGTGAAACGCCCAACAGCCGCAGCGACTGCTCGTTGGACGCCGCGAACCCCGCCGGGTAACCGATCGCGCCCGTTGCGATGATCGCGCCCTGGCCCGCCATCAAGCGCGGCACCGACGCAATCGTGCCGATGCCGCCCGGATTGGTCAATGTGAACGACGCGCCTTGTAGCTCGTCGAGCGACAACTTGTTGTCGCGGGCGCGTGCGACGAGCTCCTCGTACGTGGCGCGGAAGGCCGCAAAGTCCAACGCGTCGGCGTCGCGAATGACCGGCACGACGAGCGAGCGCGTACCGTCTTTTCGCTCGGTATCGACCGCCAGGCCGAGATGAATCCCCGGCTCGACACGCGCCGGCGCGCCGCCTTCGTCGCGCCGAAACGAGTGCGTGATGAAGGGCATCTCGCGTGCCGCGCGCACGAGCGCGTACGCGATCAGGTGGGTGAACGAAATTCGTTCGTCGCGACCCGCCGCGCGAACCGCGCCGTTAAGCTCTTTGCGCCGCGCATCCAGCACGTCGACCGGGACGCTGCGAAAGCTCGTGGCGGTCGGGATCGAAAGACTCTGCTCCATGTAGCCGGAGAGTGCCGCCGCGGGCCCGCGCAACTCGGTCACCTTTGCGCCGGCCGGAACGGGCGGCGCGGGCGCTGCGCCGGCTTCTGAGCGCCGCCGCGCGCCGCCGGCTTGTTCCAGAACGTCGGAACGAAGTATCAAGCCATCCGGTCCCGAGCCGCGAACGACTGAAAGATCGACGTCGAGTTGTCGGGCGATGCGCATCGCGGGGCGATCGGCCACGCCGCCGCGGCGCGCGGGCGAAACCGGCGGCGCAACCGTCGTCGCGGGGGGCGTTTTTTGTGCGCCGTTGCCGCGCGTCACCGGCCGCGCGGCTCCGTCCTGCTTCGACGTATCGATCTGCGCCAGCACGGTGCCGACGGCAACCGTCTGGCCTTCGCGCGCGAGAATTTCGGTGAGCTGACCGGAGGCCGTTGCGGGCACCTCCACGTCGACTTTGTCCGTCGTCACCTCGACGAGCGGATCTCCTTCGGCGACAAACTCGCCGACGCGGCGCCGCCACTCTACGATGGATCCTTGCGTCACGGACTCGCCCATCTCGGGAAGGGTGACGCTGACTACGCTCTCGTCCAAACCAGCGCCCATCTTATCTTTCCGGCGCTCCGAGGCCTAGCGCGAGGGAACTCCTAGAGTTGCGGCGCGAGATACGTGTAGCGATAGGCTGCCTGCAGGACCGCGATCGCCGCAACCATCGCCGGTACGACGACGGCTCCGGGGATCAGATGCGTCAGGATATCGTCGGCGATCTGCCCGCGCGACGCTCCGGCCGGAGCAAAACCGCGTGCGGCGAGCGCCCGGGCGTGCTCTTCGACTGCCGTGTGGCAGGTGAGGACGACGAGGCCGCGCCGCTGCAGCATCTCGAGGGAAGCATCCTGATACATCCCGCCCTCATCGTCGGGAGCCGCCGCAACATCGAAGCGGGCGCGTTGCGAAACGAAGGTGTTCGAGGCGACCGGCAACCCTTGCGAATCGGTCAGCTTGAGAAACTCTCCAATCCGGTACCGCTGCCATATTTCGTCGCGATAACAGTACGCCGAGGAGGCGCCGTGCGGCGCAAAAACGATCGAGATTGCCGCTGCCGGATAACCGAAACCAAACTGCAGCCCATTGAACGAGTTCTTGATATTGTTGAGGACGCCGGGGCGGAAGGCAACGGATTCGTACAGTTGCCGGATTCGGGCAGGGCGATCCACGGCTTGCCTAAATGCCGCACCGTCGAACTCGTCGGCGCGCTCGACGAGATCGCTGCCCCCGGGAATAGGTTGCGCGGCGACGCGCACGGCGTGCGCGAGCGCTGCCGAACTTGCGAAAAATGCGCCGCGATTCATCACGGCCGCTCTTCGCACGCGCCGCGGCGAGGACCCTTCGGCGCTGCGGTCAAACTCTTTGATCGATGACGTATCCGGGCACGCGGCCGACGTGATCGCGTCGCAAGCGATGCTCTTCGTCGCGATCGGCGCCGCGATCGGGGCGCTGGTCGTATGGCTCGCGACGAGGTCGGAGGCGACGGCATTGCGCGTGTCGCTCCAACACGCGCAGCGTGCTGAAGAGAAGACTGTCGAGTCGCTGCTGGAGCGCGCCAAGAACGAGCTCCGTGAAACGACCGCGTTGCGCGCGAGCGAGCGCGTCGGCGAGCTCGTCTCCCCGATGGCGCAGAAGCTTGCCGAGTTCGACCGGCTCATCGCGGAGCTTGAGGCCCGGCGCCGCCACGATGCCGGCAGTCTGCGCGAACAGATCGATCTGTTGCTTGGACGAGCGGACAAGCTCGAGAGCGCCGCAGTGAGCCTTTCGACGCAGACGTCCACGCTCGTCACGGCGCTGCGCAATCCGGCCTCGCGGGGAAAGTGGGGCGAGATGCAGCTGCGCAACGTCGTCGAGAAGGCAGGAATGCTGCCGCACTGCGACTTCACCGAACAACAGACGGTGGCGGTCGGCGAGCTCCGCGCGCGCCCCGATATGACGATCAACCTCCCCGGCGAGCGCCGCGTTTTCGTGGATGCCAAGGCTCCGGTGGATTCGATGCAAGCGGCGCTCGAGACGGCGGACGAGCAGCGCCGCAAGGCGCTGATGAAGCAGCACGCCCGCGCGCTGCGCGACCACGTCGATTCACTCGCGCGGCGCGGATATCACACGGCGGCGAGGTCCGCCGATTACGTCGTGATGTTCGTGGCCGGCGAGGCCTTTCTCAGCTCCGCGTGCAGTGAGGATCCATCCCTGATCGAATATGCGCTCGACCAGAATGTGCTCGTCACGGGTCCGCTGTCTCTCGTAAGCCTATTACGTACCTTCGCGATCGGCTGGCAGGCGCTGCGCCAGGAAGAGAACGCCAAGCGCATTGCGATGATCGGTAAGGCCTTCTACGAGCGAGCCTGCAAGTTTTCCGAGCATCTCGTCGAGGTCCGGCGGCATCTCGAACGCACGGTCAACGCGTTCAATGCGACCGTCGGCTCATATGAAAGCAAGTTTCTTCCCCAAGGGCGCCGGCTGAAGGAAGAGGCCGCGCTCGCCGCCGACGATCTGTCCGAACTTCCCCCCATCGACGTCGTACCGCGCGACGTCACTGCGCTCGATATCGACGACGCGCCGAAACGGCTGCCGCGCCGCCAACGCTTGCTGTAGCAGCCGGCTCGCTACGGCTTGGTGTGATCGGCGGTCCAGGCCCGCAATGCGTTGAGCGTGTTCGCGACGTGCAACGAAGGATCGAGGTTCGTGTAGGTGTAGATGATCGTGCCGTCCGGGGCGATGACGTACGAGGTCCGGTTCGCATACTGTGGATGCGACGCGAGGACCGCGTCGTAGGACTTCATCACGGTTCCGTCCGTGTCGGCCGCGACCGCGAACTTGCTGCGGCACTCGCTGACCGAGAACTTTTGGAGCTTGTCGAGGGGATCGTGCGAGACGCCGATCACGCTCGCTCCCAGCGACTTGTATTGCTCGATGGCGTCTGCAAACTCGTGCGCCTCGATCGTACAGCCCGTCGTAAAGGCCGCCGGATAAAAGTACAGGACCACGGGCCCCTTCTTGAGCGCGTCGGCGAGGGTGAAGGTAAAGACGTTACCTCCCTGCGTCGCCTGCAACGTAAATGCCGGCGCCTTGCTGCCCGTCGAGAGCGCCGCCCAGGCCGGCGCGGTCAGTGCCGCCGTTACGAGCATCGCGACGACGACGGAGAGTCGTGTAGTCATAGTAGTCCTTTTCAATGAACGTGCGGGTCTATACTTTGAACTCGAGGTCGCCGAACTGCTTCTCGTCGTAGTTTGTATCGCCTGGCGGCCGCGGAAGCTCCCTCCACCAAGCGCTATACATCGCCAGCCACTCGAAGTTCTCGAAAATGTACTGGTTCCCGCGGATGCGCCGCAGGCGAAAGATGAAGTCGCGAATCGTTTCCCAGCGTACGCGGATCATGTAGCCGACGGCATCCACGAGCAGCGAGGCGTCGAGCACCTTCCGGCGCGCCAGCGTCGCGACCGTTTCGAAGTATTGTGCGACCAAGAGCAACGCTCGGTCGTCGTCTGAGTTGTCGAAGTGCTCGAGTATGTCTTCGTCGGTTGGGTAGCGGGAGTTGACGCCCTGCAACCCTTCGAACGCGCCCATTGCGGCGGCGTCGGTCAAACGGTTGATCGCCTCGAGTATCGCCAGCGCGTTCCGCTCGTGCTCCAGCTGTTTGTTTTGCCGCGTGAGCAAGATCGTCGAGAGACCGAGCGCGATCAGCGAAACGGCCACGGACGCCGCCGGTAAGAGCTGCTCCGCGCTCACAATCCGCTCGTTCTGTTAGAGGCCGATCAGGCGCGCGAGGATCATCCGTTGCACTTCGTTGGTCCCTTCGCCGATCTCGTTGATCTTCTGGTCGCGATACATCCGCGAGATCGGATACTCGTCCATGAAGCCGTAGCCGCCGTGGATCTGGAGCGCCTCATTGACGACCCGGTGCGATAGTTCCCCGGCGAAGAGCTTGGCGAAGCTCGCCGCGGCGACGTAGTCGCGCCCTTGATCCTTCTCCCATGCCGCCCGCAGCATCATGAGCTTGGCGTGCTCGATCTGCGTGAGCATGTCGACAAGCTTGAACGAGATGGCCTGAAACTTGCTAATGGGCTTGCCGAATGCTTGGCGTTCCTTCGAATAAGCCAGCGCCTCGTCGTAGGCACCCAGCGCGAGGCCGATCGAGAGCGCCGCGACCGAAATGCGGCCGCCGTCGAGCGTCTCGAGAAACTGCCGATAGCCTTCGCCGCGCTTGCCGAGCAGATTCTCTTCCGGGACGGCGGCGTCTACGAACGAGAGCTCGCGAGTATCGGACGCCCGCCAGCCCATCTTGCGGTATTTTCGGCTGCGGCTGAACCCAGGCGTCCCTTGCGGAACGATGATGTTCGAAATCTCGCGCGAGCCGTCGGCGCGTCGACCGGTTACCGCCGTAATCGTCGTGCCGCCGCTGATATCCGTGCCGGAGTTCGTTATGAACGCCTTCGTTCCATTAACGACCCACTGGCCGTCACGCAACTCCGCTCTCGTTTGCACGTTCCCGGCATCACTTCCGGCGTTGGGCTCGGTCAACCCGAAGCCCCAGAGCATTTCGCCGCGGGCCATCGGCACGAGATATTGTTGCTTTTGCGCTTCGCTGCCGAACAGAAAGAACGGAGTCGCGCCCAGCGAAACGTGGGCCGCCAGCGTGATCGCGGTGGAAGCATCGGCTCGCGCAATTTCCATCACAGTCAGCGCGTAGCTTACCGTGTCGGCGCCCGCGCCGCCGTACTCTTCCGGAAACGGCAGCCCCATGAATCCGAGCGCGGCCATCTTTTCCACGAGCTCGTAGGGGAAACGCTCTTCGCGATCCATCGCCTCGGCACGCGGCCGAACCTCCTCTTGCGCAAACTCGCGCGCCAGACTCGCAATTGCCTTTTGCTCGTCGGTGAGATCGAAGTTCATGGCGAAGGTATAAGGCTCAGCCTCAGGAAAAGTCCTCTTTAAGGGAAGCTCTGCCGATGATTGCTCTTCGCGGCGTTTCGCTGGTGTATCCAAACGGCGTGCGCGCACTCGATGACATCAACCTTGAAATCGCCAAGGGCGAGTTCGTTTTTCTCGTCGGCCATTCCGGCACGGGCAAGTCCAGCCTGCTGCGTTTGCTCTACCGCGAGGCCAGATCCACCGCCGGCGAGATTGTGGTCGACGGGATCCGCGTCGACCGGTTGCGGCGCAACCGCATCGCCGCCTTACGACGCCACCTCGGCGTCGTTTTTCAAGACTTCAAGCTCCTCGTCGACAAAACCGTATGGGAGAACGTCGCCTTTGCGATGCAGGTGACTGGCGCCCATACGCGCGACATCATGCGCCAAGCTCCGCGCGTCCTCGATCTGGTGGGGCTGTCGCATAAGAGCCGAATGTATCCCACCGAGCTCTCCGGCGGCGAGCAGCAGCGCACGGCCATCGCGCGCGCGCTCGTGAACAACCCCAAGATCCTGCTCTGTGACGAGCCGACGGGCAATCTCGATCCGGCGAATACCACGGAGATTACAGCGCTGCTACAGCGCATCAACCTCAAGGGAACGACGGTCGTCGTCGCCACTCACAATCAAGCAGTCGTAGACCGCATGCGCCGCCGAGTCGTTCGGCTCGACGACGGACGAATAACCACCGACGAGGAACGAGGCTATTACTATCTTGGATTGGGGCAAACTCAAGTTCTTTCTGGGTGAGGTGACGCGCAACTTTTCGCGCAACACCGGAATGCAAATGACCGCGATCGGCACGGTTGCCATCACGATCGTTTTGCTCGGGATGTTCCTCTTCGTGCGCGCGGCGCTCGCCGACGTCGGTGCGAGCCTTCTGGCGAAAATTGAGATTTCAGCGTACCTGAGCCCGGACGCGACGCCCGCGCAAATTCACGCAATCGGCCGTTTTCTGGCGCAAGACCCCCGCGTGGAGTCGGCGCAGTTCATTCCAAAGCGCCAGGGGCTCGCAGAGCTGCGCGAGCGCACCAAGGGCACGATCGACACCGCACTGCTCACCGAGAATCCGCTGCCGGATAAGTACCGCATCAAGGTGCGCGCCACCGAGCAGGTACCCTCCGTGGCGGCCGAAGTGCGGCGCCTGACCGGAGTAGCGAACGTGGTCTACGGCCAGCAGGTCGTGCAACGGTTATTGCAGCTGGGCGCCGTGCTGCGCCGCATCGGCATCGTGGTCATCGCGATCTTCTTTGCAGTAGCGGGAATCATCATCGCCAACACGATTCGGTTGACCGTCTTCGCCCGCCGGCGCGAGATCGCGATCATGCAGCTCGTCGGTGCGACGAACACCTACATTCGCTTGCCCTTCATTTGCGAAGGCTTGCTCGACGGTTGCATCGGCGCGGCGCTGGCCGTAGGATTGCTTGCCGTCGCTCGCGCTACGCTCTGGCCGCGCTTGCTCGAAGCGCTCCCCTGGGCACAGCTGACCGCGACCCCCCTGGATGCCCGAGTGCTAGCGGCCGAGCTGCTGGCCGTGGGCGCCGCCATCGGGATCGTGGCGTCCTGGATCGCCGTGGGGCGGCATTTGCGCACGTGATACGCCGTCGCCGGCTTACCGCCGTCGCCCTGATCGCGGTCGCCGTCGCGCTGCCGCTCACCGCTAAATCATCCATCGAAGACCGTATTGCGGCGGAACGCGCAAAAGCGGCCGCGATTGCGGCCCGCTTGCATGCCAAGCGCGCCGAGCTACATTCCGTCAGCCTGCGTTACGACGATCTCCAGCGGCAGCTCGGCGAAACGAACGCGGCAATTGGAACCGTCAGCGGCCGCATCGATTCCCTCGACGCACAGCGCGCCGCCACGCAGCGGCGCATTGACTGGAACGCCGTCCAGCTGGCGGCTGCGGTGCGATCGCTGCGGTTGCACGACTCCCTCTTGAAACGGCGCCTCGTCAACATCTATGAGTACGGCGACCTGACGTATCTTAATGCGCTGCTCGCCGCGCGGTCCTTCAGCGAGTTCGTCGAGCGGTGGGAGGACTTGCGTCTGCTCATCGCGGCGAACCAGCGCGCCGTGCGCGCGCGCAAGGCGGCAGAACGGCGCGTTGCGACCATCGCGGCGGACCTCGACCGCACGCGACTGGAGCTGCAACGCGAAGAAGAGTCCGCGCAGGAAGCTCGCAGCCAACTCGGCTCCCTCGCCGACGAACGGCGTAACCTCGTGGAGGTCGCTTCGATCCAGCGGCGCAGCGTCGCCTCGCAGGTCGCCCAAATCGAAGGCCTCTCCGCCGCAGAGGAGGCGCAACTCGAGTCGCTGATCATGGAGCGCGAGCGCGAGGTCGAGGCGCAGCGCCGCGCCGCGGGAATCGCCGGAGGAGTCGAAAGCGAAGGCGCCGCCGGCTCATTTTCTTGGCCCGTCACCGGAACGATCACCTCGCCCTTCGGCTGGCGTTCGAACCCCTTTGGCGGCGCGCCCGAGTTTCATCAAGGCCTGGACATCGCGGCGCCCACGGGAACGACTGTCACCGCGGCGGCGGCAGGCACCGTGATCATGGCGCAATGGTATGGGGGGTACGGCAACTATATCCTCATTGACCACGGCGGCGGCTACTCAACCGGCTACGGCCACCTCTCTGCGATTTTTGTCTCAACAGGGCAGACCGTCGCTCGCGGCCAGGCGATCGGCGCCGTCGGCTCGACCGGGCAGTCGACCGGTCCGCATCTGCATTTCGAGGTGCGGATTGCCGGCAAGCCGGTGGACCCGGCGCCCCGGCTTCATTAAGACTTCGCAAGTAAAATACGCAAAGAGCAACCTCCTCGCCGCCGAAACGGGTAGTGGTAGACTACAAATGAGCTTACGCCCACGGTTTATTCTCGCCGCTTTGTTCACGGTCGCGTTTGCCGCCGTGGTGCTCCTTTTTGTCGCACAGCGCGCGGGGACGCTCGGCCGCGGGCCGGTCTTAGAAGTCGCAACGACCGGCGACATACGCGACCTCTTCGCGCCGCGCAATCCCAACGGTCCGTTCATCGCGGACCTCGCCCTTCGCCGGCTCGAAAACTCGTACTACAAGCCGGTCGAGCCGCAGACGCCGATCGCCGGCGAAGTTGCCGGCCTGCGAAGCGTGCTGGGCTCGAAAAGAAATGCCGTTGCATCGCTTCCCGGGGTGACTGCAACCGGTAACCCCGGCGCCGACGGTCAGATCGCTGCCAGGATCCTGGCATACGCGCAGGATCACTACGCGGCCGCCGTGGGGCCGCATGGGCGCGACGATCTCACAGATGCGGCACTTCGCGGCATCATGAAATCGGTGAGAGATCCCTACACGGTCTATCTTTCGCCGACGGAGATTCGGGGTCTCAACGAGTCCCTGTCCGGCGGCAACTTCGGCGGCATCGGAGTCTACATCTATCAACTGAAAGATGGGCGAATCATCGTTCAACCCATCGAACAACTCCCTGCGGCACGCGCCGGCATGAAACCGGGCGAGGTGGTAGACAGCGTTGACGGTAAGCCAGTCCGTGGGGTACCGATCGACCGGGTCGAGACGATGATTCGCGGTGAGTCCGGCACCGTCGTTCACCTGCGCGCGCATCTGTACAGCGGTCCGGCGACGGAGCACAGCTATGCGATTGTGCGCGAGATCATCCATGTTCCAACGGTGCGCGCTAAGATGGAAAACGGTTTCGATTACATTCGGCTTTCGGACTTCGGAACGACGTCCGCGGACGAGGTGCGCAAGGCGGTGCTCGCCGGACGCGCGGCCGGCGCGCGCGGCTACATTTTGGATCTGCGCGACAACGGCGGCGGCCTGCTCGATGCCGCCGTGGCGATCTCCAGCATCTTCATTCCGCAAGGCACCATCGTCTCGACGATCCGCCGCGACGGCCAGCGCACGACCGAAGAGGCGCTCGGCGACGCGATCGGCGGCTTGACGCCGCTGGTCATTCTCGTCAACAAGTACACGGCGAGCGCATCGGAGATCACGGCGGGCGCACTGCAGGACTACCACTACGCATCGCTCGTCGGAACGCGCACGTTCGGCAAGGGCGTCGTACAGAGCATCTTCCCGATCCCCGATCCGACGGCGTCCGAGGGCGCGCTCAAGATTACGACCGCGCGCTACGTGACGCCGATGGGACGCGATATCCAGCACCACGGCATCGAGCCCGACGTCACCGTCGCGCAGGATCCCAACCCATCGCTCATCGACACGCCTGCGGACAGACAGTTGGCCGCCGCCAAGAAACGCTTGCGACAACTCATACGTTAAATGGAAAGCATGAAAAGCCGAAGCCTTCGCCCCCTCGTCGCCTTTGCGCTTGCAACGGCGTTCCTGCAGTTTCCAATCGGCTCGGCCGCTGCGCCGACGCATCTTTCGGGCGTTGACGCCGGAGAGATATCGAGCAGCTATGCATATTTGACGGACAACTTCTACAAGAAGGTCGATCCGCAAGCCGTTCTCCATTCGGTCCGGACGCAGCTGGCGTCGGTGATGCGTAGCGCCGGCATCCGGCATATCGCGCTGCCGCCGGTGGAAGCGGCCACGAACGCGTCCGGCAACATCCGCGAGATCGACCGCGAAGTCGAGGCGGCCGCCGCCGAATCGCGTCCGAAGCTGAGCGCGCACGACTTGAGCTACGTCGCGATCGACGGCATCATGCGAGCCGTCAACGACCGCTACACGGTCTTCCTCACGCCGAAGGAGTTCGCGGGCCTCAATCAAGGCTTGGACGGCGGCGATTTCGGTGGGACCGGCATCGTCATTCAGATCGACGACAAGACGAAGTACGTGTCGGTGGAAAACGTCGTTCCGGACGGTCCTGCCGACAAGGCCGGCGTCGAGCAGGACGATTTGATCACCGCTATCGACGGCGCTTCGACGAAGGGCATGAGCCTCAATCAAGCTAGTGCGAAGCTCCGCGGCAAGGAAGGTACGCGCGTCACGCTGACCCTCCAGCGGGAAGGGACGACCCTAGCGCCGATCCCGATCACTCGCGCAAAGATCCACCAACTGAGCGTATACGAGAAGATGCTGCCCGGAAAAATCGGATACATCGCGCTGACCGTTTTCGGGCGCGAGACGGGCAACGAGCTGAACACTGCCCTCGATCGTCTCGCCCGCCAAGGAGCCCGCGCTCTCGTGCTGGATCTGCGAGATAACGGCGGCGGCTACCTCGAAGCTGCCGTCGCGGTCAGCTCGAAGTTCATTTCGAGCGGTCCGATCGTCTCCGTAGAATCGCGCGCCTCGAACATTACGACGCTGGATGCCGACAACACCGCGATCTCACCGGTCCCGCTCGTCGTCCTCGTCAATGGCTACACGGCTTCCGCGTCGGAAATAACGTCCGGCGCGATCCAAGACAGCAGCGTCGGAACGATCATGGGCACGAAGACATTTGGCAAAGGCGTCGTCCAAACGATTTATCCGCTGCCCGACGGCAGCGCGATCAAGATCACGACGGCGCGCTATCTCACGCCCCGAAACCGCGACATCAACCACCTCGGCATCACTCCGGACATCACGGTGGCCGAGAACAAGCACGCTCAGTTCGGCATACCGTCCAAGGACGAGCAGCTAACTCGCGCACTCCAGTATTTGGATGAGAAGCTAGCCCACCTCAACCAAGACAACGGCCTTTAAGGGGCTATCGTTCCGTCATCTCTTTGTCGCCGCGGGGCTCATTTACCGTAGTAAACGTCGGCCCTCGGCTCCGCGATCTGACGAAACGCTAACCCCTTAGAATGCCCGGCTTAAGTCGCTTTTTTGCGGGAGGTCGTTGTGCGTTTGCGCTTCGGCTTCTCCGTAGCGGTTTCGTCTGAACTTTCGGCGGCGCGAGGCGTTCGAGCGCGCGTGGGCCGCGACTCGGCGGCCGCTGCCGGCTGATGTTCTTGCGCGTCGCTCGTCGAACGCCGTCGCCGCGGCCGACGCGTCGTGCTCGGAAGGGCGAGCGCGCTCGCCGCGCCTCCCAGCTCGCCGGGTGCGGACGGCTCGACGGCCGCCGCAGTCCTACGACGACGCCGCGCCGGCTGCGCGCGCTTCGGCTCCTCCTGCGGCACCGAGAGGCTCGGCGGTGGCGCTTCCACTGCAGGCGGCGCGGCCTGCGAGACGGGCGCGATCGCGTGGGTCTGCGTTGCAGATAACGAATCCGCGGTCACGCCGCTTGCGGGCCGTCCGCCGCGTCCCCGGCGCCGGCGCCGGCGCCGGCGCCGTTTCCGGCCGCCGCCCTGCTCTTGCGGGGGCTGCGTTCCAATGATGATCGCATCGGGCTGCGCTTCACCCTTGCGCTCGGCCCGCAAGGCCTTGTCTTGTTCCTCTTCCTCTTCGGTCGCAGAAGAGATTCCAATCGGCGCGCGCGCCGCCGACTGTCGCGCCGCATCTTCGGCCAGTTCGCGCAACTGGCGCGTCTGCTCGGCGGCGGTGGGTTCGGCGCGCCGTCCCGGGCGCCGCTTGCGTGCCTTCGCGCCGGCCGTGACCAGCTCGGCAAGCACGTAGTCGCGTTGATCGTCGACGTCGAGAATTCGAATGCGAACGAAGTTGCCGGCGCTGTTCGCGCCGTTGTCCACTTCCGCCACGCGACCGTCGACGACCGCCGCCGCCGACGTGGGGTTCGGCAGGCGTCCCGGCAGTAGTTCCACCTCGTACTCGTCGCCCACGCGCAACGCGTGTCCGCGCTTCGCGCCGGCCGGCACGACCTCGATCCGCGCCTTTTCCGGATGAATCATCGCGTCCACGCGAACGACGATCGTACGGCCAAGGCTCTGCGCGAGCTCTTGACACTCGTTTTCGTACCAGAAATCCATCTGCGTCGCGACGGTCGGCGAAACGTGCACGAGCACGTCGCCCGTCGTCCCGCTGCGAACCTCGTGCCGGATTTGCCGAAACGTTTCAATCGCGACCGACTGCGCGGACATTACGCTCCCGGTTCCGCTGCAGGTCGGACAGGCCCCGCGCAACTGCGCCCCTAGATCCTTTCCGATTCGCTTGCGCGTGAACTCGAGGAGCCCGAGATTCGAAAACGATTGAATCGTCGCCCGCGTCCGGTCGCGGCGAAGACTCTCCTCCATCTTCGCGATTACCTTTTCGCGCGAAGCATCCGACGCCATATCGATGAAATCGACGACGACGATGCCGCCGATGTCCCTCAAGCGCACCTGCCGGGCGACTTCCTCCGCTGCCTCAATGTTGGTCTTGAGGATCGTGTCTTCCAGATTGCGGCCGCCCGTGAACTTGCCGGAGTTCACGTCGATAACCGTCAGGGCTTCGGTCGACTCGATCACGATTGATGCGCCCGACGGGAGATTGATTTTGGGCTTCATGAGCTTTTGCAGTTCTTCGTTGACATGATAATCTTCGAACAACTGCCGCCCGGTGTTGTAATACTCGAGCCTGTTAATGTATTGCGGGCCGAGCAACTGAAGGAGATCGCGAACCTTCCGGTACTCTTCCTCGTCGTCGATCAACACGCGATCGACGTCGGCGGTGATGAAGTCGCGCGCCGCCTTATAAATCAGGTTCATGTCTTTGTGCAGCAATGACGGCGAAGTCGCGCGCTTATACGTTTCGAGAATGCCGTGCCACATCCGTATCAGCACGCCGAGGTCGGCAATGAGCTCCGCTTCGCTGGCGCCGGCCGCGGCGGTGCGAACGACGGTGGCCATGCCTTCCGGACGAATTCGCTTCATCACGGATTTGAGCCGGTTACGCTCGTCGGCGGAGTCGACCTTACGAGAAACGCCCGAGTATTTGCCAGTGGGCATCAGGATTAGGTATCGTCCGGGCAGGGAGATATTGGTGGAGATGCGCGCGCCCTTGAGGCCGCGCGGCTCCTTGACGATCTGGACGAGCACGTCATCGCCGCGTTTGACTTTCTCGCTGATCGTGAAGCCGCTATGGCCCTGCGTTATCTCGACGTCGCCGATGTTGAGCGGTTGCTTATTGATATCGTCGACGTACAAAAAGGCGTTGCGGCCGAGGCCGATATCAACGAACGCGGCGCCCATTCCGGGCAGCACGTTCTGCACTTTTCCTTTGTAGATCGAGCCGATGACTTTCTCTTCGCGCTCGATGTAGAGTTCGGCTAAGTCGCCGTCCTCGAGTATTGCGACCCGGTTCTCCCAGGGGTCGCTCGAGATCAGTATCTCGCTTGGCAAATTGTCCTCAAGAAACTCTGCGGGCTTGCCGGCCGCCGCACTTCCGTTGCCGGCGCGTCTGGCGGGGCGGCCTTGACCGCCACGGCACTCCCGCTAAAAACTTTTGCTCGCGCGAGTTCCGGGCGGACCCAGGCGGGACCTTCCGTGGCACCCTAGGCGTTGCCGAGAACGCCGCGGTCCTTCTGCGAGTAGATGTTCAAGAGAATTCCGATTGCGGCGAAGTCCGTCAGCATTGCCGACCCGCCGTACGACATGAACGGAAGTGGGATTCCCGTGATCGGCATGATGCCGATCGTCATGCCGATATTGACCAGCAAATGGAAAAAGAGCATTCCGACGAGCCCTGCGGCGAGCAAGAAACCGAATCGCTCGCGCGCCGCGAGCATCGTGCGAATCCCCCCGTAGAGTATCGCCGCATAGCAGGCAAGCAGCAGCAACGCGCCGGCGAGACCCCACTCTTCCGCCAACACCGTAAAGATAAAGTCGCGCGAGTGTTCCGGAACGAAGTTGAGCTGCGTTTGCGTTCCGTGAAAGAGCCCTCGTCCGAAGAGCTCTCCGTTGCCGACGGCGATCTCCGATTGGTTCAAGTTGTAGCCGGCACCTTGGAGGTCGGCTTTAGGATTCAGAAATACGAACAGTCTCGCGCGCTGGAACGGCTTGAGAACCGCGCTGGTTCCGACCGCTCCGGCGGCAACGACCAAGATCCCCAAACAATAGATCGCGAAGTCGCCGAGCTTCGGAAGCGCAAAAAAGAGGTCCACCGTGAGGATCGCGACCAGCACCAGCGACGTTCCGAGGTCGGGCTGCTTGAGGATGATCAGCGCGGGAACGGCAACCGTCAGCAGCGGCTTCCAAAGGTCGAGCAACTTTTCGTAGGTCGCGGAGCAGAGTACGGCGGCGAGCGCAATCGCGACGACGAGCTTGGCGGGCTCCGAAGGCTGAAACGTGCCGAGCGGTCCGAGTGAGATCCAGCGCTGCGCGCCCATGGCGCTGTGACCGCCACGCAAGATAAAGAGCAGCAGCAATAGATCCACGGCGTACAGCGGCAACGCCCATCGCTGCCAGTTGCGGTAATCGACCAAGGAAAGCGCGACCATGATGCACGCCCCGAGAATTAGGTACAGCGTCTGCTTTTGGAACTCGCCGGCGCTTCCGGGTGAGTGGAGGCTCGCGGACTTTATGCACACCAAACCAATGAGTGCAATGGCGACGGCGCAGCCTGCCAACGGCCAGTTGGTTCTTCGCGCGTAACGCCACAGCTGCGCGCTCCGAAACGCGAGGACCATCGGGGCGTTAGCCGGCGGCTGGGGCGGTCGCCGGCGCCGGCGGCGATTTCTTGCGGCGCCGCCGCTTGCGCTTGGGCGGCGCCTGACCTTCGGCGCCCGGTCCCGTTTGAGCGGCGACGCGCTTCGGTTTGCTCGTGCGCGCGGAGCCGTCAGGCGACGGCGCGCGCCCTTCGTGCTTGCCGTTGCCGTTCGCACTGGGCCGGCCGACCGAGAGAATCGGGATGTTGGCCAGCATCGCGAGCGTGCTCTCTTGGCGTTCGAACGTGACGTCGATGCGCTCCCGGTCGACTTCGACGTGACGCGAGATCACGTCAACGAGATCCCGCTTCATCGTTTCGATCATATCGGGCGACAACTCGAGATGATCGGTCATCAGCACGAGGCGCAACCGCTCTTTTGCCGTGGCACTCGAACCACGCTGCCCGAAAATTCGCCGCAGGAACTCGATCACGACCGACCTCCTCCAAACAGCGACGTGAGCCGCTCGAGCAGCGTCTGTTTCGCGGCCGGCGGCATCGGCACGGGAACGTCCTCGCCGGCGATCTTAGCCGCGATCGCATGGTAGGCGGCGCCCGTCGGATTCTCTTTTCGCAGCGCCAGCGGCTCTCCGCGATTGGTCGTGATGATGATCTCCGGCTCGTCCGCAATGACACCGAGCAGCGGCAGGCGCAGGATCCCGTTGACGTCGTCGATCGAAAGCATCTTCCCGCGCTTGACGAGTTGGGGACGCAGCCGATTGACGATGAGCTGCGGCTTGAAGCGATTTCCGAGCAATCCAACGACGCGATCGACGTCGCGCACGGCGGACACTTCGGGCGTGCAGAGGACGATCGCTTCATCCGCGCCCGCGATGGCGTTGCGGAATCCGAGTTCGATTCCGGCCGGACAGTCGATGAGCACGAAATCAAAACGCTCGCGCAGCATTGCGATCAACGCCTCCATCTGCGCGGTCTGCACCTCATCCTTCTCGCGTGACTGCGCGGCCGCAAGCAAACGAAGATTCTCGCTATGCTTGTCGGGAACTAAAGCTTCGTCGAGATCCACGCGCTCTTCCAGTACGTCGAGGACGTGATACTTCACGCGGCTTTCCAGCCCAAGGACGATGTCGAGGTTACGCAGACCGACGTCCGCATCGACCAGTACGACGCGCGCACCACGCTCTGCCAGCGCCGTACCGAGATTGGCCGTGGTCGTCGTCTTGCCGACGCCTCCCTTGCCGGACGTTAGGACGATCGCGCGCCCGCGCCGCTGGGGCTCCGCGCCGATCTCACGTTCGATTGCGACGGACTCCATTTCTTGCACGTCTATCCCGCTTTCAACGCTCCCATCAGACGATTGAACAAGCCTTGCCGGTCGAAAGTAGTAAACGGAACCAACTCGCCCTCCAAGCGCCGTGCTATCTTATCGTAAATGGCACTGAGCCGGCCGGCCTCGCGCAACGCGATCGGCTCGCCTCGGTTCGTCGTGTCGATGACGTCTTCGTCTTCGGGCACGATTCCCAAAAGCTCGATCGCAAGGACATCGCAGACGTCTTCGACCGAGAGCATCTCGCCGCTGCTGACCATTTCCGGACGCAGCCGATTGACGATCAATCGAATCGGCTTGCCGCCGGCGGCGATTTTGCCGACCACGCGGTCGGCGTCGCGAATCGAGCTGACCTCCGGCGTAGTCACGACGATCGCCTCGGCCGCACCGGCAACCGCATTGCGAAAGCCTGCCTCGATTCCGGCAGGCGAGTCGATGAGGACGTAGTCGGCATGCGCCGACGCCTCTTCGACGATTGCGGCGAATTGCTCGGGCGTTATGGCGTCCTTTTCACGCGTTTGCGCTGCGGGCAGAATTGCCAACGATTCGAATCGCTTGTCCTTGATCAGCGCCTGGCGCAGTTGACATCGCCCTTCGGCGACCTCCACCAAATCGAAAACGATGCGCTTTTCCAGGCCCAGCACCAGATCGAGGTTGCGCAGACCGATGTCCGCATCAATGAGCACGACCCGGCGGCCGCGCTTGGCCAGCGTCGCGCCGAGATTCGCGGTCGTCGTCGTCTTGCCGACGCCGCCCTTTCCGGACGTTACGACGATTCGGCGTCCGCTCATGGCGGCACGCTCGCTGCCGGAAGCTCGCCGAACCGGTTCAGCGTCAGGATCGTTATTTGACCGTCCCGCACCAGCGCAACTTCCGGCGAAACCGCACGGCGCCTGGCGCTGCCCTGCTCGGCGGCGATGTACGTCGCGATTCGAAGCTGCGTCGCCGTCAGATCGACGGCGAAGATGCGCGCCTTTGCGTCGCCGGCAGCGCCCGCGTGCGCAATGCCGCCGAGCCGGCCGAATACCACGATGTCGCCGGTCGCAACCAACTCCGCCCCGGGATTGACGTCGCCGACCACGACGATGTGGCCGCCGTGATGGAGCGCCTGACCGCCGCGGAGCGTGGCCGTTTGATAGAGCGCCGTCGGGTGGGCTTCGACGAGGCGCAGCGCGGGCTGCCGCGGTTCTTTCGCGTCGACGCGCAGCCGTGGAACGCTTGCCTCGCCGCGCCGCCGGCGCGCTGCGATATCCTTGCGCGCCCCCGCGAAATCGGCAATCAGCGATCGCGCCGAATCGGAAAGCTTGATCTCGGGACGGCTCTCGAACTCCAGCCCGGCGTTCGCCGCGAGCTCCGGAAGCGCGACGTAACCGCCGGCAAGGCCTCGTAAGGTGATGCCGGCGGCGCTCAACACGGCGCGAAGGCGCCCGATGATCTCGGCCGTCGGCACCGCGTTGCCGAAATTTGCGATGGCGGAGCTGCCGCTGTAGAAGCTGGGCTGCTGGGCGAGGCGAGCCTCGAGCTGATCGAGCCCAGTTTCGAGCGCATGCTCGGGCAGCGTGACTTCAAGGCCGTCTCGCCGGCCCCGCAAGAGTGTCACGCCGTGCTGTGCGCGAACGCTAAACTGTAAACCCTGCGCCCTCCACACGAAACTCGCAGATTCTTAACGTTGTCCACATATAATACACAGCGCACGGGCATACGCTAGAACGGACCCGTGCTAAAAAGGAAGCCATATCGTATCATGTTGCGTCGCATCGTTCCACTCGTCGTCGCTGCCTCATTGCTGGCAGGCGCGGTTGCTCCTGCGCCGGTCGGCGCCATGTCTACGCAATCCGAGATCGCACTGGGGCAGGCCGAGGATCAGCAGATCGTCGCCAGCAGCGTCATCGAAACGGATCCACTGCTCAACGCCTACGTCCAAGGCATCACCGGGAACCTTTGGAATCAGGTTGAGCGCAAGGACGTTCCCTATTCCGTAAAGATCCTCAAGGACAGCCAGATCAACTCGTTTGCGACCATGGGTGGGTTCGTCTACGTCAACGAGGGGCTCATCGACTTCGTGCAGTCGGACGACGAGCTGGCGAGCGTGCTGGGACACGAAACGGGCCACATCGAGCGGCGCCACGTCCTCACTAGTTACTCGAAGGCAGAGATCCTGAACATCCTGTTCGGCATCGCCTCGATCTTCTCGCCCATCATCTACCAGTTTGGCGGCCTGGCCGAGGCCGGCTTGATGGCGAAGATTTCTCGTGAGGACGAGATCCAAGCCGATCGCTACGGTCTGCAACTGATGTCGCGCGCCGGCTACGATCCCGAATCAATGGTAACGATGATGGCGCATCTCGCGGTGTTGCAAAACGAGCACAACGACGCCGTCAGCAAGTATTTGGAAGACCACCCCGACCCGAGTTCCCGCATCGCCCATCTCATGGGCTATCCCGAGCTCGATCCGAGCGACGTAACGCTCGCGCAGCAACTCGTGCAGGCATCCGGCGACGAGGAGCATGCGCGTTACGAATTCTCACGGCTGCGCCTCGAACAACTCCTAAAGAAAGATCCGAATAACCCCGAAGCGCTGCTGGAACTCGGACAATCGGAGCTTGCCTTGGGCCTGCCGAATAAGAGCGAGCAAACGTTGGCGGAGGCGGCGCAACTCGGCACGCCGGCGACGCGCGCGGCCGCGAACGCCCGGATCGCAGCGCTTCGCCAAATGGAGATTCAGCACGTCACCCTGACGAAGCCCGATCTGCCGAAGCTCCAATCGTCCGTCACGTCGGCCGCTGCCTCGCACGCGCTCGGCGCGACGGAGATCGCGCAACGGGCCGCACAGGGCAAAGACCAGTTAAAGGCAGTTACGAGCCGTCTCGAGACGCTGCAATACGAAGTTCCCGACCTCAGTCGCATCGACGTAAAGCGCGGTTCGAAGGTCGAGGCAATCGTCAAGAACCTCAATTCGATAACCCGCTCGCTCAACAGTGCCCTCCAGGATGCCGGCGGCGGCTCAGGGCCGATCGGCGGCGTCGGGTCGCTGGAAAAGAACAAGGAGAGCGGCCTGCTCAAGGATAGCGCCGACATCTATCAAGAGATGCTCGCGCCATTTGCGATGCGCCCAGTTCCGACGGAGTCGGTCGCGCTCTTTCCATCCTACCCGGCGATGATGAACGGTCTCTCGCTTTCCGACGGTGAGATGCTCCGGTCGGTCGATGCGGCGCGCGCCTCGCTGACGATGCTCGATCAAACCTTCGGCGACTTGGACGAATTCCTCAAAGCGCTCGATCACGCAACGTTGAGCTTCAGCGGCGACATTAGCGAGAGCGAGTACATGGTGCTGCAGCCGATGATGCGCCGGGTCGTAGAGGAGTTCAACGCCGCGGCGACCGCGGCATCGCAGGGAGCCCAGCTCTTCAACTTGGCGCGCTCGCGAGTGCTCTCGAATCGCATCACGCTGCTGGGTCTCGGAACGTCACCGCAAATCTATTCCACGTTGCGCTATTCTCTGCAGCGGCGATTCGGGATGGACGGCGTTGACTACCGGACGATGCTTCGCGAAGGCCTCACACCCGGAGACGTGGCGGCAGCCACCATCATCGCCGCCGACATCAAGAGCACGCCGCAGAGCGTGATCGCCGAAGCGAAGAGCTCGGGACGCACCGTCATTGACGTAGCGAACGACCACAAGATGCACGCATGGCCGCTCGAGATCTTTCTAGGGCTCGTCTATCTCGACTATACGGACGATCCGACGAAAGAGCTGCGCAAGGCGGACGGAACGCTCGCCGTCGACCTCAACAAGCTGGGTCTCTAGGGTACGTGCTCGCATGACGGCCGGAGCCGACGCGCGGTCCCTGTTGGGTTTGCTCCGCAAAGGGATCGACGTCCGGGCGGTCGGCGCTCACGTTCGCAAGCCGTTCCGGTTCTTGCTCTGCGGCGATCCCGCGTTGGTTTCCGAGATGCGGTCGCTATTGCTGCGCGGACACGCACAACCGATTCCACCTGAAGCCTCCGCGTGTTTGGAGACCTTACGGCCTGAAGCGCCCGCGCTGACGAACTGGCGCGAAGCTCGCGCGATCGTGTTCCTCGGGCGGCGAGGAGATCTCGCAGGCGCGGCGCTGACGCAACTGAGCGGCGCGCGCGTGCCGATCCTCGCGATCACCGTCGACCCGGACGCGTCGTCCGCAGGACCGTCGGCATTGCCTGCGCGCGGCGAAGTCGGCGAGTATGTCGTCGGAGACATCGCCGTGGCAGAACTGCGCTTACGCGTGTTTCCACATCTGGTTGAGTCTGCGAAGGGGGCGGAGATCGCGGTCGGCCGGCATTTGCCGGTCCTGCGAGAAACCGTCGCGGCAAAACTCACCAAGGACGCCGCCAACAACGCGCTCAAAGTCGCCCTCGCGAGCGCTGTGGTCGACCACATTCCCGTGCTCGGCTTGGCTCTCGGCGCCGTCGCATCGGCAGGCGACATGGTCGCGATCACCGGCATCCAGGTCATGCTCATGCTGCACATCGAGGCCGCCTATGGGCGCGATCCCGACCTTCAGAGGACGTGGCAGCTCTTACCGGTGATCGGCGGAGGCTTCGGATGGCGTGCGCTCGCCCGCGAACTCGCCGGCTTCGTTCCGGTCGCGGGACTGGCGATCAAAGGCGCAATCGCTTATGCCGGAACGATCGTCGTCGGCGAAGGCGTGACATTCTTTTTGGAGCACGGGCACGAGATGTCGCGCGGACAAGCCGCGGAGCTTTACGATCGCACCAAGAAAGACGCGCTGCGAATCGGTCGAGACCTAGTGTCGAAGCTTCGCCGTTAGCGTGCGCGACGCGCGCGGCATGTTCGTCGGTACGCTCGCCGCAATTCAGCGATATCCCGTCAAGAGTCTTCGCCCGCAAGCATTGGACGGCGCGCGGATCGAACGCGACGGAATCCCGGGAGACCGCACCGAGGCGCTGTTCGTTCGGGCCGGGGCGCAACGCGTCGGAAAGACCTATCGCGGCAAGGAGAACGACCGGCTCCATCTGATCTCCGAAACGAGCGACGCGCGCGATGCCGCAGCGGGACGCGGAGTCGACGTCGAGGTGCGCGGCGGCGAACGTTTCTTCGATGCAGCCCCGATCTCGCTCGTGATCGATTGCTGGTTGGATGCGCTGAGCCGGCACGTCGGCTATGCCGTGGAGTGGCAGCGCTTTCGTCCCAACTTTTTCGTGCGCGGCGGCGGAAACTTTGCTTTGCTCGAGAGCGCGCTGGTCGGAGCGACGCTCTCCATCGGGCACGCGAACTTCGCTGTTCGGAGCCCGATCCTGCGCTGCGTCGTCCCAACGTACGATCCGTACTCTTCGGGTAAGGATCCTGCGGTGCTGCGCTTCATTGCCAACGAGCGCGAGAACGTCATGGGGATTTATTGCGACGTTGTCGCCCCGGGCGAGGTCCGCGTCGGCGACGCCGTCGTCCGCAGCGATGCATGACGAGGCGCCGCCTTACTTTGACGGCGCCTCGACCGCCCACGCCCGGTTAGGGTTCCAGCATAGCCGGTAGCGCGTCGGCGCGCCCTAACTAATCCATATTAGACCGACCGGCATTGCCGGCCGGTGCTGCCGATTGGCTCTCAATCTAGATTTCCCGCCGGCCTTCCAAGGCTTTGGTGATCGTGATCTCATCGGCGTAATCCAGATCGCCGCCGATCGGCAGGCCGTAGGCCAGTCGCGTGACTGTGACGCCGAGCGGTTGCAGCAGGCGCGATAGATAGAGCGCCGTGGCTTCGCCTTCCGCGTTGGGATTCGTCGCCAAGATGATCTCGTGCGGCTCCTCGCGACCGATTCGTTCGACCAGATCCTTGACGTGCAGTTGCGCCGGACCGATGCCGTCGATGGGCGAGATCAAGCCGCCGAGCACGTGATAGCGGCCCTTGAAAGCCCCGGTGCGCTCGATTGCATAGACGTCCTTAGCGTCCGCGACCACGCAGAACGTTGCCGCGTCGCGCCGTTCGTCGGCGCAAAACTCGCAGAGGCCGTTCTCGGCGAGCGCAAAGCACGTGGGGCAGGACGTGACCCCGTTCGTCAGCGCGAGGATGGCTTGGGCCAAACTCGCCGCTTCGTGCCGCGGTCGGTTCAGGAGGTGGAATACGAGCCGCGCAGCGGTCTTGGGTCCGATCGTCGGAAGCTTGCTCAACTCCCCGATCAGAGCTGCAACGGGGCTCGCGATCTTCGTCACGGCATTCCCGGAATGCGCATCCCCCCGGTCACGGAGGCCATGCGTTTTTGCGACGTCTCGCTCGCATTACGCAGTGCCTCGTTGACGGCGACGGTGACGAGATCTTCGAGTGTCTCGATGTCGTCCGGGTCCACCGCGTCCTTGGCAATTCGAATGCGCTTGACGCGCGTGTCGCAGCTCATCTCCACCGTGACCGAGCCGCCGGCGGCGCTGCCCGTGACGACCGTCTCGGCGAGCTCTTTCTGCGCCTTGACCATCTCGGCTTGCATTTTCTTGAACTGCGCCATCAAATGTGCTTGGTTCATCGGATCCGTTCGTTCGCATAGTCGAAGAGCGCATCGGCGTCCGGCGCCTCCGGCATTGCGGCCGAAAAACCGCTCGCGTCGACTCTGGCGCGCACCTGCAACGGTACTCCCAAGACCTCGGCGATGGCCGCTTCGATGAGCTTGGCGTGCTCGCGCACGAGGTCGGCATTCCAGTTGCTCGGAAGCTTCAAAACGACGGAACTCCCCTCGACCGACTCAACCGCCGCGCGCGACAACACCGCGCGCAACGGCTGACGCTCGCTCTCCACTTTCGTCCGGACGCGTTGCCACGCCGCTCGCACCTGATGCAGCGACACTCCCTCGGCGTGCGCGGCCGCCGGCGCAGCTTCGGCGGCAGATTCGCGCAAGGCCGGGGCCGGCAAAGGTGGACCCGATACGGCCATTGCGTTCTCGAGCGTGGCCACGCGCGTGCCCAAAGCGTCGAGCGACGGATCTTCGGGCGTTAGAATGAAGCGCAGTAACGCCGCCTCGAGTTCGAGTCGCGCGTTTCCGCCGCTACGCGCGAGCGCAAGCCCCTCCCCAAACGTGCGCAGCGCGCGAACCAGCATCGCCTGCGACAGCCCTTGTGCGGCCACAGCAGTCCGCTGGGCATCGTCCGGCGCGAGGTCGCGCGCCAGCAGGTTCGGGTCGATGCGCGCGATCAGCAGGTTGCGAAAGCCTGCGATCAGCGAGCGGATCAGCACTTGAAAGTCGATTCCCGCATCGCCGGCATTTTCGGCCGCCCGCAACGCCTCCGCCGGATCTCGCGCGACGATCGCCCCGATCAATGCCTGCGCGAAGCTGCGTCCGCTCGATCCGAAGGCGAGGTCCAGCATCGCCGCGTCGACCGGCGCCCCCTGCGAAAACGCCGCAAGCTGTTCGAGCATCGTTAGCGCGTCACGCAATCCGCCCTCGGCGCGATAGGCGATGGCGGCCAGCGCGTCTTCCTCGACGGCGATTCCTTCCTGTCCGGCGATTTCACGCATGCGGTCGATCATCACCGGCACTGCGATGCGGCGGAACGCGTAACGCTGACAGCGCGACAGAATCGTGACCGGAAGCTTTTCGGGCTCGGTCGTGGCCAAGATGAAGAGAGCGTGCGCCGGCGGTTCTTCGAGCGTCTTGAGAAACGCGTTGGCCCCCTCGCGCGTCAGCATGTGCGCCTCATCGATGATGTAAATCTTCATTCGCATCGTGGCCGGCGCAAACTTCACCGCTTCACGCAGCCTGCGAATCTCATCGATGCCGCGATTGCTCGCCGCGTCGATCTCGAGCACGTCCAGCGCCGTCCCAGCCAACATCGCGACGCAGTTCTCGCACGTATTGTCGGGGGTGACGGTCGGGCCCAAGGCGCAGTTCACGCACCGCGCCAAAATTTTAGCGGCCGAAGTTTTCCCGGAACCGCGCGGACCCGAAAAGAGATATGCGTGCGCCAGTTTTCCACTTTCGATCGCGGCAGACAGCGTGCGAACGACGGCGTCTTGGCCAACGAGATCGGCAAACGTTAAGGGCCGCCAGGTACGGTAGAGAGACACGGACCACGAACTTTAGCGGAGCGTTTGGAGGGTGCCTGCCGGCGGGTACAGTTGCAACGAACCGGACCGCACGATGGTTATGAGAGTTGCTTCCCAAGCAGCGGAGCTTGGTTCATTTTTGGGATCGGAAAATAAGAAGGATGCCCGTAGATCTTCACGCAGCGCTCCAAGAGAAATTTGGGTTCGACCGCTTTTATCCCGGACAAGAAGAGGTCATCTCTCGCGTTCTGCGTGGGGAAGACACCCTCGCGATCCTCGCGACGGGCGCGGGCAAGAGCCTGACGTATCAACTGCCCGCGCTCCTGCTCGACGGCACGACGGTCGTAGTCAGCCCCTTGATTGCCTTGATGAAGGACCAGCTGGATATGTTGCGCGAGCGCGGCATCACCGACGTCGTCGCGCTCAACTCGACGCTCTCCGAAGATCAGGAGGTGCGGGCTCGGCAGCGCATCGCCTCGGGCGCCCTGCGCATCGCCTATACGACGCCTGAAAAACTCGAGGACGAAGGTTTCTTGGAGCTGCTGCGTTCCATTCGCGTGCCGCTCTTCGTGGTGGACGAAGCGCACTGCATCAGCCAGTGGGGCCACGATTTTCGTCCGGCGTACCTCGCGCTTGGAGCCGCCATCGTAAAGCTGAAGCATCCCACCGTTTTGGCCCTTACCGCGACCGCCACGCCATCCGTGCGCGAAGACATCTTGCATCAGTTGGGCATCGAGAACGTCAAGCCGATCGTGCGAGGTTTTGACCGGCCTAACTTGATCTACGAGGCTCGAAAGGCCGACAAGGAGGTCGACAAGCTCAAGATCCTCACGTCGCTCTTCACCGGCGAGGACGCGCTGGCCGGAACCGGCATCATCTATACTGCAACGATCAAGAATGCGCTGGAAGTTACCCGTTACTTGACTGAGGAACTGAACGTCCCAGCCGCAGTGTATCACTCGAAGCTCCACAAAGAAGAGCGCACCACGGTCCACAACCTCTTTATGGACGAAGCTATTCGCGCCGTCGTAGCCACCAATGCCTTCGGCCTGGGCATCGACAAACCCAATATCCGCTTCGTCGTGCACTACGATCTTCCGGGTTCGCTGGAGGCGTACACCCAGGAAGCGGGACGCGCCGGGCGCGACAGCGACCCGTCTCGCTGCATCCTGATTTATCGCATGAGCGACACGCGCGTCCAAAACTACTTCTTGACGGGCAAGTATCCCGATGTCGAAGAGGTGCAGCGCGTGTTCGGCACGATTGAGGTCTTCGCCGCTCAGTCCGCCGGCGTGTCGCTGGTGGACTTGCGAAAAATTCTGCAGCTTCCACTGACGAAGCTCAAAGTGATCCTGGCGTTGCTCAAGAAGTCGGGATACATTCAGCCCGTCGGGAAGTCCGCGTACGGACTTACGGAGGCCGTTCGCAAGCACCGCGGCTTGATGTTGAATCTGGCGAACTACGATACGAAGAAATCCTACGATCAAAGCAAGCTCGCAATGATGCTGCAATATGCCGAGACCGCATCGTGCCGCCGCCGCTTCATCCTCAACTACTTCGGCGAGGACTTCGAACGGGGCAACTGCGGCGCTTGCGACAACTGCCTGCGCATGCAAGAGCAAGGCGTCGCCGAAGGTATCGCGATGCGTCGCTTTAAAATCGCAGATATCGTGCGCCATGCGAAGTTTGGCACGGGGACAGTCGAGCGAACTGAGCGCGATTTGGTGACAGTGCTGTTTCCCAGCGTCGGCTACAAGACGCTTCTGGCGTCCGCCGTCAGCCGCACCGAAGCGCAAATTGCCTAAGGCGGCGATGCTAGTCGCGGCCATTGCCGCACTCAGCGCCGCCGCTCCCACGCCCTCTCCGTCACCTACGCCGTCGCCGCTTCCGCCGAGCGCACCATCGGCATCCCCCGTCTCGTCGCCGACGGCGACTCCCCCACCGCTGACGGTCGCGCCGGCCGTAGCCGAGGTGCCCGTCGGCTCGAGCGCGCAACTCACGGTCGGTTCGGCGATCAGTCCCATCTCCGCGTCCGTGCGCGACCCCGGACTCGTCGCGCTCTCGATCGATCAGGCAGCGTTACGCGTCACGCTGACTGGTCTCGCGGTCGGCACAACGAGCCTGCACCTGAGCGACTCGCGCGGCGTCTCTCGCGACGTGCCGGTCCGCGTCGCCAACTACGCCGGTGCGGTAGAGCCGCATCTCTCCTTACAGCTGACCGGCGATCCGGCCTCGGCGCAGTTCGTCCGCGAAGAGGTCAGCGCCGCGCTCAAGAGTGCCACGCGCGCGCGACCCGGAGCCGACGTGCTGGTGACCTCGGACGACGTTCCGATGCACGGGCCGCTGGAACAAGACGACGTCGTCTCGTTCGACGTTCCCGTGCTGATTCAAGGGAGTCAGTATTTCGAGGTTGACGGCTCCTCGCGAGTCGACGTGGCCAACGTCGCGGTCCCCCGCATTTCGCCGAACTCTCTGATGGTCAGCGACTATCCCGAGCGCCTCACGGAGAACGGCACGCTGTTCACAGCAGACCTCCGCTACGATCAACCCTCGAGGTTCCTCTATTTTCACTACAACCCGGGCGGCGAACCGGATCGGCGCATCGTGTTGCGCGCCGCAAACCTATCCTCTGAGCCGTCGATCGTCCAGTTCATCAGCGGGGAAGGAGGGCCGTCTCCGAACGAAATGGAGGTCGGGCACGCAGCGACGCGGCGCTTCTTGGTCAACGTCGTGCAGAATCAGGGCCGGCTGCTGACGATTCCCGGCAACAGTTCGATCAACGTCGTGTCGCAGTCACTGCCGGCCCGCAGCATCGTATGCAATCTCCTACAGTTGCGCGTACTCTCCGGAGGCAACGTGCACTTGACCCTTTTTGCGCAAAATGCGGCCGACGATCCGGACGCTCCCGTAGCCGCATCCGAGCTGCTGGAGGCTACGCACAAGCACGCGCGCGGCATCTATCCGATCGCCGAGTTTCATTTTGCTGCACAGTGGAGCGTCGATCAGGAGTACCTGGAGCTTCCCATCGGGCAGTTGCCGCTACCCAATCACCTCGTTGGTCAGGCGCTGGCCGGAGATTACGGCGTGCTGCAATCCTTTGTGGTGACCTTGGAGAACCCGCTCTCGACGCCCGCCGCAGTCGCGCTGTACGAAAATCCGCGCGGCGGCCGCACGACCGCGACGTATCTGATTGATGGGACCTTGGTGCAATCCCATCAGGTGCCGCCCTACTCCCGCTACAAGGTGCGCCAGTACGTCGTCCCGGCGCGCGGCTTCGTGCGAGTGACGATCGTGACGATGCCCGAAGCCGGGTCGAGCCTCCCCTTGAAACTGATCTTCGCACCGGACGACGGAAGCGTCGCGCCGGGAGCGCCCGGCTCGCCCGTCTACTGAGCGGCGAGCGCGTACCGGCGCTCGACTGCGGCCGCCGCCGTGTCCCAAGAGAAACGCGCGATCGCTCCGGCGCGTCCGCGCGAGGCACGCTCGTCGTCGCCGCCGGCGAGCGCATGGCGCAGCGCTGCGACCCAGCCGTCGAGATCCTCGACCGGCACAATGCTTGCGCCGTCACCCACGACCTCCGGAAGCGACGTTCGATCCGAAACGACGCCCGGAACTCCGGCGCATAGCGCCTGCGCCGCAGCGTACCCGAAGCCTTCGTATAGCGATGGCACTGCCACGACGGCGCACGTTCGGTAGAGCGACAGGACGGCGGCCCGAGACTCGTATCCTCGAAGCTCGACGCGCTCCGCGACGGCGAGCCGGCGCGCCAACGCCATGCATTGCTCGGCGTAGGGAGTCAGCGGGCCGACGGCGACGAGGCGCGCGCGGGGAAGGTGCGCCAGCGCACGCACGAGCAGCTCGAGGTTTTTTCGCGGCTCGATCGTCCCGACGGCGAGAATCGTGCGCCCGTCGGCCGCCTGTCGGTCGAGCGAACGAAACTCGTCCGCGACGCCGGGGTAGATCGCGGCGACGCGACGATCGTCGAAGTCTTTGAGAAATTTCAGCAACTCCGTCCGCGCGTGGTACGAATCTACGATGATCTGCGCGGCGCGGCGATAGCGCTGCAACGAAAAGTTTCCGAAGTAGTAGCGTGCATAGGGGCGCGCGTGGCGCTGAGCTGCCAGCCACGCGACGTCGTGCACCGTCGCGACCAAGGGCAGCGGTGTGATCCACGGCAGCGTCCCACCGGCGCAGTGCAACAGCGAGGCGCGGCTACCCCGGGCGCGCATCGGTAACAACCACTGATCCCACAGAACGCGCCGATCGAAACGCCAGGGGTTCAACCGCGGTTCCCGCAGCTCGACGACTTCCACGCCGCGCCGGCGGAGCGCGGGGACGAGGCCGCGGACGTACTCCCCGATTCCCGTCGCCGTTCCGACGGTGAGCTGCGCATCGATTGCAACCCTCACCGAAGGTCGCGTTCCAGCGCCCGTACCATTGGGGCGTTGGGATCGATCTGCCGCCCGCGTCGCAGGTAGCTGCTCGCCGCGGCGCGGTCGCCGCGCCGGTACGCCACGACGCCCAACCCCGCAATCGCATCCGCGCTTCCTGGATCGAGTGAAGCTGCCCGGGCAAAGAACGCGTTCGCGGACGCTTCGTCGCCGAGCAGGTCCGCCTGGTTCGCCGCGGCGATCGCATATCGTTCCGACAGAGGCGCAGCGTCCGCCGCCGCCCTGAAATGCCGCTGCGCGGTGCGCAGCCAGTTTTTTTGGAGGGCGCTTCCGGGAACTTGTTTCCACGCGGTCTCGTTGGCCAGAAGCCCCAGACGCCAGGAGCTTTGCGCCAGTGCGTCGGGATGAGCGCCGAGTAACTCGATGCGACGCGCAACGAGCTGTTCGAGGCGATATGCGGCGAGCGGATCTCGCGCCGCGCGACCGTCGACGATCGATTGCAGCGCCTCGAAATCGGGAGCCGCCAGAAAGTACTCAAACCCTAGCGCGGCTTCGTGCCGGGCGAGCGCGACCCGCGCAAGCAGTTCGTCGCGCACGGGCGAAGCGGGCAGACGGAGCGCATGTTGCAGCGCGCTGTCCGGGCTTCCGCTGTTGAGGGCCGCCTGCGCGAGCGTCGCCTCGACGTACGCTGCCGGAGCGAGCCGGTCCAACTGCGCGTAGACACGCTCTCCAAAGCGCAGCGGCACGTGCGATACCAAACTCGCCGGTGCCGCGTCGGCGGCGTACAAGGCGTCTGTCGCGAGCTGATCGATCGCTAAGAAACCGACGAATGCGGCAACGATCACACCGATCGCGACTCGTAGCACGTGAAGTCGCCGCTCCTCAGGCGCAGGCGAACTCGGGTTTTGGTGCGTTAGGGAACCTAGAATTTAACGGTGAAGTTTACGTCTCCGCGCAGTTGCGTGGAGCCGCCGAGCGGCACGCCGGCGCCGCTGAACCGGTCTTGGTATGCGGAGATCGACAACGACTTGGAGGATGAGCCGGGGATGTCGAACGTGAGGCGGCCGCCGTACGAATCGTTGACCGCGTCAAGATTCGTCAGGCCGGGCAGGCCGTAACCGCCGAACAGATGCCCCATATCGTAGTTGAGGTTCAGCGTGAGCCCGCGAACCAACGGCACCGCCAGACCCGCGCCGATCGACGTTCGGCTCAAGTTTGCATAGTTCTCAATCGCCAACGGCGCGTTTGCGTTCGGCAACTGCCAACTCGTCGGATTGAGCGTCGCCGCCGAGAATCCGGTCGGATCGGTGCGCGCGACGTGCTCGTAGTTCGTCCCGAGATTGACCGAGAGATCACGCGAGCCGGCGCGCACGTTGAAGTTCGCGGTCGCACCGTACGTCGTATCGCCCAGCGAAAGTTGCGGCTGCTCGGAAGCGCTGCCGTTGACGTTCGCCTGGAAGCGCACGCCGCCGACGCGAAGCTGCGGCGTGGACAGGAACGACGGCGTGGCGGCGATGCCGCGCAACGCCGCAAGTCCCTGCGTCACCTCACCGAACGCGAGCGTTCCCGGCGCCGGTGAGATGTTGGGTGCCGGCGCGACGGGTTGATAGTTCGCCGTGAGCAAGGTGTCCGGAACGAGCGTCCGCGGCGACTGGTCCAGTGCCAAAGGCAACGTCAATCGCACCGGTCCCGCGAACGCCGGAGCGACCGAGTCGTGAACGAGATCGCCCAGCCCGCTCGATGCAAACGCGCTGGAAACGTCCGCTGACGCGACTGAAAAATCCGCGTCGGCCGTTGACTCGCTGTTGGGCCGCACTTGCAGTGCGACGGCGCGCAGCGGCGATTCGCTCACGCGGCTTCCAAAGGCCGCCTCTAACGAGGCCCGTGCGTCGCCCGTCTCACCGAATAACCGAAGCATCAGCTGCGGCCCGAGATCGGCCCGCGCCGTTGCCGGAAATGCCTGTGCAGCGCCCGTGCCGCAGCACAGCGCCGCGACAAGCGCTCCACTAAACACGACGGCGACTGGACGCACGAATCCTCCCGTGACCTATTGTACCCGCGCGCCACTGCAGGTACGCTTCGCGCGGGATGGTTAGCTTGGAGGTCCAGCCTCGGCTCCCCTGGCAAGGAAGCGGCGCGCGATGAGGATGGCGGCGTAATCGTCGATCGGGCGGGCGGGCAGCTGTAACCCCACCGGGATGAAACGGCGCCACCCCTTCGGAGGATGGTCCTCGAAGTACAGTCGGCGCGCGAAACGGGTCGTCTCCCGCTCGTCAACGAGGTGCACCGGCAGACCGAGTGCCTCCAACATCGGCAACACGGCGCGCGCGTTCGTGCCCCGGCCGAGCGCGATCGCCCGAGCATCCGTTCCGGCCACCACCTGGCGTAGGCGCGCGGGCAACTGCTCCAACTGCTCGATTCCGGACAGCAGCACGTTTCCACCGCTCTCGACGAGTGCGTACCCGGCCTTCGCCCGGCCCGGATCGACTCCGATGACGGCGCTCACGGCTGCTGGGTCAGGACGATAATGATGGGGATGCCTCCGATGTGCGGGTAGAAGTCTTGCGCCGCGTACGCGGTCAGCAGAAAGGTGCCGGGCTTTTCGATGCGCTGCTGCATCTGCGCGGCATCCGGGATCAGCTGCATCGGTTGAAAAATGTCGGAGAGAAACGGCGGCAGATGCAACCTGCGCGCGCTAATCGACACGTAATTTTGCAACTGGACCAACGCGATGTTGATGCTCGCGCCGCTCTTTCCCGGAATGACCAGTTGCGCGATGACTTGCCCCTTTTGGAAGTAACGAATGTCGGGCGTGACGTTGATCGCAAAATGGATTTGATCGTTTTCAAAGAGGTTCTGATCCGACGTGACGGTCAGCATGGCGTTGGCCTGCGAAAGCTTCGCCGCCGTAGTCAAATCGTCGGCGAGCGCGCTCAGCCTGCGTTGCGCGTCCGCGGGCACCGCGTACGGCCGCAATCCCAAGCGTGGATAGGTCGCGTTGACGTACTTCACCGCAAAGAAGTAATAGTCGTGAATCGTCGTCAGCCGCGCGCCTTGTGTGGCCGACTGCGGAATGATTCGATAGAACGGCACCATCAGCGTGTCGACGGGAAAAACCAAACGGCCCGAGTTCACTTTGGCCTCGAGATCGCGCTGTCGGGTCTGCAGTTCGGCGATTTGTGCGTTGAGAGCGTTCAACCGAAAGAACGCCGTCTTCACCTGTTCCGAGGCGAAAATCGCCCCGAGCGTCACGACGAGCGCGATGATCATTCCGGTGGCAATGGCCACGATCGTCGACGTGTATTTGGGGCGAATCCCGTACAGGCTCAGGCGCTTGCGTCCGACCTGGTGGCCGACTCGGTCGCCGACGTAGGCGACTATGCCTGCTAAGGCCATCACGAATGCGACGTTTCCGATGCCGCGAATGACCTCCACGAATTTCACGTCAGCGCCGCGCGTCGCAATCGGACCAAGCCGATCGCGGTAAACAGAATGTTCGGCATCCAGGCCCACAGTGCCGCAAGCGTCACCAACGCTTCACCGACAAACGAGCAAATCGTCATCACGACGTAGTAGACGAAGACGATCGCCAGCGACAGCCCGAAGCCGATGCTCGTGCTTCCGCTGGAACGAATTGACCGCAGTCCAAGCGGAATGGCGATCAACATGAAGACGAAGCACGCAAACGGCCGCGCCAGTTTTTCCTGGTAGGTCGCGACGTACTTGCGGTATTCGGTCGGCGTCAACTGTCCCGAGCGAAGGACATCGGCGATCTCAGCGCGGCTCATATTCTCCGGATCGTCATTGGTCAACCGTTTCACGATGTCCGTTGGATTTTCGCCGATTTCGACCTCCTGCATGGGGATGCGAGGCTCGGCGAGGGTCGAGCCGTCGGGATTGAAGCGATAGACGCTGGAGTTCTGTAGGGTCCACTTGTTCGCCGAAAACATGGCGCGGTCGGCGAAGGCGACCTGGCGCGGATCGTTGTGGTTATCGTACTGGATCAACGTGACGTGCAGCAGCGCGCGCGAGTGCGGCTCGTACGCGGTCGCGATCGTCACTTGCCGCCCGCCGCCCGGCAATGGCGCGGAGACGGTCAGGTCGCGACTGAAGGCACTCACGTGATTGATCACGTTATTTTCGATCTCGATGAGCTGATCGTTCGCAAACGGGACGACGCGTTCTTGAAGATAGAGTGTTACGAACGAAAGCACGATGCCGACGGCGAGCAGTGGCGCGACGACGCGCGCGAACGTTATGCCGGCCGCCTTCATCGCGACCAGCTCGCTTTCCCCGGAGAGTCGTTGTACGGAGAGCAGCGTCGCGAGCAGCAACGCCATAGGGATGACCAGCACGATGTCCGCCGGTAACGACCACACGAAGACCGAAAGCGCCGCCCAAACCGGCGCGTGGTCCTGGCTGACGAGCTTGCCGACGTTCAAGATCTCCGTGGCCGCGAAGATCAGCATGAAGGCCGACAATCCAAAGACGAAGGGACCGGCAAGCTCCAGCAGCATGTACCGGTCGAGAATCGTCAGTCTCATGCGTTGCGCGGAAGGATCGGGCCTATAGCCTGAATCCCTCGCCCAGGTAGAACTGACGCGCAATCGGAGAGTCCAATACCTCTTGCGCGGTGCCGGAGACTTCGATTCGGCCGTTGTTCAAGATGTAGGCGCGGTCGACGATCGCCAGGGTCTCGCGTACCTGGTGATCCGTGATGAGGATGCCCAGACCTCGATCGCGCAACTGGCGGATCATCGCCTGAATGTCGGCGACCGCAATAGGGTCGATCCCAGTGAAGGGCTCGTCGAGCAACAGGAAGTCGGGAGCGGTCGCCAGCGCCCGCGCGATTTCAACGCGGCGCCGTTCGCCGCCGGAGAGGCTGTCGCCGCGCGCGTCGATGAACGCACGCAGCCCGAACTCCTCCAACAAGCTCGGCAGGCGCCGTTCTCGCTCGGCATGCGGCACGCCGTTCTGCTCCCAGATCAAGCGAATGTTGTCGCCGACGGAGAGTTTACGAAAGATCGAGTTCTCTTGCGCTAAGTATCCGATGCCGTTGCGAGCTCGGGCGTACATCGGCGCGCTCGTCAAGTCGATCTCACGGTCGCGCGTGTTTAAAAAAACGAGGCCGCCATCGGGCTTGACCAATCCCACCACGATGTAGAACGTCGTCGTTTTTCCCGCTCCGTTGGGACCAAGTAAGCCGACGACTTCGCCCATAGCGACTTCCGCGGTGACGCCGTTGACCACCGCCCGCTCCCCGTAGCGCTTGACGAGTCCCCGCAGCTTAATTGCTCTGCCGTTGTGAATCATCGCATTCGCATGTGCGTCAACGAGAGATCTGAATCGAAAGTCGAACCCATCGCGCGAAATCCTTTCGGATCGGTGACGACGACGTCGCCCGAGCCGCGCAACGTCCCGGTGGCCCGCATGTAGACCAACTGCCGGCACGTCAGCGTCATGCCCGACGACGTCGTCGCATGGACGCCGCCTAGTAAAGTGACCGTGTTGCTGGTTTGATCCACCACGGCCTGGGGTGCCGTTGCAGAAACGCGCGAGCCGCGCACATCCCGAAACGTGACGCGAGCGTCTTGAAAAACGGCGCGTGCCGCTCCCTGCGGACCCTTGCTTTCGTACGAGGATGCCAGCAGATCGTAGTCGATGCGGTTGTGGACTTGCTGAATGAGGTGGACCGGGCGATTCGCGCTGCCCTTTCCTTTGATCGTGAGGACGAGCGGCGTACGGGTCGGGCGCGGCCTCGCCGGTGCGCTGGGGGCCGGCGTGGACTTCGGCGGCGGTGCGGGATTGCAGGCACACAGCAGCGCGATGGCGAGCGCCGCAAAATGGCGGCGCACTAGCGTTCGGGCGCCGGACGGTCGCGCGGCTGCGCGCTTGCGAGCGCCAGAGCTAGTGTCGGCATCATTAGACCGAAGATCACGACGCTCACGGTATCGATCAGGCCTTGCACGGCCACGCCGACCAGTCCCGCCGTAACGGCGGAGGCCAGAACGGCGCCCTCCGGCGTTGTGGCTGCCAACCGCCGGCGCAACTCGGCGGCGAATCGCCAGATCATCCAGCCGACGGAGGCGACGCCGGCCAACCCAAACTCCGCAAAAAACGTGAGGTAGAGACTATGCGCGTGAAAGGCGGTCGCATCGGCGTCCGGCGCGCGCACTGCCGCATAAAGGCGCGAGAAGTTGAACGGCCCCACGCCGGTGAGCGGGAAGCGATCGATGATTTGGACGGCCGCCTGCCAGATCGAAACGCGCGTGTAATCCTCGCTCGGGTCGTGATGCGCGTTGAACAGAACGAGCACCGCAGCGACGCCCGCTACGACGACTGCCGCAGCGGCGCGAAGGCCGAGACGCGTCCGCAGCGCAACCAGAAAGGCAACCGACGCGACGAATCCCATCCACCCCGCGCGCGAATACGTAAGGAACAGCGCCGGCAGGCCGCTAACGAGCGCGCACCAGCCCACGACTCGCAACCAGCGCGCCGAGCTCACGCGGGTCACCGCGAAGGCAATCGGCAACGCGACGATCAGGTAGCCCGCGAGCTCTCCCGGTAAGATGAAGGTTCCCGTGGCGCGGCCGTGCTGCAGCGCATACTGTTGCGTCGGAACGCGCGCGAGGAGCATCGCGATCGCCGCCGCCGCCGCTGCCGTTGCCGAAATCAGGTACGCCGCCAGCAGCGTTTCCGCAGCGTTGGGATCGTCGTAAAAGCGCAGAATCGCACAATGCCAGACGATGCCGACGCCGCCGATCAGCGTAAAGAGCAAGCCGGCACGCGGGTCGAAGCCGAGAGAACCCGCGAGCACTCCCGCGCCGAATACGGCCAGCAACGGCAGCAAGAGCGGTTGAGATCCGCGGCGCGGATAACGGGCGAGCATTGCGACGGCATACAGGGCGAGGATCCCGCATACGGCGAGAATGGCGAGCGCCGGCGTGCGTCCGATCAGAGAGATTCCCGGAAACGCGACGGCCGTGAGCGCAATGAAACTCGGAAAGAGCGGGAGGAGCGCATAGACGAGACCCAGCGCGGCGGGCATGCAACGGCGCATTGTTAGGTCGCGCCGACGGCGATGATGCGCCGCGCGATTCGTGCCGCGCCGCCCGGCGGACCCAAGCGGTGTTTTCCCGCTTCACTCATGCTGCGAAGACGGGGGGCGTCGTTCAGCAGATCCGCGACGGCACGAGCGCCCTGGCCTGCGCTGCGCGGGTGCACGGCTAAGGCGTCTCCCAACAATCCGCGCTGACGTTTGCGGTACCAGCGTCCCGACCGGCGACCCCCTTCTTCGAACGCGATTATCGGCACGCCGGCCGCAGCCGCAACTTCGTTGGCCGTTCCGGCCTGCCCCAAGACGAGCGCAGCGTCCCTCAACAGCGCACCGATCGACCCCCGCCATGTGCCGACCACTTCGCGCCCTTGGCGCGACAGGACGAACGGCACGAGATCGTCGTCCGTCGTGGCGACGTGCCAACCGTTCTGCTCTGCGTCCCGAGAAAAGACTCGAGCGTCGAGTCCCGGCGCAATCGACAGCGCCGCTCCAAGCTGCGGCCACGATTCGGTTAGCCGCGCGACGATTTCCAAAAGAAAGCGCGCGTCGGCGTAGGCGCTCTCCCTGCTTCCCGGCAGCAGCGCGAGCGCCGGCGCGCCGTAGCGCGGCGCACGCGCACCGCTCTCTTGATCCGCAGGCTCGATCATATCGGCGATGGCGTTCGCCGCCTCCGCGTTAACGTCGCGTCCTCGCAGCGCCGCCGCCGTCGCCTCATCGCGCGCGAAGCACGCGCGCGCGCGCCGTAAGACGAGCGTCTCGAGAGGTCCATATCCCGCCACGGCCACACTCTTCGCCGTCCCGACGAAGATCGAAGGCGCAGCGGTCAACAGGGCCATGAGCAATGCGTACGTGTCGCCGACGGCAACCGCAACGTCGTAGCGGCCTCGCGCGCGCCGCAGAAAGGCCGCCTGCCGCCATGTCAGCAAGGCCAGGCCCGCCCGAAGATCCTTTGCGATGTTGCGCAGGTTGCCCATCGCGATCAGTCCGCCGCTCGGCATCTCCGCGCGAGGTCCGACGTCGCGCATGAGGCGCGACGGCAAGTTGCCGACGAGCGCGAGGTGATCGAGCTGAGCATCGGGCGCAATCGCGAGCACTTCGCGCGCTATGCGCTGCGCGATTGCGGTTTCACCATGCCCGTTCGTCACGAAGAGCGCACGCATGCAGCGCGTTACGAGGTCGCAAGCAAGGGGAGAAGATCGAAGCGGAGCAGCGGAAATCGCCCATCTATGTCGCGGCTGTCGGCGAACTCCGTGCGGGAAACGTACTTGCCGTACGGTCCCGCATGAACGATCGGAACCCCGGCGACGAACTCGGGAGACGTCAGCGTGTCATGGCTGTGGCCGCCGAGTATTAGGTCGATGCGCGGAACGCGTTTCGCCAAGCGCCGGTCGTGCGCGAGTCCCAGATGCGACAGCACGATCAGGAATGCATCGTCCGTGATGCCGGCGACGTGCTCGTTGACCGCGTCCCACGGTTGGAGGAATCGCCACCCGAAGGCCCGCTCCCAGGCGCTGCCGGTCGGATACTGCATGACGAGCAATCCCAGTACCTGAATTTCCACGGGAGCTGCAGCGTCGCGATGCAGGAAACGCAGCGAACGCGCAAACGGCAGCGGCCGGTCCTTCATGTCCACTAAGTTGGAGCAAACGAGGCGATGGCGAAGGCGCGATGCTCGCGCTTGCATCACTCCAAACAGATAGTGAAACTCGCGATTGCCGACCGCCTGGGCGTCGTACCCCGCAGCGGCGAGCTCGGCGACTATAGGCTCGTTGCGAACGTAAACAGTCTGGCTCCCGCGCAGCGAATCGCCGCAGTCGAACAGCAGGCCCGGTAGTTCGTCGCGCAGCCGGCGCAGCCGCGCAACGAATCCTCGGCGATCGTGCAAATCCGAGGTGTGATAGACGCGCACTGCTCAGGCGGGGGCCGGCGCGCGTCGAGCGGCGAGATCTACCGCGAGTCGCGCGCATTCACGCAACGCTCCGTTCGGCCCGAGCGCCCCTCGCAGCGCGACGAACTCTCCGTACTGCGCCCCTGGGTGCTCGAGCAACCGCGCGAGCGCGTCCGCCAGGGCGATCGGCGTGGCTCGATCTTGCAATAGTTCCGGAACGACTTCACGACCCAGCACCAAGTTCGGCAAGGTAATGAAGCGATGGCGAACCATTCGCCGGCCGTACCAAATCAGAACCGGCGGAATGACGTACAGGGCGACGACGGGCACTCCCGCGAGCGCCGTCTCGAGCACCGCGGTTCCCGATGCGGCCCACGCACCATCGGCGTCGGCCAGAGCATCGGCGACACCCCGAACGATGCGGACCCCGGTCAAGTGTTCCCCCTCGATCGTTTGCGCGATCCTCGACGAAGCTCGCGCGTTCGCGGCCGCAAACACGCCGCGGAGCCGGGGGCGCCGTTCCTGCAAGACGCGGTACGCCGCCGCGAGCACGGGCAGGTGGCGTTTCAGCTCGCCCCCTCGGCTACCGGGAAGAATCGCGACGACACCGCCGTCGGATGCCGGCATACGGGGCCAAGGTCGCATCGCGTAGCGATCGGCCAAGGGATGGCCGAAAAAGTGGATCGGATAGCCCAGACGACGGTAGAAATCGTACTGATGCTTGAATGCGGTCACCGCAACGGTGAGGTCGCTGACGCGGCGGGCCTTTTCAGCGTCATCGAGCCACGTGCCGGGTGGAAAAAGATCCAGAATCGGACCGGCGTAACCGAATCGGCGAAGCGTGGACGCCAACCTCAAGTTGAATACGCCAAAGTCAACGAGCACGACGACATCGGGCTTCGATGCAATCAGATGAAAGGCCGTCTGCAACATCGCCGCGAGGAGTTTCGGAATCCGCGGGATCGCCGCCAACGGACCCATGCTCGCCCAACCGGCATGATCGCGCCAAAGGTCGAACCCTGCCTCGCGCATCGTCTCGCTTCCAATTCCCTCGAACCGCGCGGCGGGATCCAGCTGCGCAATCGCCTGCGCGAGCGCCAGCGCAGCCGATTCGCCGGACGCTTCTCCGGTCGAAAAAAAGTACCTCAGGAAACCTCTATTTCAGAACGCCTCGTTGCGACGGCGCTTCGAGGAAGGCGACGATCTCCTGTCCGGGGCCGGTCGACACTTGGGCCTTCATCGCTTCGATTGCCTGCGAAACGTTGAACTTCGGATTGTAGAGCAGCTTGTAGAACTTCTTGATCTCGTTGCGCTCGTCGACGGTAAAGGCAGCGCGACGGAGGCCGACGCTATTGAGTCCATACGGTTCGCACGGATTGCCTTCCACCAAAAAGAAGGGCGGCACGTCTTTTGTAAGCTTGGTCATCCCTCCGACCATCGCATGCCGCCCGATGCGAGTGAACTGATGGACTCCGGTGTGCCCGCCGATCGTCGCGTTATCCGCTACGTGCACGTGTCCGGCCAGTTGAGCCAGGTTGCTCATCGTCACGCCGTTCCCGACGACGCAGTTGTGGGCGATGTGAACGTATGCCAGCAGCAGACAGTCATCGCCTACGGACGTGACCTCGTCCTCGCCGGTGGCCCGCTGAATGCTCACGTACTCCCGCAAAATCGTACGCCGGCCGACGCGCGTGTAGGCGCGCTCACCGGCGTACTTGCGATCCTGCGATGCCGCTCCAATCGTCGAGAACGGGTAGATCGTGCAATCCTCGCCGACCGTCGTCCAACCGTTCACGACGACGTGTGCTTGCAGCACGGTGCGCGCGCCGACCGCCACGTGCTCGCCTACGATGCAGTACGGCCCGATCTCCGCGTTCTTGCCGATTTCGGCCGCGGGATGAACGATGGCGGTCGGATGAAGCACTACACGTGCAAAACCGCGGAATCGCCGCTCATCCGAGTATTCGAGGCAATCGAGAACATGAGCTCCGCCGAGCAGGCGAACTGTCCGTCCACCTCGGCCTGCGCGCTGACCCAGCCTATGTTGCGCTTGTGGCGCAGCATCCTCACCTCCATGTCGAGCCGATCGCCGGGAATGACGGGCCGCCGAAACTTTGCCTTGTCAATGCCGGCGAGATAGGGCGTCTTCCGCGAAAACTCCCCCGGCTCCAGGATCATCGCGCCGCCAAGCTGCGCGAGCGCTTCGATCATGTAGACGCCGGGCAAAACTGGATTGTTCGGAAAGTGGCCGGTGAAAATCGGCTCGTTATACGTGATATTCTTGTAGCCGCTGACTCGCACCATCGGCTCGAACTCCAAAATTCGATCCACTAACAGCAACGGGTAGCGGTGCGGCAACACTTCAAAGATTGCCCGGATATCATATTCGGCCAAGTTTCTGTCTCCTACGAACCGGTCGGCACGTGGGCCGCCGCTCGAAGCGTGCGCGTGAGCGAGGCATGCAGCTCGTGCCCGCTCTTTATTGCGACGATTTCGCACTGGGGCCAAGCGCCGAGCAACGCGAGATCGCCGATTAGATCGAGTACCTTATGCCGAACCGCCTCGTCCGGCCAGCGCAGCGGCTGCATCGGTCCGTCGGCGGCAAACACGAGGGCGTTGTCGAGCGTGCCGCCGCGAGCCAAGCCTTGCGCCCGAAGCGCTTCTATTTCATGCAGATAGGCAAACGTGCGGGCTCCCGCAATCTCGCGGCGATACTGCTGCGGATCGACCGTGAGATCGAGGTATTGGGTGCCGATCGGCGGCGCGAAATCGGCGACGAACCGGACTCGAAAAACCGGGGCTGGAAAAGCCACGATCATCCGGTCGTCGCGCTCGATGATGCGCGGCCCGTCAGGTTCCAACGTTTGCCGCGCGACGCGCTGTTCGAGCAGGCCCGTCGCTTCGATCGCTGCCACGAACTCTTCGGCGCTTCCGTCCAACGCCGGAATCTCCGGACCCGTCACCCGAATTTCGGCGTTGCAAACTCCCATCGCGAAAAGCGCCGAAAGCAGATGTTCCGTGGTAGATACCGTGACCCCATCGCGACCGATGACCGTGGCCCTCGTCGTGTCGACGATGTACTCGCTGGTCGCGGGGACCTCGGTGCCGCCGAGCCAGAAGCAGAGCCCTCGATCGGGTTGCGCAGGCTCAACGGAAACGCCGCATCGCTCGCCCGTATGCAAGCCCACTCCGTCGAAACGAACCTCGTCCCGGAGCGTAGCTTGCATCACCGAACGCTACTGATTCGGGCGCGAACGTTCCAAAGCCTCAACACGTTCGAACAGCTTTGGCAGCTTGCGCAGCATGACCTTTTGGCGCAGTTCGTCGCGATGATGACGCGCCGGATTCCCTGAGATCGTGGCATCGTCGTCAACGTCGTTCCACACGCCCGAGCCTCCGGCGATCGTGACGCGAGAGCCGATTCGGAGGTGGCCGCGGAAACCAACCTGTCCTGCGACTCTAACGCAGTCTCCGATGATCGTCGAACCTGCAAGCCCGGTAAGCGCGGCGATCACGCAATGCTTGCCGATGCGGCAGTTGTGTCCCACTTGGACGAGATTGTCGATCTTGGTGCCCGCACCGATGCGCGTGCTGCCGATCTGCGCGCGATCGATGCAGGTGTTCGCTCCGATTTCAACGCCGTCTTCCAATTCGACATTGCCGATTTGCGGAATGCGCTGAGCCTCGCCGTCCACGAACGCCCAGCCGAACCCGTCGCTGCCGATAACGCACCCGGCGTGCAGCACCACGCCGTTACCGATCCGGCAGGCTCGCAGCACCGCCGCACGCGAGTGAACCCAGGCGTTTTCGCCGATCGTGACGCCGTCGCCCACAAACGCGTGCGGTCCGATAACCGTACCCGCCCCGATCCGGACGTCATTGCCGATGTACGCTAATGCCCCCACGTAAACGTCTGCGGCGATGCCCTCGTCCGATTCGATCACCGCGCTCGCATGGCGAAACGGACCGCGCGGTCGCGGCGGCATTATCTGCGTAAGCAGTCGCGCGAGCCCCAAGCGCGCGTCGGCAACGACCAGGAGCGGCTTGGATACGTCTGCGGAAGCGAGCTCCTCAGGGACGAGGATCGCGGCGGCAGGGCTCGACATCGCCGCCGTGAGGAAGCTCTCGCTCGTGGCGAACGTCAGCGCGCCGGAAACTGCATCCTCGACGGTGGCGATCCTTTCGATCCGGATGCTGCCGTCGCCGATCACTCGGCCATGTACGAGGCCGGCTAGCTCATCCAGCGTCCCGAGCATCCGGGGCTAGGTTCCCCTCACGTGCCGGGCGTCGGCGAGCTCTTCTCCGTGATGTTCAGCGCCTTTTCGACGTCGCGCGTGATGTCGACGCCTCCGTAGCCGATGCCCTCGCGCGTCAGCACGAGCTTCAGCTGGTGCGCAGCGGCGACTTGCCCGGCGGCGCTGCGAATCTGCGCCGACAGTTGATCGGTGATTTTCGAATACTTGCGCTGAAGGTCGACGGCTTCACGCGCCTTGCGCGCCGTGCTCTCTCGCCGCGACGAAATGGAGCGCTCGTCCCGCAGCATCTGGTTTTGATATCCCTGGTATTCGGGCCAGTTCACCACGATTCGCTGCACGTCCACGAGCCCGATGGGGCTATGCGGCGCGCAGCCCGCGACGATTCCGGCAAGGCAGAGAGGGAAGAGAATTCGTCTGTGACGTTTCACTCGTGCTGGCTTTCGATATCCTTGATGACTTGACCGGTCATGTCATATCCTCCGGCGGCTGCTCGAATATTGACGAACACGATGCTGAATCCTCGCTCCTTGGCGATGCGGGACGCATCACGCTCGACTTGCCCGACGATCTGCGCGTACAGGTCGCCGCGCCGCTTCTGCAACGAGTTCAGCTCCTTAGCGGCCGCGCCGGTCGCCCCCACGTCGGCCCCGTGCAGTGCCGCGAATTGGCGGTCCAGATCGCTTTTGGTCGCTTCGTATTGCGAGACCGTTCTGTTCGCATCGGCCTGAAACTGGCCGACGAACCGGCGATGAATTTCCGCTAACTGGGCCTGCACGTTCGGCGGAATGTTCGCCTGCGGGGGCGGCGCGAGGCTGCGCAGCTGCGAGGTGACGGCATTGCGGTGCTCTTCGAGTTTCGCCCGAGTCTGGTTGGTGATCGCGCCGACGCGCGAAGAAATCGCCGTCGACGTCTCCTTGTCGAGTTGCGCACGGTACGCGCGCAGCGTCGCTGCGTCGGCATCACGTTGCGCCGTCAGCTGCGAGCCCTCTCGGGCGTCAATGGCGGCAAGTTGCGACTGCGCCTGCCGGCGCGACGCGGGATCCATCGCGAGATTCGAAAGCCTCGTCTTGATTGCCAGCCGTGCGGCCGCGTCCTGTTGCGTGAGGCGCAAGGAGAGATCGGTCTCATTTTGCTGCAGCTGCTCGGCCTTCGCCCGATACTTTTGCGCTGCCTGAGCCTGCAGCTGCTTGGCAATCGAAGAGCTGGCCGCGTTGTCTTGCGCGACGACGCTCTGTTGGTACGCCAACAGATCCGCGTCGGCCGCGCGAGCCGCCTGTTGGACCTGAACGGCGGACGCGCTGCTCAACTGTTGCGCCGCGGAGGCGCCGGAGCCTCGAACGCCGGCTGCGGCCAGCGCCGCCTGAATCGCCGCCTGCTCGCGGGCCGCGTAGTCGTGCTGTTTTTGCGCGAGTATCTTGTTTGCGCGTTCTTGAGCGGCACGCAACTGACGATTCAGCTGCGCCGTCTGCGCCGCAATTTCGTGAGGGCCTAGCGGCACGGCCGGCGCGCTGAATTGAAGGTTGATTGCGGCGATTGCGTCGTTTAATTGGGACAACTGCGGATAGAGTGGGTGGTGCTTGACCGCTTCATCCAACCGAACGTATCCCGTTCCGCGGACGGATGCCGAATGAACGTTTACGCCGCATCCACCGAGAATGAGAGTCGACGCGAGGATCATCAACGGTGCCGCGGCCCGGCTGGTAAGTGGCGGATGGCTACTTCGAAAGCTCATTCTGGACGTCGGTCGTAATGTCGACGCCCCCATAGATCACGTCCGCCCGATCGACGATCAGCATCAGGTGTTTTTTCCGCGCAACGTCGGCCGTGGCGTCCTTCGTCTGGTCGACGAGCGGCTTGAGCAGCTGATTTTGCTTGTCGCTCACCGATTTGTTGTATTCGGTCATCAGCGCTTGCTTGTCGTTGTTCGTCTTCGCGGCCGCGATGCGGGCGGAGTAGATCTGTCGCTGCGTCGCCTCGAACTGCGTCATCGCGCTGTTGGCGGTTTGCACTTTGGGGACGCCGTCGAGCACGCTCTGGTCCACGAAGCCGATCTCGGCCGGCGGCGGAGTGGCGGCCGGCGGCGCGATGGCCTGGTTGCTGGAAAAGACGACCTCTACGTCCTTGGTTATGTCCTGGCCACCATAAATGATGATGCGCTTATCGACGACGACGGAGACGTTGCGGGAGGCGCTCACGGCGGCAATTGCCAGCTGTGCGCGCGACACCAGCGGACCGACGATCTCCCGCTGGCGATCATTGAGCTGCTGCTGAAACTGCATCGCGACTTGCTGGCGCTCCGCGTCGCTGCGCGCCCGCCGCGCCTGCGCGTTGTATTGTGCGTCTAATCGGCTCTTGAAGCCGGCCAGTTGGCGGTTCGCATTGACGAACACCGGCAGGCTCGCCAGCTCCGCCTGGTCGACGTAGCCGACGTCCGTGACGTCGGCCCCGATTGCGGCCGGCATGCTTCCGATCGCAGCCAGCATCGCGATTGCAAAAAGAAGCGCGAAGCGTTGATTCATGGAACTCTCCGAAGACCCCAACCTCGTGTGGTGCGTGGCACTAAAAGCTTTGGCCGATTCCGAAACTCGTGTGCGTGCCGTACAGTCCCTTGGCGAAATCGATGCGAACGGTTCGCAGGCCTAGTTGCGGCACGTCGAACCGGACACCAAAACCTGCATCGCCGTACAGTGCCCAGTCCGACGGATAGCCGGTGATGCGATTCGTGTACGGGTTGAGCAACGGATACGCCCCACGAATTCGGTAATCGAGCTCGTCGACGAAAACGGCGAGCGTTATCCGTCGATCGACCGCCAGCGGCTGACGCAGCTCGATTTGACCGAGATACGCATTCGTCGCGTAGAAGACCTGATTATACCCTCGCACCTGCTGATCCGAGAACGTAAACAGCGAGCTCGGCGGAATGACCCCCGTAGAAAAATAGCCGACACCATGGACGCCGATCGTTGCGCTGCGTAATACCGGGAAGAACCTCGCCAGATCCAGCGTGCTTTGCGTGAACGAGAAGTTCGATCCGATGGCCGGCGCCGAGAAGGTGCTATTCAAAAGAAACTTGACGCCGGTGCGCGGATTGAAGGGGTCGTCCAGAGTGATGGTTTGCAGGCTGACGCCGGTCGTCACGAGATTGTAGGGAGCTCCGGTGTTGACGTTGGCGATGGACGATGCCGCGATGCCGAACGAGCCGCCGTAATTCTGCGGGCTGCTGTTCAGCGGACCCGGCGTCGGACCCACGAAGATGTTCGGCTGATTGCCTTGGAAATAATACGGCGACGGAACCGTCGTGTTGTATCGGATTTTCTGGCCGCTGACGTTCAGCGAAAGTATCGTGTAGTCGCTGAGGCGCCTGCCGACGTTCCCCGATGCCCCCGTCGCGCTCGACGAGCTGGTCGCGACGATGTTGCTGAGCTGTTGCGACGTCGAGCTCGGATAGAGCGTTACGGGGATCGGGATCTGCGCTTTCGTTGCGACGGCGCTGCCGGTACCCGTGATGCTGTAGACCGGATAATAGTATGTCGAGTGGTTGGTGAAGATCGAGGCTCCCGCCGTGTAGCGCTCGCCTTGAGGTGTATCGCTGAGATACGGAACCGACGCGGTGATCTGAGCGATACCGGTGCGCGACCCTTCCTCGAACTGAATTCCGGCCGAGTTACCGGTTCCGTGCAGGTTGTTGTCGGAAAAACCCAGCGTTCCGTAGAGGCCGAGGCCGGTCAGACCGCCGGAATAGCCGAAACCCAGCGAGGCCGTAGCCGTTCGCTGTTCCGTCACGTGCCACACGACCGTGACGTCCTGCGGCTTCTTCGGATCCGGCCCCGGTTTGACGTCTGGCTCGACCTTAGAGAAGAAGTTCAACGCTTGCAGTCGCTCGTAGTCGCGCTTGATCGCATCGGTATTGAGCACCATGCCCGGCCGCTCGCGCAGCTCGCGGCGAATCACTCGGTCCTTCGTCCGCGTGTTGCCGGTGATCTCTACCACGGCGACACGCGCCACGTAGATGTTGTACTTCACGTCCGCCGTGCCGGCCTGAAGATCGATCGACGACGGCACGATTCCGCCCTCGAAGTTGCCGACCTCGAGGTGAAACTTATCCTCGTACAGCTTTTGCAACGCCTTGTAGTCGGCGTCACGCACGGCATCGGAATACACGGCGCCCGTCTTCAGCGTCAACGCCGGCAAAATGTACGTTGGCGGAAGCAGCGGGTCTCCCCCGATGATGATGCTCTTGACGACCAACCCTTCCTGGATCACGAGCGTCAGGGCGCCCGTCTTCGAGTCGAGATTGATGTCCTTGACGTGCGTCGGAACCTGTCCGCCGTATCCGATGCGCTCGTAGTAGTTGTTGATCTTCAGCACGTCCTGGCGAAACGTATTCGTGTTAAAGACTTGCCCGACGGAAAGGTCCATCAGCGCGAGCAGCGTGTCGCCGGGGACTTTCGTATTGCCGGTAAAGCCGATCTTCGTCAGGACGGGGTTCTCAACGACGCGATACGTGATTGCGACGCCGCGAGGCCGCGGCCGCACGAGCGGCGGCGCGATGTCGGCAAAGTAGCCGAGCGCGTTGATGCGCGCAAGGTCCGCTTGGACGACCTTTGGATTGTAGGGCTGGCCCGGACGCGCGGCGACGACGGCCATGATGGTGGACGTCGGCACGTGCAAGTTCCCGGTTATGTCGACCGATACGATCGTCGGCGCGGACGCCGCGACGGCGGGAGCGATCGGCGCTAAACTCATCACGAGAGCCAGCATCGGAAGAACGGTGCCTGCGTACAACTGAAATCGGCCCACACGCGCGGCGGGATCAAAGGTCATGCAATACGTCGTCCTCGATCTCCAGACAGGTACTATAGACGCACCCGGACGCCGCAGCGTACGCTCCAGCCAACGCCGTGCGGCTCGGCACGCCCTGTTCCGCCCGGGCGAGTCGGGGTCCTTTGCAGCGGTCACCAGAAGTAGCGTTGCAAGGACAGGCTGAAGCCGCTGTTGCCGATCAGCGGCTGAGCGATAACGTAACCGGCATTGTAGCCGACCGGCGAGTTGGGCAGCTGTAAGAGTTTTGTCGGACCGCTTTGATAAAAGAAGTTCAGCCGGGCCGACGTTTCCTCATTCGGCTGCAGCATTATGCCGAACGACTGAACCTGCGGCACGCCGAAGGTGACCGCATAGATCAAGCTGACCGTCTTGCCGAGCAACCGCGTTGCCGTGACGCCGACGTTTCCATAATAGCCGAGCGTGAGGTTGACGCTCGTCAGGCCTAGCCCGGCGCCGAGCGCGCTCTCGACCGGCGCGAGCAATCCAGCGGTGAATTGCGCGTTGAGCAAATTGAAGGCTTCCTGACCCACGGTAATCGTGTTGCGCTGTTCGAGGTTCACTTCCGGAATAGGCGACAGTGCGCCGAGCGGCGCGAATCCACCGGGCTGTTGACGCGCCAACATCGATTGACGGCTAAAGGCGATTCCGTTCAAGAAGCCGCCGAACGGCGCGATCAGTCCCAATATCTCGTCGCGGCTGTACCCCGCCGGATTGGACGTCAAATCGATTTTGAGCGCGGATATCTGACCATTGACGGTAATCGTGATGTCGGCGCTGCCGTATGGGTTTCTGGCGCGGTCGGGATCCGGGTTGACGACGTTGGTCGTTGCCACGGCGCGCAGCGTCGGCACGATCCCATCGCTCGGTGTAAATTCGACCGTCCCTTGCTGCACGCGAAAGGCTCGATCGAAGTACGTCAGCGTTCCGCCGGTTGACCCGATCGTGCCCGAAAGCGTCGGGGCGGCAAGGGTTCCGCCGAGGTGAACGGATCCCGTCGCACCGATGTCGAGCCCGGCGCCGTAGCCGTTGCCGCGCACGCGAACGTTCCTTCCGGCGGTGGCATTGAGATCGAACGCCAGCGGCAGCGCCGCCGCGCCTGCGGACGACTGACCGGCGGCCTTCAAAAACGCCGAGAACGGCAACGCCGCATTGCTCAGCGTTACGCCGCCCGAAAGAACTGCCGCGCTGGTCGGAGCTTTCGCGACCGCGACCTTCGCATCGAGGGTTCCCGCGCCGTATGCCGGGAGATCGAGTTGCGCGCCTCGCGCAATGCCCGACGCGCGCAACGATAGCCCCTCGGCGGAAAAGCCTTTCGGAAATTGCATCGCTCCCGAAAGCGTCAGGCTTCCGTTTCCTAAACGCGCCGTTGCTCGCGAGAGCGTGGCCGATGCGTGATTGAATGACAAAGCAGCGGCAATCGCCGTGATCGGTACGCGCTCCAAGTCGCTGGCATAGGCGCCGTGCGAAAGCGCGAGGCGGCCCACGATCAACGGCCGTCCGATCGTTCCGGAGAGACCGACGTGACCGTCAACAATGCCGCCGAGGTGCGTACCGTTGCCGAAGACCGCATCGAAGACGGCGGGATCGACTCCCACCAGGTCCAGATCGAAGTTGAGCGGCTCGCGTGCGGCGCCCAGACCGAAGGGCGACAGCGTTAGCGGAAGGGAGCCCGCCAACGTCACGTCTCCACGCGCGAACGTCGCGCCCGCGTTCGAAAGAACGAGGGACCGTCCCTTCAACCGCAACTCTCCAAAAACCGACGCGATCGCGACCCCGTACAGACGCACGTCGTTCGCGTCGAAACCCGCCGAAAAACTCGGCGATTTGTACGTTCCGCCGATATCCAGCGTCGACTCAAAGAACCCGCTCACGGGCACGCGGCGGCGCGTAAAGCGATATGCCAACGTCGCGAGGTGCTCCGTTTGCGCGTGAACGCGCACATCCAGCGGTTGGTTTTTCTCGAGGCCGAGGCTTCCCGTCGCCGACGCCGTCAGCTCCGGGGTCACCATCTCGGCACGGTCGACGATCATTCGGCGCCGCGCCGCGTGCACCGCGAGGTCGGCGCGCTCGAGCGTCAAGGATCCCAACGTTCCATCGCTGATGCTGGCATTACCGCGAACGTCCAATGCGGGAAAGCGCCCGTGGAGGGTTGCGCTTCCCGACGCGCGGCCCGTAATCGGAACCTGCTGCATGCCAAGCGCGGGCAGCCACAGAGCCAAATCGAGATTCTTGACGGCGGCGCTCAGATCGAAGCGCGCGCGCGTGAGGTCGCTAGCCGCAAGTCCCGGAAGTGAAATGGAGCCGCCGGCTCGCAGCCGGCCTTCGCTGCCGCCGACTGCAAGCGTTCCTCGAATTGTGTTGTGCGAGCTGGTCCAGACTGCGCGCGTGTCTCCGATTGGAAGGTTGCGATACCGAAATCCTCTGACGTCCACGTCGCCGCTCGAAGAGATTTCGTTTGCGCGTCCGGCTGCCAGCAGTCGAATCTTGCCATAGCCTGCGAGCGTTTCGCCGGTATCGAAGAAGTTATTGAAATCCGACAAGTTGGCGCGCGCGGCGTCAAAGCGCACCGCGTTGTCGTTCGGTCGCGCGTCGGCGGTGAAGCGTGCGGCCGTCGTGCCGACGAGCACGCCGCCGTTCGAGATCGTGACGCCGGCCGGATCCGCGGCGAGACGGGCGCTACCGTTGATAAAGGGCAGCCCGTTGAGCTCCCCGCCCGGTACGGCCACATCTCCCCCGATGGCCGGACGTGCGCCGCGGCCCTCGATACGTAAACGCGCATTAAACGTGCCGTCCAGCGGATAGTTGCCAAAGCGAGAAATTCCGAACGAGTGCAGCGTCGGTGCGACGGCCGCGGCCGGAACGTCGGCATCCAGCGCATATGCCGGCGAGCCCGACATGAGGTCCCCGATGGCGCCGTTGACCTCCGTGTAAGTTCCGCCGAGCGCTCCCAGCGTGCGCGAAAGGGTCACGGCGTTGCCTCCGAGCGCGACGTCGCCGTTGCCCGACAGCGCAAAGCGGTCGAGACGGCTCCGCTGGATGCTCACCGCGCCCTCGAATCGGGGCAGGGGCGCCCCCGCCGCAAGCGCACCGGTCGCATTCAACGTGCCGCCCGTCAACGGCAAGCCGATTCCGCGCAGTTGCGACGCCTGCAACGCCGACGCCACCAAGTTCAGTCTCTCCGCCGCGGAATTGTAGCGAGCGCCGGCGAGCGAAAAGCTTCCCGCGGCAACCACCTCGCCGCCGGCCGCGCGCGCCCGCGCGGACAGCAGGCGCAGCACGCTGCCTTCTACGGCCAGCGTAAGGTCCGCACGCGTAATGGGAACACCGCGCAGCGACGCGCCCTCCATTGCGAGATTGACGCCCGATACCACGATGCGCGCCGGCTCGATCGCGATTCCGACCGTTCCATTCAACGCTCCGTGTCCCGTAATCGCGGATCCCAGATACGGTTGCAACCCTTCGAGCGTTCCGCGGTAGGCGCCGTACGCCGCAAAACCGCGTGGAGAAAACTCGCCGTTGCCGCCAAAGTCACCCCAAGGCCCCGCCGCGACCACCTCGTTGGTCGCGAGCGTGCGCAGCGAACCTTCAAGGCTCGCCGAAACGCGGTACATTGGAACGCCCGCGATCGTCGCGATGCCCGTTCCGATCGTCCCGGCGAGGACCGTATGTCTTCCCGAACCGCCGCCGGCAAGGGCGACGTTCACGTTGCGTCCGTCGATCGGCGGCATCGATGGAAGCGACAGGCCGGCGAACGTCGGTGCGGTGGGAGCGTGCAGTTGGAGTCTTTGTCCCGCGATCCAAAAGGCGCTCGTGTCGTCGGGCCGGTCGAGCACGTAGCCGCCGTCGAGGCGGCCGCGCTGCGTATGCAACCAAAACGGCGCGACGGCCGCGGTCCCGTTGGGATGCATAGCGACCAGCGCGCCAACGCGCTCCGTGCCGCGCAGCGACGCGGCACTCCCGTTAACGTCGAAGCGCAAATCCTGGCCGGTCAGCGCGGCGTCCACGACAATCGGCTCGTCGCCCAGCAGTTCGTTGAGATATTCGAGCCGGCTCGCCGGCGCGCGGACGTGCAATGCAAACTCCGATCGCGTTACGGGCCCAAGTCCCAGCGTGCCGCGGAGCGACAAGTTGACGCCGCCATAGTCGGCCTGCAACGGCGCCAAGGCGACGACGTTGGAGTTATAGACGACGCGAGCCCGCAGATCATCGAACGGCATCGCGCGGTAGGCCGCGTGTGGCGCGCCGACGCGCGCGACGATCACCGGGTTCGAAATCGGCCCCGCGACCAGCACGCCGAGGTGCGCGCGTCCGGAAATCGGCTGATCGCGCGCAAACGCGAACGCCTGACGCAATCCCGACAGATCGCCGGAACCCTCTACGCCAAGCCGAAGCTGCGGCTGCCCGGTCAATCCTCCGGTGAAGTCGTAGGCGCCGCCGTCGATCCGCAGAGGAATGCCCCCGAGCATCGCCGATGCGCCGCGCACGAAAAACGCGTCGTCAACGACTTGCAGATGCCCCGACAGATGCTCGACCGGTGCGGCCAAGACGCGCATGGCCAAGCTTGCGTCCGATACGTCCAGCGTCAGATTCGCGTGATAACTCGCCGCCTGAGGCGGCTCTTCCGCGATCGAGTAGACTCTCGCATCGAAGTTGCGCCCCGTCGCTTTGCGAATACGCATCTCGGGCGTATCGGCGAAATAGTTTGCGAGGGCGCGTAGCGGGAAATCACGCGCGCGCGCATGGTGAAGCGCATAGCCTGCCGGCGCATCGACTCGTCCGATCACGGTAAAGGGCTCACGCCGCCGCTCTTCAAAGGCGCCGGAGAGCCGGTAGTGCGTAACGGCGGCAGTATCGATATTGCCGTCCATCGTCAGGCCGACCGCGCGCAGCTCTCGCGCGCTCGCGTCGTACGCGAACGGCTCGCGCAATACGATGCGGCCGTCGCGTAGCCGCAGCGTAAGACGTAACGGTACGGGATTGTGGCGCGGCGGCCGTGCACCGCCGCCGCCGGCCGGAACGTTGAAGTTGAAGCTTCCGTCGCGATGGCGGACCAGCGTGAGCGTCGGCTGCTCGATGTCGATGCCGCGCAACCCGAAGCGATGACGGCTGCCGGGCAACAGGTCGCGCAGATCGTACGTCAAGCCAATGCGAGCCGCGTCGAGGAGCGGCTCGCCGCGCCGAGCGACGTGGACGTCGCTCAAAATCGCTTCAGTCCGCCCGATCTGCAGGTCGCCGGCTCGAATCGAGTATCCCGTAGCGAGGCCGGCGCCCGCGAGCGCCAGTCGCGTAATTCCGGCGCGCGCGGTCACCGCAACCACGAGCAAGAATGCTGCAGCAAGCAAGCCGATTGCTATGCGAGTGCGCACGTTAAGGCTATACCCCACGCGCCGCGCACGACCCCGCCGCAGCGCGCGTTTCTAAAGCAACCTTTACGTCACAGATCGAGGTTCGTCACGCTCTTGGCGTAGTCGAAAATGTACTGCTTACGCGGTTCCACTTTGTCGCCCATCAAGTCGGTAAAAATCTGCTCGGCCTCGACCGCGTCTTCGACGGTGATCTGCTTGAGGCGGCGGTTGCCGACCTCCATCGTCGTTTCGGCCAGTTGATCGGCGTCCATTTCGCCTAAGCCCTTGTACTGTTGGATCGTAAAGTCTTTTCCGTCTTCGCCCACGATCGACTTGAGCTCGCCCTCGCTGAAAGCCCACCACTGCTTGCGACCCTTGCGAATGCCGTACAGCGGCGGCTGTGCGATATAGACGTGGCCCTCTTCCACGAGCGGACGCATCTGGCGGTAGAAGAACGTCAGCAGCAGCGTACGAATGTGCGACCCGTCGACGTCGGCATCCGTCATGATGATGATGCGGTGGTACCGCAGCTTCGCGACGTTGAATTCGTCGCCGAAACCCGTTCCCAGCGCCGTAATCATCGTCCGAATTTCTTCGTTGGCGAGCACCTTGTCGAGCCGGGCTTTCTCAACGTTGAGAATCTTTCCGCGCAGCGGCAAGATCGCTTGAGTATTAGGATCGCGCCCGCCCTTCGCGGTACCGCCGGCGGAGTCGCCTTCCACCAAGAAGAGCTCGCTTTCGGCGGGATTGCCGTTCTTGCAATCCACCAGCTTGCCGGGAAGTCCGGAGCCCTCGAGCGCGTTTTTACGTCGCGATAGATCGCGAGCTTTCTTGGCCGCGTCGCGCGCGCGCTGCGCCTGCATGCATTTTTCGATGATGGCGCGTGCGTACTTGGGATTTTCTTCCAAGAAGAACTCGAGCCGCTCGTACACGAGGCCGGCGACGATGCTGCGAACCTTGGCGTTTCCCAGCTTCGTTTTCGTCTGGCCCTCGAACTGCGGCTCCCCCAACTTCACCGAGACTACCGCCGTCAGCCCTTCGACGACGTCATCGGTGGAGAGCGATCCGTCGGACTCTTTCAGCATGCCGCGCTTGCGCCCGTAGGCGTTGACGGCGTTGGTTACGGCCTGACGGAAGCCCTGGAGGTGCATCCCGCCCTCAATCGTGCCGATATTATTGGCGAACGAGAAAATCTGCTCGGCGTACGCACCCGTATACTGCATCGCGACTTCTACGTCAACGCCGTCGCGCTCGGCGTGCGTCGAAAGAATCGGGTGCAACGGATCCTTCTTTTCGTTGAGCCACTCGACGAATGAAACGATCCCGCCGTCAAACTCATAGGAGCGCTGCCGGGGCGTTTCGCCTCGCTCGTCGCACAATGTGATCGAGAGACCCCGGTTCAAAAACGCGAGCTCGCGCAGGCGCTTCTGCAGGATGTCCCAGTGAAACTCGGAGACTTCGAACACCGTAGGATCCGGCTTGAACCATTGCAGCGTGCCGGTTCCGTCGGTTCGGCCGACCTTCTTGAGCTTCGTCACCGTCTCGCCGCGTTCGAACTTCATCTCCCATTCGAAGCCGTCACGCTTGACGCGCGTAACCATCCACTCGGACAACGCGTTGACGACGGATATGCCGACGCCGTGAAGGCCGCCGGAAACCTTGTAGCCGCCCTTGCCGAACTTCGCTCCCGCATGTAGCATCGTCATCACGACCTCCACCGCGGGGAGCCGTTCTTCGGCGTGAACGTCGATCGGAATGCCGCGTCCGTCGTCTCGAACGCTGCACGACCCGTCCCGGTGCAAGATGACGGCGATGCTGTGAGCGTAACCGGCCAGCGCCTCGTCTACGGCATTATCGACTGCTTCGTAGACGAGCTGATGAAGTCCGCGCTCGGCCGTGTTGCCGATGTACATGCCCGGGCGTTTACGCACCGCCTCTAGGCCGCGCAAGACTTCGATGTGCTCGCCAGTGTAGTTGGTTGCCATTATGGTTCTTTTACTTTACTTTCCGTAGATCAAGTCGTGGAGCTCGTCACCCAAAATGCCGCGAACCGTTGCCGGAATGATTTCCTCCGGCGAGACGTTGCTGCGCAACAGCACGTAGGAGCTTGCAATGAGCCGCTCTCGCCCATCGGCGGAGAGGCGCCCCTTGTCGCGCGCAGCCATGAGGACGGCCCACCAGCGCGTAAGAAGCTGGGCCCGAATTCTCTCGTACTCCTCTTCTTGTAACCCCGAAGCGAGCTCGGCCGTTCCGCGAAAACCGAGCCAGGGCGCGTCAAAGAGTAGTTGGGCGACGGTTCGCATCCGGCGGTCGTCGTCGGCGACCACGCACGTCGTGCAGCGCGTGCCCTCCTCCGGCGCAATGAGCAGCCCGCACGCGGCGCACGAATGCCATCCCTGCGAGCGCCTGGCGCCTTGCAGTTGCTCCACTTCCCGCCTGAAGCGATCCAGCGCCTGAGACGCCGAGGCCGCTTTCGCGCGCCCCGCGACGCTACGGCGCGACATCCGGCGGGGAGCCGGCGGATCGCCGCCCGACGCGCGCTGCGGCAGCGAGCCGACGCGGAAACGCAGCCGCTCGATGCCGCAATCGGGGATCCTCGCCGCCATCGCGTGCAGGATGGAGTCGGCGAGCAGACTGAGCTGATGACTCCAGCTGCTCGAGCGCGTCGTCACCATCAGCGTATTGGCCGTTATCCGAGCCGGGTGCGAGTGGCGGGCGACCTGCGGCCCGACGATCTCGCTCCAACTCGCTTCGAGCACAGTCCGCGGATCGGTGGCGCCCGCCCCTTCGCCGGGCGACCACCGGTGCATCGCGTCGGCCAGCTTTAACACGCAATCCACTCCACGGTGCCGCCGGAGACGCGTGCGCTGCGGCCGGCGGCGGAAAGATCTTTCGGCAGATGCGTGGCGGTGACGAAGGCCTGTTCGTAGGCGCCCATCTCACCGAGAAATGCCGACGCGCGCGCCTCGTCGAGCTCCGACAAAACGTCGTCGAGCAACAAGACGGGAGCGTCTGCGGTGCGTTCACGCATGACGCTGTATTCGGCAACCTTCAACGCAAGTACCGCCGTGCGTTGCTGGCCTTGCGAGCCGTAGGCCTCGAGCGATGCGCCGTCCAGAATGAGTTCGACGTCGTCGCGATGCGGCCCAACCACGGTCGCACGGCGGGCTCGCTCGCGCTCAGCGCTCTCCGCAAGCCGCGCTCGCAGCACTGCCGCGACGTCGTGCGCCGTCGCGGATTCGAACGCACAGTTTGGATCGTAGCGCAACTCGAGCCGTTCGCCGGGTGCAAACCGGTCGTGCGCGCGCGCCGCCTCCGGTTGCAGCGCCCCAATCAGCGCCGCTCGCGCCAGCATGATATGCGTTCCCGAATCGACCAGGGCCTTCGCATACACTTCCAGCAGATCTTCATCCAGCGTGCCGGCGTCTTTCAGCAGCGCGTTGCGCTGTTGCAGCGCACGCCGGTAGCGAGCCAGCTCGTGATAGTAGCGCGGCTCGCTCTGTGACAGTGCGCCGTTCAGAAACGACCGCCGAACCGCCGGCGTTCCCGTGACCAACTGGAGGTCGGACGGCACGAACGTCACGACGCGCAATCGTCCGAGGTAGCGGGCGTAGCGAACGCTGTTGCCGTTCAGGCTGAACGTCTTGCGCGTCGCGCGGCCATCGCGCTCGATCGCGCAGGCCAAATTAATTTCGCCGGTTCGCGCCGCCGCCGTAGCGCGAACGATCCCCAGCTCGCAGTCGCTGCGCACCACGTCGCCGTCGCGCTCGGCCCGAAACGACTTGCCCGTGCCGACAAGGGCGATTGCCTCCAGCAGATTGCTCTTGCCCTGCGCGTTCGACCCCACCAGGAGGTTCAGGCCCGGGGACGGTTCGAGGTCGAGTCGGCGATAGTTCCTGAAGTCGGAAAGCTCTAGCCGCCGCAGCAGCACATCACTGCCGCAGGGGCATGAGCACGTAGAGCTGCTGTCCGCCCTCATTTGCCTCGAGCGGGCGAATCGCCGCCGGCGAAAGCGGCCCCAAGAATTCCATCACGGTGCGATCGCTCTTGACGTGATTGAGTATCTCGATCAGGTAACGCGCGTTGAACGCGATCGTTAAGTCCTCGCCGGTCTGTTCGATCTCGAGCTCTTCGTACGCGTTGCCCGACGTGTCGGAACTCGCCGTCAGGATCAGCGTCTGATTGGCGACCGACAGCTTCACCATGCTGGCACGGTCGCCGGCGACGAGCTCGGCGCGCCGCAGGCTCCCCACGAGTTGCGGGGTGCTCACCGTAATTGAACGGTCGAATTTAGCGGGAATTACCTGTTGGTAGTTCGGGTACTGGCCGTCGACCAAACGCACCGTGATCGCAACGTCGCCGGCGCTCATCTGCAGCTGATTGCTCTGCGCGCCTAAGGCGTTAACCTCGACGCGCTCCGCGGCGCTGAGATTACGCGCGGCCTCCGCCAGCGCACGGGAGGGAACGATGAACTTCTCGACTCCGGAAATCCCCTCGTCGAGCGTCGTCGCGAACTTCGACAGCCGGTAGCCGTCGGTCGCGACGAGCGTAAGCGCGTTACCCTCGATTTCGAGCAGCGTGCCCATTAGGACCGCGCCGCGCGCCTCTTCGCTCGATGCTGCGAAGATCGTTCCCTCGATGGCCTCGCGAAAACGCTTGGCGCCCATCGAAAACTGCGCGCCGCGAGCCGCGGAGGGCAGCGGTGGATACTCGTCCGCCGGCAGCGCGTGGAAATCGTAATTACTCCGCTCGTATTTGACGCTCGCCCGCGTGGGCGTCCCCGTAAATTCGAGCCGGCCCGGAGCCAGATTGCCTAGGTAACTCGCAAAAAGCTTGGCGGGAACGGTGACTTCGCCGCGTTCGCTGATTTCCGCCGTAAAGCCATACTGCAACGTCAACTCGAGGTCCGTCGCGCGCACGGCGATCTTTCCGTCATCGGCTTGCAGCAGGACGTTCGAAAGCACCGGCACGGTCGTGTGCGCGTTCACCACCTTGCTGGCGGCTCCGACCGCCGCGGCGATGTCCTTAGTCGTACAGCTGAACTTCATCGCAATCCACCGTTGGGCGCCCGCCCGGGTTTTCCTAGGAAATAATAACCAGAGACGCAGCAGCAGTAGGGCGGTGCATAGTGCGAGTAACGCGCTGCCGGCCTTTGGCCGTCGGAGTTTTTCGCGTTGGATAACGTGTGGAACTGCAACGAAGGCCACTCACTCTTTCCACCGCTCGCCCAGCCGGCGGCGGTTATGCTCGTTTCGCGGGCCGGCGGTGTGCGCAACGTGTTTACGGATTTTGGCACATGGCGATGAGCTGGCGAATCTTGTTTCGATAGGCCTCGTCGCGCTGCATGTGATCTTTGATCTTGTCGCGCGCGTACATAACCGTCGTGTGGTCCTTCTTTCCAAATTCGCGCGCGATGTGGGGCAGCGAGTAGTTCGTCAACTCGGTTGCGATGTACATCGCGATCTGGCGAGGCGCGGCGAGGCGCTGGTCGCGCCGCCCGTTGTCCATCTCTTTGACGGTGAGGCCGTGGGCAGCCGATACGGTCTCCTTGATCTTCGAGATCGTCATACGATGGAGAGGCGTCTGCGCGACGGCGCTTTTGAGAACGTCGGCGGCAAGATCCGTGGTGATCGGCGATTTCGTCAACGACGCGTAAGCGATGACGCGAATCATGGCGCCCTCGAGCTCGCGGATGTTCGAGGGGATGACCTTTGCGATAAAGGACGTCACCTCGTCGGGAACGGGGATATTCTCGCTGCCCGCCTTCTTGCGTAAGATCGCCTCGCGCGTCTCGAGGTCGGGCGCCTGGATGTCGGTGAGCAAACCCCACTCGAATCGCGATCGCAAGCGCGCCTCGAGCGTTTGGATCTCCTTCGGCGGGCGATCGGAGGAGATGATCAACTGGCGTCCGGACTCGTGCAGCGCGTTGAACGTGTGAAAGAACTCCTCTTGCGTCGTTTCCTTCCCGGCGAGGAACTGAATGTCGTCGATCAGCAGCACGTCGACCTGACGATAACGATTGCGAAACTCAGGCGTGCGGTTGTTCTGCAGCGCGATGATGAACTCGTTGGTAAACTTTTCGCACGTGACGTACATGACGTTCGCCGCGAGATTATCTTGAATGACGCGATGACCGATCGCGTGCATTAGGTGAGTCTTGCCCAGACCGACGCCGCCGTAGAGAAAGAGCGGGTTGTATGCCCTCGCCGGCGCCCCCGCGACCGCCTGCGCCGCGGCGTGGGCGAACCGGTTTGAGTTGCCGACCACAAACTCTTCGAACGTGTAGCGAGCGTTGAGATTCGCGCTGCGGAAGTCGTCGAGAGGCCTGGGGATCGCCCCGTTTCCCTGGCGGGGTCCCTCGGGCGGCTCCGCGACCGACAGCCGCAACTGAACCGGCGCGCCAAAGAGCTCGCTCAACACGCCGACCATCTGCGCGCGGAGCTTGCTTCCTACCCAATCCTGAGCAAACTTCGTGGGAACCGCCAAATGGAGCTCGTTGCCGTGCAACGAGATGAAGCGGATCGGCTTGATCCACATCTCGAACACGGGCTTCGAAAAAGTCCGCTCCAACGTATCGAGGGCCGTTTGCCAGAGCTCTTGGGAGATCTCGGAACCGGTAGCAAGCGCCATCACTGCGTCCCCTTTTGGTTGTCCTGACATACCATCCGCAGCCCTCCTCGTATCAAGATTCGGGCCGTGCCACCCCCGTGAGGGCGCAACCACTTGGCTTAATGAAGCCTTGCTCCTGCGGGTTTTATGCACGACTTTATCCACTTATCCACAGGCGCGCAACGCCCGTGTTTCGCGCATTTTTCCGATTTATGACCCGGCGCTGTCCGTGATTTGTCGGCGTTTGAATTGAGCAGCAAAATAAGGCTCAAAACGCCATCTTTCTCTCGCGGCGGCGGCGCTTTTCCACAGCATTGTCCACAGATGTGGAAAGAGGGGTCCCAGGCCACATCTGAGTCGCGCCGCCACGGCCCTTGGTATACCTATAAGCATAAGCGGTCGGAAACTCCGGCGAAACACCTCGCACCAAGCGCCCGTAAAGTTAGGGTGAGTTTAAGGAGGTCTCCATGAGCTTGCCGACGGCGATAGTTACGGCGACGGGAATGGTTTGTGGCACGGTGCTGGTGGTCGTCCTTGCGTCGTTTATTTGGGCAGCAATGCACCGTTAAAGCTACCGCGCTGGCGCGGCGCGGGTCAGGATACCGGTGATCATCCCTCCTCTTTCCGGCTAGCTGGCGATGTCCCTGATTGGCACGCGGCGTTGTTGGTGCGGTATCGTTGGTGCCCGCCGGCTCCGTTCGCCGACAACTCCAGGACTGGTTCGCGCGCGGCCCAAAGGGAGCTAAAGGATGGCAAAAAAGCTCCAACGGCGCTGGAAGATCGGTCAGGTGTATCAGCTCGAGGGAACGGGCAGGCGCCGCATTCGATTGGTCGGCCGCGGAAAAATTGGGGACCGCGAATTCCTCTTGTTTCATCCGATTCGCGCGGTCCCCAAGAGCCGTCTTTAGCTTACTTTATCGTAGCAATGAGCTTGCCTTTCGCGTTGTACTCGGTGATCGTGTTGTTTCCGACGTTGGCAACGTAGAAATACCCGAGTTTGTTAAACGCGATACCGTAGGGCAAGTTGAGCCCGTTCGTGATCGTCTGAACGACCTTCCCCTTCGTATTGAAAACTTCGACGTCCGCATCGAGCCCGTTGGTGGCATACAGTAAGCCGGTCTTGGCATAGGCCAGGTACGTCGGCGTAAAGCCGGGCGTGGGAATCGTTTTGACGAACTGCAGGCTTTGCGTGTAGATCGCCATGTCGTCGTTCGGCGACTCGCTGTTGGCGATCCAAGCGTTGCCGGTCTTGTGCGAAAAGACGATTCCCAGTGGGTACACGAGGCCCTGCGTCGCCGAAGCGACGACCTTGCCGTTCTTGTTGAAGACTTGAATCTCGCCGATCGTAATGTTGCCGTTGTTGCGGTTTGCGACCCAGACGCGTCCCTGTGAATCGATCTGCACGCCGGATGGATTGTAACTCGTGTCGGTATGGAGCGTGCGCGACTTTATCCGCTTGCCGGCGGCATCGTAAACCGTAACCGTTTGGTTGGTGTAGTTGGTGACGTACAGGTTGCCCCCGCGATCGAACGTGAGATCCGCCGGATTGTCGATGCCGTCCGTGATCGTCGACTTGCGCAGTTGGTTCTTGCTGTTATAGATCAGTATGTCCCCGTTCGTACCGTAATGGTTGGCGACGTACAGGTCGTCCTTTCGGCTCATCGCGAGTCCGATCGGCCCCGACAACGTCGGCTTGCCGGGCGGCATGGCTGCGACGACGCTCTGGGGACCCGTTCCCGCGTCCGGAACGGAGCCTTTCAGGGCAGGCGAACCGGGACTCGCGGTGAGATTGCCGGCGGTGCCGCCGGCGCAGCCGGCCAGCGCCGCAAGCGCCGTTGCGGCGGCCAGGCCCGCCAGGGTCGTGCGGCATTTAAACGTGACGGAACGATGCATGGAGCCCTCCTCTTCCAAGCTGCTTCGGTCGTTGAAGCTTGGCCGTCCGGCCGCTGGAACCCACGTTGCATTTTCGCGGCGCTCTGGTACAATGGCCCGGCGATGTTTGACTTCGATCTGCAGCTTTTTGCCTCAAAGAAGGGCGCCGGCTCGACCCGCAACGGTCGCGACTCGAATGCGCAGCGGCTCGGCGTGAAGCGTTTTGGCGGCGAGCGCGTGGTGGCGGGCAACATTCTCGTGCGCCAGCGCGGTACGCAGTTCTATCCGGGCGCGAACGTCGGAATCGGCCGCGATCACACCCTGTTTGCGCTGGTCGACGGCACCGTCGAGTTTAGTCGCAGCAACCGGCGGCGCGTCTCCATCGTTCCCGCTGCATAACGCTCGTCCGGCGATCGAGCGACTGAGGGCCGAACCGGCCCTTTTTGCTTTCTGCGGCGAAGCGCCGGTCTAAGCCACATGCAGTTCATCGATGAAGCCGAGATCTCCGTCGCCGGCGGCGACGGCGGCGACGGCATCGTCGCCTGGCGCCGCGAGAAATACGTGCCGAAAGGGGGGCCCGCCGGCGGCGACGGCGGCCACGGAGGCAACGTGTTCCTGCTCGCCTCCCCGACGCTCTCGACGCTCGTCGAGTTCCGGTATCGCCGCAACTTTTCGGCCGACTCCGGACGACCGGGAGGAAGTTCGAACAAATCCGGGCGCAGCGGCGAAGATCTCACGGTCGCCGTGCCCGCCGGCACCCTCGTCTTTCGCAAATCGGGCGATGGCTCCGAGCAGTGCATTGCCGATCTCAACGAGCCCGACGCGCGTATCCTCGTTGCGAAAGGCGGCCGTGGCGGCTTGGGCAACCAGCATTTTGCAACGAGCGTGCGCCAAGCGCCGCGTTTCGCCGAACGCGGTGAACCCGGCGAACGCGCCACGCTGCGCTTGGAGTTGCGATTGCTGGCCGACTGCGGCATCGTGGGTGTGCCCAACGCCGGCAAGTCAACGCTGCTGTCGGTGGTGTCCGCCGCTCGTCCCAAAATCGCCGATTATCCTTTCACGACGTTGGAGCCGCAGCTGGGCGTCGTACGCATCTCCGACGACGAATCGTTCGTGATCGTTGACGTGCCGGGATTGATCGAGGGAGCGCACGAAGGCGCGGGCCTTGGAGATCAGTTTTTGCGCCACGTTGAGCGCACGCGCGTGCTCGTTCATCTGCTCGACGGAGCAAAAACCTTCGACGAGATTCTCGCCGACAAGGCGATGATCGAGGCGGAGCTTCGAGCGTGGGACCGGGGCGTGCATCAGAAGCCGACGTTGCTCGTGCTCAACAAACTAGACCTACCCGACGCGCAAGTCTCGCTGGCGGCGCTGCGGCGCCGCTTCGAGAACGTGCGCGGCATCAGCGCGGCCACGCACGAAGGCGTCCGCGCCACGATGCTCGAGGCCGCCGCAATGATCGCAGCGGCGCCCCAGCCCCAAGTTGCGACGCCGGCGGCGCGAATCCAGCTCACGCCCCATGCTGCGTTCGCGATCGAGCGGCACGGCGACGGCACGTTTGTCGTTTCGGGTGAGCGCATCGAACGGCTGGCCGCGATGACGAACTTCGATTCGGAAGAGGCGCTCGCGCGATTCGAGCGTACGCTCGGGCGAATGGGCGTCGAACGCGAGCTGCGCGCGATGGGCGCACGAGAAGGCGACACCGTGCGGATCGGCGCGCACGAGTTTACATACTCATGAAACTCGGCGTCTTCGGCGGGACCTTCGATCCCATCCATAACGCGCATCTCTTCGTCGCCGAGTCGGCGAGAATTTTGGAGGGTCTCGACGGCGTGCTCTTCGTGCCGACCAATCGGCACCACTATCGCGACAAGCCGCACGCTAGCGCCGTCGATCGCTGCGCGATGGTCCTCGGCGCGATCGAAAGCAATCCAGCTTTTTCGCTCGACGAAACGGATCTTCGGGACGACGCGAGCGGTTACACGGCCGACTTGTTGCCGAAGCTGGCACAGAAGTACCCGGATGCAGCGTTTACGTTCATCATAGGGGCCGATTCGCTGGCGAGCACCAACTGGGTACGCTTCGACGAGGTGTTGCAAGGCTTGGAACGATTTGCGATCGCGCCCCGCGCCGGCGTGCAGTCGGACTCGCTGGCGCGAGTAATTGCCGCCGTGCCGGCGGCGCTGCGCGAACGGGTGAGCATGCTCAACCTTCCCGAGATCCCACAATCCGCGACGCTGATCCGGACGCTCGTAGCGCAGGGGCGTTCCGTTCGGTATCTCCTGCCGGACACCGTGTGGGAGTACATCGCCGCGCAACGGCTTTACGGATATCAGACCGATGCGTAGCAAATTGACCCCGCCGATTGCCGGCCTGTTGTGGATGACCGCCTGCGCCGCGGCCCAGACGCCCGACGACGCGGCCGTCTGCCAAGCCTATGCGTCCGCCCGTTCGCACGTGGAGGTCGTTGCGGACGGAACGGTGACGCGCGTGCTAGGCGTGGCCGCCGGGCGCGTCAGTCCACACGAAGGCTTTCTGCTGCGCCTGCGCTCCGGCTGCCACGCGATCGTGCGCGTCGAGGCGAACACCGACTTCACCGGCGAATTCGCGCTTGCGCCCGGCCAATCGGTGACGGTGAAGGGCGAGTACGAGTACTATCCGCGCGGCGGCGTCGTGCATTGGACGCACCGCGATCCGCGCGGCCGCCACGAGGGCGGGTTCATCGAAACCGGCGGCCGGCGCTATGAGTGAGGGGCTGTCGCGCGTGCTGCTGGCGAGCGCGTCGCCGCGGCGCCTGCATCTGCTCCAGTCGCTCGGCGTCACCGTCGAGATCGCGCCGAGCGGATATGAGGAGCCGATCCATCCACGGTGGACCCCGGCGCAAGTCGCGTTGGATCATGCCGCGCAAAAGCTCGACGCGGTGCTGCGTCGCGGCGTGCGGCCGATGCCCGTGCTGGCGGCCGACACCGTGGTGGATGTCGATGGCGAGGCTCTGGGGAAGCCCGTTGACGCGCACGACGCGGTTCGCATGCTCGGGCGGCTTTCGGGGCGCGCGCATCTGGTGCACACGGCCTTTGCGCTGGCCTCGGGCGACGGCCGGCGCCGCGAAGCAGAGTGCGTCACGACGACGGTGCGCTTTTATGAGTTGCAGCCGGAGGAGATTCGCGAGTACGTGGCCACGGATGAGCCGCTGGACAAGGCCGGCGCCTACGGCATTGCGGGCCGTGGCGCCGCACTCGTCGAGCGCGTCGAGGGCGACTTCTACGCCGTGATGGGACTGCCGCTGGGACGGGTGGTTCGAGCGCTGCGCCGCTTGGGATTTCGCCTTCCCAACCCGAAGTGAGCGCGGCCTAAGAGGTCACCATTTTTACGTATCGAGACGAACGCCGGCTTTTGGCGCTCATTGCGATCATCATCGGGGCTGCGCTGCTCGCGCTGCTCCAAATCGGCGCGCAACGTGCGGGCACGACGAGTCCCGTCTCGGTGGCGGCCGGTTCGGTCGTCGGCGTCGCGCAGACCGTCGTCTCCGCGACGATTCGCACGCTGCGTAACGGAGCCACCGCACTCGTTTCGATTCCAAAGTTGTCGTCCGACAATCGCGCGCTGCGTGTCCGGAACGCTCGTCTGCTCGAAGAGAACGCCCGATTGCACGAACTCGCCGCGGCGTATGCCGCCGAGAGTGCAGTGCGGCCCGTGGTAGACCTCTACCACGGCATCGAGGCCCGCGTCATTGGTTTTCCCCCGGAGAACGAGTCGCGCGCGGTCACGATCGACAAGGGATCGCACGCGGGCGTGCATCGCAACGACGGTGTGCTGGCCGCGCAGGGTGTGGTCGGGCGCGTCGTGGACGTTCGTCCTTTGACGAGTACCGTGCTGTTGGCGAGCGACTACGCGAGCCGGATTCCCGCGATCGTCCAGCGCCGGCGGTGGTGGGGCATCGCGCGGGGCAACCTGTCCAGCGTCGTCGTCGACTATCTTCCGCAAGACGCGGTCCTGCGCGTCGGCGATGTGGTGGTGACCGGCGAAGGACGGTCGTTTCATTCGGGCGTGCCGATCGGCACCGTTACGGCGGTGGAGCGCGGCGCCGCGTCGCTCTATCAGTCCGCCGTGCTCAGGCCGGCGGTAGACTTGAGTGCGCTCGACCGAGTTGTCGTCGTACCGCACTAAACCGCACGTCGCGCCGTTTGTCGGCCCGCCGTGGTACGTCGCCGCTGCGTGGCTCGCGGGCGCGTTGATCGCGCAGTCGACGGTGCTGCACTACGTCGCCTTCCGTGGAGTCGTTCCGAGCATCGTGTTCGCGGTCGTGCTGTGGTATGCGATTCGCGTGGATACCTGGCGGGCGACGCTCTACGGACTCGTCGCCGGCCTCTGCGAGGATACGCTGTCCGCGCAGACGGGCGCATCCTGGATGATCGCGACGGGCGGCAGCGCGATGTTGGCGAGCGTCTTGTCACGCGGCTTTTTCGCCGATTCGCTGCCGCTGGTCATTACAATCACCCTCGTCGCGACGCTCGTTCGCGCCCTGCTCTATTGGGGCGCGGTCAGCTTGATCGGCTATCCGCCCGGCCTCGGCGCGATCCACCTGCACGAAGCCGTGCTGCAGAGCGTGCTCAACGCGAGCGTCATGGTCCTTGCGATGCTCGTCGTTCGGCGAATCCATTCCATGCGGCAATGATCCTTCGCCCTCCGCCGCGGCGCGTGCCCTGGCGCGCGCCGGGATGGCGCATCGCAGGCTTCATCGCCCTCGTGCTCGTCGCGTTGGTCGCGATCGTGGCGCGCTTGATCGTCGTCACGATCCTGCACGGCGATCGCTACCGCGCCGCCGCGCAAGAGAATCAAATTCGCCTGATTCCCGTCGCGGCTCCGCGCGGGGTGATTTACGATCGTCACGGCGCCGTCATGGCGCGCAGCCGGCCGTCGTTCGTCGTCGCGTTGATCCCCTCGGAGATCGGCGATCCGGTACACGAGTTGACGACGCTCGGCGCGATTCTGGGAGCCCCTCCCGCAGTTCTTTGGTACCGGTTGCTGCACCATCGCGGCATCAACTATCAGACCTTTGGGGAAGTCGTGCGCAACGAGCCGTACGGACCCGTGATTCTCGAGCGCGAATTACCGGTGGCATCCGTCGCGCGCCTCTCCGAACGGCTCGCCGACCTTCCGGGCGTGGACTTGGAAGTTCAGCCGGTTCGGGATTACCCGCATGGCCCGCTCGCGTCGCACTTGATCGGCTACGTCGGCGCGATCACGCAAGAAGAGTACGAGCGCCTCAAGTATCGAGGCTATTCTCCCAACGACGTGATCGGTAAGGACGGACTCGAGTACTCCTACGATGCGTTTCTGCGCGGACAACCGGGCGGCCAGCGCGTGGTCGTCGATGCTACCGGCGCCGTCGTAGCAAACGTCAAGTTGCCGGCGCGCCCGGCGATCGCGGGCGACACGCTCGTCACCAACATCGATTGGCGCCTGCAGGAAATTACCGAGAGCGCGCTCGCGCAAGAGATTCATTCGCTCGGCCGGCGCTCGCTGTCCGGCGGCGTGGTAGCGGAAGATCCGTGGAACGGAAATATTCTCGCGCTTGCGAGTTATCCGAACTACGATCCGAACGATTTCGCCGCCGAGCGCTACAAACGCATCGCGCGCGACTTGAACGATCCCACGGAGCCGCTCTTCGACCGCGCCATCGCGGCCGCGACGCCGACGGGCTCAACGTTCAAGATGGTGACCGGTTCGGCGGCGTTGACCGAAGGCGTCGTGCGGATCGATCAAGTCATCTACGACACGGGCGGCTGGAACTGCGGCGGTTATTACGCCCGCGACATTGCCGCCGGCGGCCTGGGACGAACGACGTTCGTGCCGGCGCTCGCGGCGTCGAGCGATGGGTACTTCTTTCGGTTGGCGTGGTGGCTCGGCAACGCGCGGTTGCGCAAGTACGCGCTGGCGTTCGGGCTGGACGCGAAGTCCGGCGTCGACCTTCCCGGAGAGAACGAAGGGAATTGGCCGACGAACGCCTGGGAAGAGAGAACGTTCGGCGTCCCGATGGAGCCGAGCGAAGCCTGCTTCTTGGGAATCGGACAAGGCGCGATGCAAGCTACGCCGTTGCAGATGGTCAATGTCGCCTCCACCGTCATCAACGGTGGGATCCTCTATCACCCGCAGATCGTGCGCGAGATTCGCACGCCGGGCGGACGTCTGATTCAACGCTTTTCGCCCCTGGTGATTCGACGAGTTCCGGTGACGCCCGAGGCGCTGGCGGCGGTGCGCGAGGGCATGGCGCGCGTAACGGATCCGGGCGGAACGGCGTACGGTTTGGCGATCGACGGCCTTCCGTTTTCGGGAAAGACCGGCACGGCGGAAACCGAAGGCGGCAACGGTCCGAACACCACGTGGTTCGTCGCCTGGGCTCCGACGAACCACCCACGTTTGGCGTTGGCCGTATTCGTCGATCGAAGCGGCGGCTACGGTGCTACGGTCGCGGCGCCTATTGCGCGGCAAATTCTGGTGCAATACTTCCGGAAGAAAGGGTAGGACGTGCCGGAGCGAACGTTTTTAGCGACAGTGGGAGGCTGGCATGCTCGCAGTACATGAGGATCGTCTTGCGGAGGCCGTCGCGCGGCTAGGATCGGAGAATGCATTTGAAATTCTCGCGCGCGCTCGAGAAATCGAAGCGCAAGGGCGCCGCGTCGTCCACATGGAGATCGGAGAGCCCGACTTCGACACGCCCGACCACATCAAGAAAGCGGCCGTCGATGCGCTGTACGATAATCACACCCACTACACGCCGTCCAGCGGAATCCTGCCGCTGCGTGAGACGATTGCGGACTACGCAAGCCGCTTCCGGGGGATCGCGCCGAGCTGGGAAGCCACGAACGTCGTTATCGCGCCGGGAGCGAAGCCCGCGATCTGGAACACGCTGAGCGCCTTGCTCGATCCCGGCGACGAGTTCGTCTACTTCGATCCGGCCTATCCAGCGTACGCTTCGGCCGCAAGCTATCTGCAAGCGAAGATCCACGCCATTCCCCTCTTGGAATCCCGCAACTGGCGGATGGATCTTGCGGAGCTGGAGCGCCGCGTCTCCGAGCGCACGAAGGTCGTCGTTATCAACTCCCCACACAATCCGACGGGCGGCGTGTTGACACGCTCGGACTTGGAGTTCATCGCCGAGCTCGCGCAGCGCTTCGACTTCCTGGTGCTGGCCGACGAGATCTACAGCCGCAACTTTTATCACGACGACGCCTACCTCTCCATAGCGTCGCTCCCCGGAATGCGCGAGCGGACGATCGTGGTGGACGGATTTTCTAAGGCCTACGCGATGACCGGTTGGCGTCTGGGGTATGCCATCATGCCGGAACGGTTGGCGCGCACCGTAACGCTCTTCAACAACAACACCTTCAGTTGCGTCGCGACGTTCGTGCAGATGGCCGGCATTGCGGCGCTGACGGGGCCCGACGAGCCCGTTACGCGCATGAACGACATCTTCCGCGCCCGCCGCGACCGGCTGGTCAACGGGCTCAACGAAATCGCCGGCGTCTCGTGTTTGCTGCCCGAAGGGGCGTTTTATGCCTATCCCAGCGTTTCGTCGATCACCGACGACGACCGCGGATTAGCCAAGTTCCTCCTCGAGGAGGGCGGCGTCGCATGCGGCGGCGGTTCGTCCTTCGGCGCCGCCGGCAAGGGCTATCTGCGCTTCTCGTACGCGGCGTCACTCGACGACATCGACTGGGCGCTGGAATCGATCGCCAAGACGCTGCCGAAGTTCAAAGGCTGAATCAACAGGCGCTTCGCCTGAATGCTTGAGCAAATCAGCGCCGCGGCGAGCGTCGCGACGCTCGTCGTTTTGACCGCGGCCGCGATCGCGGCGTTGGTTCAGCTCCGTCACATGCAGGCCGGCAACGAGCTGCAGGCGTTCATCGACATAAATAGCCGGGCGAACACCCCGCACATGATGCGCCTCTTCGATCTCGTGCTCACCGAGTTGCCCGAGCGCATCCGGAACGATCCGGCGTACGTGGCGGACGTCGTCAGCCGTAAGATTCCCTCCGGTGACAGCCCGTTGGCGGTGGCCTTTTGGTTCGATGAAGTCGGGATCGTGCTGCGCCAACAGCTCGTTCCGCGCCGCGTGGTCTTTCAAATCGGCGGCAGCGCCTTTGCTACCGTTCGAGCCTGGACGGCCATGCAGCCGCTGATCGAGGCGCTGCGCCGGCGATCCCCCGCGTCGTTTCTGCACTTCGAGTACGCCGCGGTTCTCGCGCAGCAGTGGATCGACGCTCATCCGAGCGGCGATTATCCGTCGGGCGTTCCTCGCTGGCGCGATTTCGCCGCGTCACGCGTCGAGGAGTAGTCCGTTGTACGGAGCGCCCGTATCCGCGCCAAAGTTTTGGAAGGCCGCTTTGACCGCGGCGGTCTTTTGTCTACCCGTTACGCTGCTGGTGCGCGCATTCGTCCCCATGAGCGATCTGATCTGGATTCTGGTCGCGTTCTCTTCGACGCTGGTTGTCGCGTCGATCGTTCACGCGCGCGTCTGCAATGACTGGCGCGCGCAGGATACGATGGACTCCGAAGTCTTCGATGCCAGAACGAGCGTAGCCCCAAACGTCCGGACTGACAAGGAAAACTGGCGCTAGCGTTTCCACCTTGCCGGCGTCGTGGCGTTATATGAGCCGCATGGCCCGCTTCACATCCGCGAGCACGCGCGCGCCGATATCGCGGGTACGCGCGGTACCGTCGGCGACGATCTGTTCGATGCGAGCCGGGTCGCGCATATAGCCGGCATAACGCTCGCGAATGGGACGAAGAAATGCGTTGAGTTGTTCGGCAAAATCGCTCTTGTCTTGCACGCACCCCAGGGCGCCGGAGCGGCATTCCGATGCGATGCCGTCGACTCGCAGCGGATTGACGAAGCGCCAGAGGGCAAAGACCGGGCAGATCTCGGGACGTCCGGGGTCGCCGCGGCGAACCTTCAGCGGGTCCGTCACCATGGAGCGCACCTTTTTCGTCGTGATCGCCTCGTCGTCGGCGATCAGGATCGCGTTGTCGTACGACTTGCTCATCTTGCGTCCGTCGATGCCGGGGACTTCGGAGAACTCCGACAGCGTCGGCTGCGGCTCGATGAGTATCTCCGCGCCGTCGCCGTACAGATGGTTGAAGCGCCGCACGATTTCGCGCCCGAGCTCCAGATGGGCGAGCTGATCCCGCCCTACGGGAACGTATTGTCCGCGGACGATTGCGATGTCGCAGAGTTGGAGCAGCGGGTAGCCGAGAAATCCGTAGGTTGCGATCCGTTGACCCAGTGCGTCGATCTGCCCCTTATAGGTGGGCACGCGCTCCAGCCATGAAACCGGCGTGATCATCGAGAGCAGCGCATGCAACTCGCCGATCTCCGGCACGCCTGACTGTAAGAAGATCGTCGAGCGATTCGGATCGACGCCGGCGGCCAACCACGCCGCGACCATCGCGTTGCGCGCGTCGCGAATCTTCGCCGGATCCTCGAACTCCGTGGTGTACGCGTGGAGATCCGCGATTTCGAAGAACGCCTCGGCGGTTTCCGAGTAGCGCGCCCACTGCGTGAGCACGCCGACCAGGTGGCCGAGGTGCAGCGGCCCGGTGGGCCGCATTCCCGACAGCACGCGCGGCCGCGGGGGCGAAGACGTCAGTGACACGGACGAATGGTAAACGAGATCGTCGCGCCGCGCAAATGCCGCAAGCGGCTAATGCTTCGCAATTTCCGACCGCACGTACGCGCGCGCCGACCGCACGGAATCGAGTAACGACTTCCCCGCGGCGAGCTCGCACGCCAGCGCCATCGCGAGGCTGCAGCCCGTTCCATGCATCTGTCCGGCGATACGCGGCTCGGTGAACGGCACGATTCCTTCGGCCGCGGCGAGCACGTCGGTCGGCGCGCCGTCGAGGTGGCCGCCCTTGACCAATACCGCGAGGCACCCGCGCGACCGCAGTTCCGCGGCGGCTTCGCCGATAGACGACGCGTCCACGGCAGCGACGCCGAGCAGTTCCGCCGCCTCGGCCAGATTCGGCGTGAGGATGACGTTGCCGAGTACGGCGAGCCGATCGCGGTACGCGATGCGGCCGGCGGCGTCGACGAGCTCGCCTCCGCGGCTCGCGGCGAACGCGGGATCCACGACCGCGAGGAGCTCGGGTCGCACCCGCAGCGCCTCGGCGACGATCTCCACCGCCTCGGACGACGCGAGCGCTCCGACGCGCGCCGCCTGCGCGGATTCCCAGGGGAGCGTCGCGAGTTGTGCTTGGAAGATGTTTCGTTCCGTACGCTGCAGCGCTGTGACGCCGTGGGGACCCTGCGCGCTGACGGCCGCAACGGCGGTAAAGACGCGGACGCCGAAGTGGACGCCGACGATCAGGTCCCTACCGGTTCCCGCAACGTTCCACGGATGCGTCGTTCCGATGGACAGAACGATCGGCCTCGGCGCCACTATGCCGCCGAGTTCCAGCGCGCGATGAGATCCTGCGCCGCATTTCCGGCGTCGCGGGCCATTTCGACCGCTCCAATGACCGCGGCCATCGCGACGCCCGTGGCGCGTATTTCGCACAGTCGTTCGCCGTTGATTCCGCCGATGGCCGCGACCGGCGCGCGTGACAGGCGCGCGAGCGCGCGCAAGCCCTCGATTCCGATCGGCGGCCCGGCATCGGACTTCGATGCGGTTGCATACACCGAACCGATCCCGAGGTAATCGACGCTTTGCGAATTTGCGCGGCGCACTTCATCGGGCGTGCCGCACGATAGGCCGATCAGTCCGTGCGGCATCGCGTCGCGCACGGTCGCGACTGCGTCGAATCCGGCGTCGTGGGGCCCGACGTGGACGCCGTCGCAGTCAAACGCCAGCCCGGCGGCCCAATCGTCGTTGAGAATCAACAGTGCCTCGTGCGCGCGGGTGAGCCGGCGCAACGCGCCGAGGTGCATCGCGTTCACTCCGCCTTTCGCGCGATACTGAACGACGCGCACGCCGGCATTCACCACCGAGGTTCCGCGCTTCACGACCTGCTCGCCTTCGTTGAGAATCACGTAGATGCCGCGAAGCAGCGCGGCGCGCCGCGCTCTCAGCGCGGAGGGCGCATGCGCTGCCACGTTGCGACGTTTGCAATGAGATAGGCGATGAAGACGATGGCCACGGCAATGGCGAGCGCCGGTTTGTGAACTCGCAGCGACATCGGAACGAGCAGCGCAAAGCACAACACGGCCGCCATGGCGAGCGTGAAAAGCCGAGAGAGCGGAACGAACACAGACGCGAACTATTCGCCGAGGAGCACGTCGCCCAGCCGCATCAGTTCGGCATCGTCGGCGAAGCGCAGCTCGATGCGTCCGCCGCTCCCGTAGCGCACCAGCGCGACGTGGGTTCCGAAGCGTTCGCGCAACCGTGCTTCAAAGTCGCGCTCCTCCGGCGAAAGCGGATGGGGCGCCGAAGCTCGCCGCGGTGCGGTGCCCTTCAACCGTTCGACAAGGCGCTCGAGCGCGCGCACGGTGAGCCCCTCTTTGCGGCAGCGCTCCGCCAACGGCAGCCGCATGCTTTCGGGCGCTCCGAGCAGCGCGCGGGCATGGCCCGCGGAGAGCCGGCCGCCGGCAACCATCGCTTTGATGGGTTCCGGAAGCCCGAGGAGCCGCAGTGCGTTGGCCACCGCGGGTCGGCTCTTGCCCAACCGGCGCGAGAGCTCTTCCTGAGTGAAGCCGTACTCTTCCATCAGATGCTCGAACCCGGCGGCCTCTTCGAGCGGATTGAGATCCTCGCGTTGCAGGTTCTCGACGATTGCGAACTCGAGCGTCTGACGGTCGTCGCTCGTTCGAACGATGGCGGGGATCGTTGCCCGCGACAGCGCCGCGCATGCCCGCCAGCGCCGTTCTCCCGCAATCAGTTCGTAGGTCTCGCCCTGACGGCGGACGATGATCGGCACCAAGACGCCGTATTCGGCGATCGATGCTTTCAACTCGTCGAGTGTTGCTTCGTCGAAGTTCTTGCGCGGCTGAAACGGATTCGGACGTATCTCCGCGAGTGGAATGTCGCGCACGACCTCGTGCGCGGCGGCGACGGGCACCGCGCTCTCGCCGAGCAATGCGGCCAGCCCGCGCCCGAGCCCGCGCTTTCGGTCGCTCACGCCGAGGCTCGCGCCGGCTCGAGCAGCTCTCGCGCGACCGCGAGATACGCCTGCGCGCCGCGGCTCTTGATGTCGAAAAGAATGACGGGTTTGCCGAACGACGGCGCCTCGGAAAGGCGAACGTTGCGCGGGATCTGCGTCTTGAAGATTTGGTCCGGGAAGTACTTTTCGAGCTCCCGGATCACTTCCAGCGCCAATCGCGTTCGGCCGTCGAACATCGTCACCAACACGCCGCTAACGTGCAACTTTGGATTCAGCGCGTCGCGCACGCGCCAAATCACATTGGTCAGCTGCGCCAACCCCTCGAGCGCGTAAAATTCGGCCTGAACCGGAATGAGGCAGTCGTCGGCCGCTACCAATGCGTTGATGGTGAGCAGTCCCAACGATGGCGGCGAATCGATGAGCACGAAATCGTAGACGTGCGCGACGGGCGCCAGCGCTTGCCGCAGGCGCGTTTCGCGCGAGAGCGCCGCGACGAGCTCCACGTCGGCGCCGGCCAAGTTGATCGTCGCCGGCGCCAGGTCGAGGTTCTCGATTTCGGTGCGAACGATGACGCGCTCCAACGGCGCGTCGCCGATCAGCGCGTGATAGATGTCGTGCGCCAAGCGCGATTTTTCGATGCCCAGCCCCGTTGTCGCATTGCCCTGCGGATCCGTATCCACGACGAGCACTCGGCGTCCCATCACCGCTAAGGCAGTACCAAGGTTCACGGCAGTCGTGCTCTTGCCGACGCCGCCTTTTTGATTGACCAAGGCGATAACTCTGCTCACGCGCGTGCACCCCGTGATGCGCGGGTGAGATACTGCTCGAGCAACTGCAGCAGCAAGCTGCGCTCGTTACGTTCGGGTTTATCAGTGACCTGCTCGAAAAGCCAGCGCAACGCAGCGCCGACGCGCTCGTCGCCGCGATACGTTGCGGGCGCATCGCCGCGGGCAACGATCGTCGCGATCACGTCGTCGCCGCGAATCGCGAGATCGCGCACCGAAAAGGCCGGCTGACGCTCCAGCTCGGCGCGCACGCGCGCCTCAAACGCCTCGTTGGCCTCGCCGCGCTTGGGAAGGCCGCTTCCGGCGATGTCGGCATGCCGTAACGCGAACATATGTTCGATATTCGAAGGGCCGATCCGGCGGATGAAACGACGGACCCCGGCGTCGCTGAGCGTGGGGTCGGCGGAGTACATGTGCTGCCGCACCAAGTGCGTCGCGGTCTCGACCGTCGCCTTCGGAAACCGGAACCGTTCGAGCATGGCCCTGGCCATCTCCGCGCCCACGCTCTCGTGCCGGTAGAAGTGCGGCCCCGCTTTCGTTCGCGGCTTTGCTACGTCGTGCAGCAGAGCAGCCAGGCGCACGGTTAGGTTCTTCGGTCCTGCCGCGTCCGCGGTCGCGAGGCTGTGACCCCAGACGTCAAAGGCGTGCCACTCGTTCTGCTCCACGCCCACGCCCTCCAGCAGCTCGGGCCAAAGGTGCGCCAGCACGCCGCCCTCGCGCAGGATCTCCAAACCGATTGAGGGCTTCGCAGACCGACTGAAGAGTTTGGTGAATTCGTCGTGCACCCGCTCGGCGGACACGGTTGAGACCAGCGGCGCGCCGGCCCGCATCGCCTCCATCAGTGCGGGACTCGGCGCGTATGCGAAACGGGCGGCGAACTGGGCCGCTCGCAGCATGCGCAGCGGATCCTCCACAAAGGCCGCCGGCGTGAGGAGGTCGATGCGCCGCGCCCGGATGTCGGCCTCGCCGCCGTAGGGATCGACGATTCGGCCGCTGGGGAGTGCGCGCGCCAGCATGTTCATCCGGAAGTCGCGGCGGCCAAGGTCCTCTTCCAAGGTAACGTGCGGGCCGCTCTCCACGTCGAATTCACGGTGCCCGACGCCCGTCGAGCGGTCGCGTCGAGGCACGGCTAGGTCGGCGGTTTCGCCGTCGGTGGTCAGTTTGACGACTGCGAACGCTGCGCCCACAACGTCGATGCGCCCGAGCGGCCGGAGCAATCGCGCGAGATCGTCTAACGTAACCCCGGTGACGACGTAGTCGAGGTCCTTCCCGGCCGCTGCGGCGCCTTCCACGACGGAGCGTACCTCGTCACGGACGCGACCCCCGACAGCGAAGAGAGTTCCCTCGGGGAGCGCCTCTGCTAGCCGTCGGTCGAGGGGCACGAGAGAGTGCATGCCCGTAATCCTACCGTATCGGCGCGCGCGCGCCGCAATGTTTCACGGGAAACATTGCCGTTAGCAGCAGAGCGGCCGCTTCTGGGGCACGCCGCTTCGGCGCGGGAACCGGGTGGGCGTCGGCTGCTTCTTGCGGAGAATTACCAGCCGCCGTTGATCGCTCACGTCGACCTCGCGCTCGAGTCGTCCGCCGAGGACGAGGCTAGCGTCTTCGGTCGCCCTCCGCTCGGCGGCGTCTACGTGGCCCCGTTGCAAGATGGCGATCCCGTTGACCGCCAGCAGCGGCAATGTCAGCTCGGCGACGGTGGAGAGCGCTCCCACCGCGCGGCAGGTCACCGCGAGGAAGCTGTCGCGGAGATCGGAGCGGCGTGCCGCCTGCTCCGCACGTTCGGCCACGACGGCGCCCCGCAGGGCGAGCGAGGCGAAGAGCGACTCGAGAAAGCGCGCCTTCTTTCCGTTTGACTCTATCAGCGTAACGGGAATGCCGAGCACGATCGCAAGGGGAATGGCCGGAAAGCCCGCGCCGCTGCCGACGTCGGCATAGGGTTCCCTCGCAAACGGCGCCACGGAGAGGCTGTCGAGGATATGGGCGGCGACGTCGGCGGCATTCTTCGCGCCGGTCAGGTTAAAATGGGCGTTCGCGGCCAGGACGCGGCGGCCGAACTCGGCGAGCCGGCTTAGCGCCTCACCCTCGGCGCTGCCTTCGAGCAGTCGCTCGAAGGCACAATCGTTTTCCGCTGGGTTCAGCCGGCCAGCGGCGTCCGGTTGGCCGCGCGGTGGAGAAAGAGCGCGACGATCGCGACATCGGAGGGGGGTACCCCCGGAATTCGCCCCGCCATTCCCAACGTGCTCGGTCGCCGGCACGCGAGCTTTTCGCGCCCTTCGCGCGACAGCGCGCGTATGGCCGCATAGTCAAAGTCGTCGGGTATCGGCATTCCCTCGTTCTTGCGCGCGCGCTCGATCGCAATCTCCTCGCGGCGGGCGTAGCCTTCACACTTCAGCTCGATTTCCAGCCGTTGGCCCAGATCCGGTCCGAGCGTTTCGTCAAAGTACGACTCGACGTGGCCGTACGAAATCCCGGGGCGCCGAAGGGCATCCGCGACCGTGCTCCCCGCCGGCAAATTTTCCGCGCCGATGCTCGTCGCGCCCAAGCGCGTTCTCTCCGCGGCGCGCCGCCCACGGACGAGAGCATCCCGGCGGCGCTGGAACGCCTCCCAGGCCGCATCGTCCACCAAGCCGAGCTCTCTACCGAGCGGCGTAAGGCGCACGTCGGCATTATCGTGCCGAAGCAAAATCCGATGCTCCGCTCGTGAGCTGAGCATGCGATACGGTTCGTCCACGCCGCGGGTAACGAGATCGTCCACGAGCACGCTGATGTACGCCTGACTCCGCGACAGACGCAGCGCTGCGCTGCCGCGGACTGCCGCGGCCGCGTTGATGCCCGCAACGAGTCCCTGCGCGGCCGCCTCTTCGTAACCGGAGGTCCCGTTCAACTGCCCGCAGTGGAAGAGTCCCGCGATGCGGCGCGTCTCGAGCGTCTCCCGAAGCTCGAGCGGCTGAACCATGTCGTATTCGACCGCGTAGCCGGGGCGCAGCATCACGCACTGCTCGAGACCGCGCAACGTGTGGAGCATCTCCAGCTGAACTTCAGACGGCAGCGACGTGGAGAAACCGCCGACGTAGAGCGTCGGTTCGCCCCAGCCTTCCGGCTCGATGAAGACCTGATGCGACGGGTTGTGCGCGAACTTTACGACCTTGTCTTCGATGGAGGGGCAATACCGCGGGCCGATTCCGCGGATTAGGTCGAGTCCGTAGAGCGGCGAGCGGTGCAGATTCTTTCGAACCAGCGCGTGTGTCCGCGCGTTCGTCTCGGTCACATAACAGGGGAGCTGCGGTCCGGCGAAGCGTGGCGCGCTGCGGTAAGAGAAGAGGAGCGGATGCGGGCTTGGCGGTTGCAGCGCCATTGCCCGCGCATCGATCGTCGCCTTATCGATTCGGGGCGGCGTCCCCGTCTTCAGGCGCGCCATCGCAAAGCCTAACCGCGCCAGGACGGCGGAGAGTCCGGCCGCCGGCGCCTCGCCGAAGCGGCCTTCGGCCCGGACGTCGCTTCCGCGGAAGGACCTTCCTCCCAGGAACGTGCCTGTAGCCAAGACGACGGCTCTGGCGCCTAGTCGCGTTCCGTCGCTGCATGCGACGCCTCGCACTCGCGAACCGCGAACGATCAGGTCTTCCACCATGCCGCGGCGGATTTCGAGATTCGCTTGATTCTCGAGCAACGCGGCGGCGGTCGCGGCATAGGCCGGTTTGTCCATTTGCTGGCGCAGTGCCCTGACGGCTGGGCCCTTGCTTTCGTTCAAGAAGCGAGCGTGCAGGCTGCAGCGGTCGGCGATCGTGCCCATTGCACCGCCGAGCGCGTCGATCTCGCGCACCAGTTGGCCTTTCGCGCTACCGCCGATCGACGGATTGCAGGGGAGCGTGCAGATCTTGCTCGGATCGCCCGTCACCAGCATGGTCGGCACGCCGAGGCGCGCCGACGCGAGTGCGGCCTCGACGCCGGCGTGACCGCCGCCGACGACGATCGTGCCGGCATCGGGCGACATGGCTACCGCGCCGTTGCGCTCACGAAATGCTGCGCGTGACGGCGCAAGCGTAACGCCAACGCGATCATTAGAATTCCGAAGACGATCGCATAGGCGCCGATCAGCCAAATAATCGCGAACGCCGCAGCGACGGGACGCCACAGCATCAATACTCCGAATAGAATGGAGATGATGCCGCTCAGGATCAGCCAGAATTCATTGGGGAGGTGCTTGCGCAGCTGCACGCCGGCGGCGATCTCCACGATTCCCGTCAAGAACGCCCACGCGGCGATCGTGAAGTACAGCGCCAGCAGCGTGATGCGGATGTCGTAAAACGTGATCGCCGCGATCACGATGCCGATGATTCCCTCGATCAAGAAGGGCCACCAGCGCTGATGCGTCTCAGCTGCGCGCACTGCCGCAACGATTGCGAAGATTCCGTCTACGAAGGCATATGCGCCGAAGAGTATGCCGATCGCTAGGATCGTTCCAACCGGTGACAAAAAGGCGAGGATGCCGAAAACGATCGCGGCGATACCGCGAATCAGCCACGTCCACCAGTTGCGCGCCAACATGTGGCCGCCTGCGAGTATGCTCATTGAAGTCTCCTAGTAGAGCGCCGTGCCGTTGGCGAGATAGACTCGTTCGACGCGACAGAGTTTCGGCGCCGGGCCGTACCATGGTTGACCCGTCAACGAATTGGTGAGATTGTGATTGATCTGCGCGCCACGCGTAAACGTCCCCTTGTCGATCAACAGGTAGTGTTGTCCCTTGTAGTTGACGCGAAAGTCCACTTCGGTCGCGGCCGAATCGTGCGTGTTGTAATAGACGAGGTTGACGCCGTTCGTCAGGTTTCCACCGTTGGAGTTGACGACGCAACTGATGATGTTGACCCCGAAGCGCGAAACGTTACGCGCTTGGGCCGTCGCGGGGACGACCAGCGCCGTCAGTAACAGCACGGTCGCGAGCGGGCGGTGCATATGAGTTGCCTCCTTATTTTCCGATGCAAAAGCGAGAAAAGATTCCGCCGATGATGTCTTCGGCGCCTTCCCTGCAGCTGACATGCCCGAGCGATGAAAATGCGCGCTGCAGCTCGCCCGCGGCAAAATCCATCGGATGGCCCTGCCGCAGCGCTGCGCACGCCCCTTCCAGGGCGTCAATCGCGGCGTTGACGGCCTCGAACTCGTGAAGCGCGGCCAAATGGGGCCGCGATAGGTCGAGTCGCTCACCGCGCCAACCGGTCCGTGCGATCGCTGCGCGCAAAGCCGTCAACGTCCGGCCGTCGTACACGCTCCCGACGACCGAGCCGGCGATGGGGGGTACGGGGCAGCCCCGCGTGCCGAGATCGGCCTTGTTGAAGAAAACGATACGCTCCCGGCCCTCCGTGCGCGCGAGCAGTTCGGTGCTTTCCCCGCCCGCGGGGACCGAGCCGTCGATGACGAGCACGATAATGCGGGCGGCGGCGAGCGCCCGTTGCGTGCGTTCGATGCCGGCACCCTCCAAACGATCGGCGTGGGCGCGGATTCCCGCGGTATCGACGAGCCGGACCGGTACGCCGTCGATGGCAATCGTTTCCTCGATGGTATCGCGGGTAGTTCCCGGCACCTCCGAGACGATGGCGCGGTCGCTGCCAAGCAACGCGTTGAGCAACGACGATTTCCCCGCATTCGGGGGCCCTACGATCGCGACGCCGACGCCTTCGCGCAGCAGCTGCCCGAGTTCGCCGTCGTGGCGCAAGCGTTCCAGGCGTTCCAGAAGGCCCGCGACGCCCGCCTCCAAGCGCGGCCGAGGCGGTTCGGCCACTTCATCCGGAAAATCGATCGCCGCGGCGAGCTCCTCGAGCATCGCCCGCAGCGACTCGCGAATCCGCTCCACCTCGGACGCCAACCCGCCGCCCAAGTTGGCGAATGCCGCGCGCACCGCCGCGCTCGTCTCCGCACTCACGACGTCGGCGACCGCGGCTGCGGCGTGCAGGTCCATCTTCCCGTTCAAGAACGCCTGTCGCGTAAACTCGCCGGGCTCCGCGAGACGCGCTCCGCAGGCGAGAAGCGCGCGCATTACCTCGCGCGCGAGAACCGGAGACCCGTGAAGCTGCAGCTCGAGCATCTCTTCGCCGGTGTAGCTGTGAGGAGCCCTGAACCGAATGGCCAACGCCCTGTCGAGCCGCTGCCCCCGTTCGTCGCAAATCGTGACGTAGGTCGCGACGCGGGCTCGCAGCGGCCGTTTCGTCTGCACGAGCCGGCGCGCGAGCGCCTTCGTTTCGGGTCCGCTGATGCGGACGATTGCAATCGCGCCCTTTCCAGGCGGAGTGGCGATCGCGGCGATCGTGTCGCCGCCGCCACTCAATGTTGGGGGCCCCGGCGGCTTTGCCGCTGGAGGGCGATCGGGGACCCCATTGAGCGCAAGCTCAACGGGGATGAACGACGACGCGCCGCTCGGGCTCTTCTCCTTCGGACTCGGTGCGAACCAAGGGCGATTCCGCCAAGGCGAGGTGAACGATCTTTCGCTCCGATGGGATCATCGGTTCGAGTCGCTGGGGCGATCGTTCGCGCATCGCGCGTTCCAGCGTCGCGATTGCCAGGTTCTTCAGTTGATCTGCGCGCTGCGCGCGATAACCTTGCGCGTCGATCGTGTAGTAGTGCCGGTTCGCGCGCACGCCCGAATTGAACGCGTTGTTGAACAGCAGATTCAGTGCCTCGAGCGTATTGCCGTGACGGCCGATCAGCATTCCGAGATGGGGGCCGTTGATCTCCAAATATTCACCCTCGGCTCGAGCGATGTAGCCGATGTCAACGGGCCCGAATCCCATGCGCGCAAGGATCTCTTCGAGCAGTTGTCGCGCCGGCTTGGCGTGCTCGGGAATCTCCTGCCCCGCCGTGGGCGTCCCTGGAGGCCGTCGCGGTTGACGGGTGCGCCGCGTGCCGGAGCGGCCGCCGGACTTACCGCCGATCGTGCGATCCCGCACGTTGGCCGGCTGTTCCTCAAATTCGAAATCGTCTTCGTACAGCATCGTTGTCGCCTTTAGGCGCCTTTCTTATTCTTTCGTTTGTTTCGCGCGCGTCGCCCACGTCCGCCGCTGCCTTTTGCAACGCCGTTGCCGCTGGGCGCGGCCGGCGTAAGCTTTGCCGGGCCCGCCGCAGCGACGTCTTGCGTGATGACGTGTTCCGAATCGATCATCGCGAGCGGCTGATGATGGCGCCGCAAGAGGTAAACCTGCTGCGCCATCGTGAGGATGTTATAGGAAAACCAGTAGAGCACCATCGCCGACGGCCACTGGTACTTCCAACCGAAGAAGCCGAGCATCAGGGGCGAAAAGATCGCCATCATGCGCTGCATCTGGGCTTGCTGCGGATCGGTGGCGGGCGCGCTGACGTAACGGACGCTCAGGTACATCGAGAGCGCGTACAGCAGAACCAACAGCAGGTCCGCGTGGGCCAGGCTGGCCGCGATGATCGGCACGCCGAATACCTTGGGCAGGGACGCCGCGTGAGCCAGCCCGCTGCCGATCCACAGCCAACTCTGGTTCTCGAACAGCGCCCGGTGATTCATGACCACGTAGTAGACCGCGATGATCACCGGATATTGCACGAGCATCGGCCAGCAGCCGGCGAGCGGATTGACCTTGTGCTCGCGGTAGAGCGTCATCGTCTCTTGCTGCAGCTTCTGGCGATCGTCTTTGTAGCGATCCTGAATCCGCTTCATCAGCGGCGCAATCTTTTGCATCTTCATGATGCTCTTGAACTGGGCCGTATTGAGCGGCCAAAAGACCAACCGGATCAGCCCGGCGAGGATCACGAGGCTCCAGCCAAGATTGTGGATCGGCTTGTCGATCGCCAGAACGATCCATGAGAGCACGCGGACGATCGGGTCGAGCCACGAGGCTGCGACGAGCAGATGCATCAGCGCGCTTTTCCTACGAAATCAACGCCGCCGGGATGCCACGGATGGCAGCTGGCCAGACGGCAGAGAGCGAGCCAGCCGCCTCTCGCAATGCCGTGCCGCTCAATCGCTTCGAGCGCGTACTGCGAGCAGCTCGGATAGAACCTGCATGCGCGCGGCAACAGCGGCGAAATGACGAGTTGGTACACGCGGATCGCGGCGACGGCCAGTAGGCGCACGTACACCTCTACGCGCACTGCAGCGCGGAAGTTACTTCGGCGCGCAGCTGATTGAAGGTCGCCGGCACCGCGGCGGGACGAACGACGATCAAGAGACGCATCAACGTGTCGGGACGGAGCGCGTCGTGAACGATCGCGGCGAGACGCCGGCGCACCCGATTGCGCACCACGGCCTTCCCGATCGACTTGCTCACCGTGATGCCGACGAGCGTAGCTACGTCGCCGTGCAGCGGCTTGCTGCGATAGATCGTCAGGCTCTGGGTGGAAAACCGCTCTCCTTGCCGGCGCATCCGGGCAAAGTCGCTTTGCCGGCGAAGCGCGGCAAACCGGCGCATGATCTCGGGCCTAAACGGTAAGGCGATGGCGGCCCTTCTTGCGGCGGCGCGCCAGCACCGCGCGGCCTGCTTTCGTGCGCATCCGCTCGAGAAATCCATGCACGCGCTTGCGGCGCCGGTTGTGCGGCTGATACGTCCGCTTCATAACGTCCCTTTAAAAGCGAAGAGTGATCTCCCACACCCCTATGGCAGACAGCGCCTGATTATACCCGAGCGGCATGGACCCGTGCAAGGCGCCAAGGAGGGAGGGCGGGGAAGCACCCGGACCCCGCCGTAACTTGGTCAAGTTTTGAGCGCCTCCACTATGCAGCCGCCTGCCCGCCGACGGGTCGTCGTCACGGGATTGGGGGCGGTGACGCCGATCGGGAACACCCGCGATGATTTCTGGAGGCGGTTAATCGCCGGCGAATCCGGTATCGCTCGGATCACCGCATTCGATCCAAGCGATTTCGTGACAAAGATCGCAGGGGAAGTCAAAGACTTCTCGCCCGAGGAGCTCATCGGCCGGAAGGAGGCGCGGCGGATGGACCGCTTCACGCAGTTTGCCTTCGTGGCCGCGCGCGAGGCGATCGCCGACGCGAAGCTCCCCGACGATCCAGAGTTCAAGCAACGCGTCGGGGGCGTCATCGGAACCGGCATCGGCGGCATCATCACGTTTTGGCTGAACTCCGACAAGGCGAACGAAAACGGAACGTGGGCGAAAGTCACGCCGTTCTTCATTCCAATGCTGATGGCGAACGCCGCTCCAGCCCACATTTCGATGGCGTACGGCTACCAGGGCCCTTTCTTCGCAGCCGCAAGCGCTTGCGCCAGCGCGAATGACGCGATCTGCACGGCCTACAACGCGATCGCTTACGGCGACGCCGTGGCCATGATCGCAGGCGGCAGCGAGGCCACCGTTTCGCCGTTGGCGATCGGCGGCTTCGGCTCCATGCGCGCGATGTCCACACGCAATGACGATCCGGCGCGAGCCAGCCGGCCATTCGATCGCGAACGCGACGGGTTCGTGCTGGGCGAAGGCGCCGGCATTTTGGTGCTCGAGGACTACGAGCATGCCAAGGCGCGTGGCGCTTCGATCTATTGCGAGGTGCTCGGCTATGGCCAGTCCTCCGACGCGTACGATTTGGTTGCCCCGGATCCGGAGGGCAACGGCGTGCGCCTCGCCTTCGCGCGCGCCTTCGTCAGCGCCGGCATCTCGCCGGCGGACGTGGATTACATCAACGCGCACGGCACGTCGACGCCGATGGGAGATCCCGCCGAATCGAAGGCGATCGAGACGACCTTTGGCGAGTCCGCCTTCCGCATCGGGGTAAGCTCGACCAAGTCCATGCACGGTCATGCATTGGGCGCCGCCGGCGGGATCGAGGGTGTCGCGACCGCATTGGCGGTGCGTCACGATCTCATGCCGCCGACGACGAACTATGAGTTTCCCGATCCCGAATGCCGTTTGGACTACGTGCCGAACGTCGCGCGCAGCGCTCCGATTCGAGTAGCGCTCTCCAACTCGTTTGGTTTCGGCGGCCATAACAGCGTCATCGTTTTCGGCAAGACGCGCTCCGCCTAGAAATTGTCGGCCAACCTGTGAGCGGCGAAGCCTACCGGCGGCGATTGCGCCGCGTGCTCACCGCAGCGAACGTCCGGCGGCCGGGCGACGTCGCAGCATTCGAGACCGCGTTGACGCACCAAAGCTACGCGAAGGAGCACGGAACGCAATCGAACGAGCGCATGGAGTTCCTCGGCGACTCCATTTTGGGCTGCATCACCGCGGAATGGCTCTATGCGCGCTTCGACGGGGAGCCGGAAGGACTGTTGACCCTTCGCAGGGCCGCCATCGTCAATGACTCGCAGCTTGCGCGCAGCGCGCAGCGTCTCGGCTTCCCTGCGCTGATCAAGCTCGGCGCCGGAATGCAGTCGGCGGGAGGATCGGAAAATACCTCGATCTTGGCCGATGCATTCGAAGCCTTCGTCGCCGCACTCTACCTGCGTTATGGCATGGAGACGGCGCGACGCTTCATCGTGGACGCCCACATCGAACATCTCGATCACTCGGCCGAGGCGCTGCTCGACGCGAAGACTCGGCTGCAGCATTTCGCGCAAGAGCACCTGCGCGCGACGCCGACGTATCGCGAGATCAGCCGCGGCACGCCGCAGCAGCCGGCCTTCAAGTCGCGCGTGAGCGTTAACGGGCGGATCGTCGGCCGGGGCGACGGTCCTTCGAAGAAATCGGCGCAGCAGGCCGCCGCGGCCGCCGCGCTCCTTTCGTTGTTGGAGAGTCCGGCCGGATGAAGCTTCGCCGTATCGCGGCCTTCGGTTTCAAGACGTTTGCGGATCCAACTCGCCTCGAGTTTCAAGACGGCATAACCGCTATCGTCGGACCGAACGGGTCCGGTAAGTCGAATCTGGTCGACGCTTTTCGATGGGTTCTCGGCGAGACGTCGATCCGAAGCCTTCGTTCGAACCGGCTCGAGGACGTCATCTTTGCGGGGAACGAGCAGCGTAAGCCGCTCGGCATGGCCGAAGTCTCGATCATCTTCGACAACGCCGACCGAGCGTTACCGATCGAGTACGCCGAAGTCGAGCTGACGCGCCGCGCCTATCGCGCCGGCGAGAGCGAATACTTCATCAATCGCACGCCGGTGCGTCTTCGCGACATCGTCGACCTCTTAATGGGAACCGGTCTCGGGCCCGGCTCGTACGCGATCGTTTCGCAAGGACAAATTGACGCGATCCTCACGAGCAAACCGACGGAACGGCGCGCGCTGTTCGAAGAGACCGCCGGCATCGGGAAGTTCCTGGCGCGCAAGGCGGAGTCGCTGCGGCGGTTGGAGCGCACGGAGCAAAATGGAATCCGGCTGACCGACCTGATCTCGGAACTGCAGCGGCGTATCCCGGAACTCGAGACGCAAGTTCGCCGCGCGAAGCGATACCGGCGAGTCAACGCGCGCGTCCGTGACCTCGAAATCCTTGGATACCTTCGCGCCAGCGCGTCGCGGCGGTCGGAGAGCACGGCGTTGCGCGAAGGCTTGCAGCCGACCGAAGAGCGCCGCGACGCCGCCGCGGCGCGCGCGTCGGCGCACGCCGCGGAGTTAGCGGCGACCAGAACGTCGCTCTATCGTTGTGAGTTGCGCTTGGAGGAGTTGCGAGGGAACGTTGCGCGACAGCGCAGCGAGCTCGCGTCGATGGAGGCGCAGTATGCGGCCGTTCTCGCACGGAGGGAAGCGCTCGAACGCCAATCGACGCAGACTTCTGCCGACGCGGCTCGCTCGGAGCAGGAGCGAGCCTCGCTCTCTTCGACCATCGTCGAGCTCGAAGCGCAAATCGCACCCCTGGCACGCGAGATCGAACTCGCGCGCGAGCGCGACAACGCGGCACTGAAACGGCTGGCGCAAAGCCGCGAGCAACTCGATGCGGTGTACGGCGAGCTGCGCCGCATTGAAGCAGCCGCCGGCGAACTGGCCGCGGAGATGGCCGCGCGCCTCGCAAACGCGCAAAACCTGCGCGCCGAGGCGGAGCGGCTCGAAGGAGAGGAGCGCGCGGCGCGCGCGCGTTCGGAGCAGCTCGAGATTCTCGCCGGCGGCACGGCGCATAGGCACGGCGAACGCAAACGGCAGCTCGACCTGCTCGAAGAGGCGCTCCTCGATGCCGGCGGCAGAGCGGAGAACGCCGAGAGCGAAGCCGGCCGCGCGCAAGCGGAAGTCGCAGAGGCGCTTTCGGCGGTGCACGACCTCTCGGGCGAAGTGCGCGCCGCCGAGTCACGACTGCACACGATCGAAGAGCTCGAGAACTCCCTCGAAGGGCACGTTCCCGGCACGCGCGCCGTCGTCGACGCCTGGCAGCGCGGCGAATTGGCCGGCATCGAAGGCATCGTTTCGAATCTGATCACCACGTCTCGGCAGTACGCTCGCGCCATGGACATCGCGTTCGGCGTTCGGCTCTCCAACGTGGTCACGACGACCTCGGAAGACGCGCAGCGATGCGTCGAGTTTCTGAATCGAACCGAGGCCGGCCGGGCGACGTTCTTGCCGCTCGACACCCTGGCGAGCCGCGAAGGCCGGCGCATTGACGCTGGAATCGAGGCGGTGCCTGGAGTGATCGGCTACGCGCACACCCTCGTTCGCAGCGATCCTCGATACTCCGGCATCGTCAACTTCTTGGTCGGTAACGTCTTGATCGTCGAGCGCCTCGCGGTGGGGATCGAGCTCGTGCGCGAACGCGGCGTTCGGGACACGATCGTGACGCTCGACGGCGAGCAGATCACCGGCGGCGGCGCGATCACAGGCGGCAGGTTCACGCGCGAGCGATCGATTCTCTCGCGCCGCTTTCAAGCCGAGAGTCTACGCGAAGTTCTGGGCGGGTTGCGCGCGAGACTCGACGACGCTCAAGCGCGACTGCGTACCGCGCACGTACGCGCCGAAGCCGCGATCGCGGCGCGCGATGCGCAACGAGATGCGTTGGCGAAGACGCAGGCGCAGGCGGCGGCCGCGCGGGCGCAGCTGCACGCGATCGCGCTCGAAGTGGAGCGCGCAAACCTCCAGCTACAGCAGGCTAGAGAGCGCGCCGGTGAGCTGAAGGCATCCGCCCTGGACGCTCGGCGCCGCGAATTCGAAAGCGAAGAGCCGCACGAAGGAAACGCAAACGAAGAGAAGCGGACTGAGCTCGAAGCGGAGCTCGCGCGCGTACGCGTGGAGATCGCGGCCGCT
>JAFAXS010000069.1 GCA_019240755.1 Vulcanimicrobiota bacterium
GTAGGGCCCCTTAGTCGCAACCGTATAGCATGGCCCGAACGGCACTTTGAACGAGAAGATGACGGCCTGACCGTACGCCGTATACGGCTTGCCGGGGAGTATTTTCTTTGACGTCACTCCGCCGCCGGCCCGAACCTTGGAGCCGAAGGTGGTGCCGCCCGAAATTCCAAGCTGCAGGTAGAAGATCGCCGTGCCTTTGCCGAGCTCCGGCTGATGGTTGTAGTTCTTCGTGCTGCTGACGAGCGTCAACTTCACCTGCGGATTAGCGCCCGGATACCTGACTTCACCGCCAAAGCCGCCGTACGCCGGCACGCAGAACTTCCCGCCTTTGCTCGAGAGCAGAACGGTGAGCTCGGCGTACTTCCTCGTGGTCTTCTGTCCGTTGCAGCTCGGAGGTACGATATCGGTCTGCGGCGCGGAACCCACGGACGCGGGCGCGGACGTCAGCGAAGGAATGAGTGCGGCGTGCTGCGCGCAGGCCGCAAGAAATGCGACGGCGATTGCTGCGAGCGCTGCGCGTGGCGTCATAGCGCGGCCAGCGCGTGGAGGCGCGCCTCGCCCGCGGTTGCCAGCGCGTCCAAGTCCGCAAACGTGGAGTATTCCGTCGCCGTTGGACGCTGGTACGCGCCCTCAAGCGAGTTGAGCAAGAAGCCCAGTTGTTCGCGGATCTTCGTCGGCTTCACGACGTCGGCTTCGCTCGAATGAACGTCCATGAGAATCAGCGACGAAATTTCCGATTCCACCTGAGCGCGCGCCGCCGGGGAGAGGCGGCGCTCCGCCGACATCGCCGCGGCGATGCTGCGGTCGAGCCGGTCGATCGAGGCGCGTATCTGAAGCTCCAGCGCCAGACGAGCCTCCAGGTCGCCGGCCGCCGGATGCAGCCGCGGATCGAGCCGCACGACGACCGGGGCGCGGACCACCTGCGAGCCGTACTGCAGCACGGCTTCATACTTCCCAGGCACGATAGTCGGACCGTCGGCGGAATCCGGCCAGTCGTCGGTCGGCACTAAGCGGAATCCGGGAACGTCGTACGCAGGCGAATAGCGTAAGTCCCACTGAAACAGATTCATACCGGACGCGATTGTCGTTAGCTTAGCGACGTCGCGCCGGCGCGTTTCCGTTGCGTCCAGCTCGGCCTCTTGCTCGGGCGTGAGCTTGCGTTCGTGCTTGTTCGCCGGATGCAGGTCGAACCGTGCAACCGTCGCTCCGGTAGAATCCAAGAAGCTCAGCGTTGCCGGAGTGCGACCGTTGTAACCGGGCGGCAACGTGAAGTACACGGCCGCGCCGTATTTCGGATTATCGCCGAAGTTCGGGATCGAGAAATCGGGCCCGCCGTACGCATTCGAGAGCCAGGCCGTCTCGGGCGTGAAGAGCTGGAGCGCCGCGACGGAGAGCGACGACTCGCGCGCGAGCTGTTCGAGCAGCGCCAAATTATCGAGAATCCAGAACGCGCGTCCGTGCGTCGCGGCGACGACCTCGCCTTCGCGAGCGTCGATCGCAAAATCGCGCACTTGAACGCCGGGAAGGTTGAGCGTCAGCGGACGCCACAACGCGCCGCCGTCGAGGCTGACGTATGCGGTGCTGCGCGTGCCGGCGAAGAGTAGGCGCGGCTCGCGGGGATCCTCGCGCACGACGAGGGCGTACTGATCGCTCGGCAACCCGTTGGTCAGGGTCGTCCAGTGCGCGCCGTAGTCGGTCGTCTCGTAGACGTAGGGATGATAATCGTCCCACTGATACCGCGACGCCGTTAGATACGCCGTTCCCTTTGCCGTGCGCGACGGCTCGATCGAGCTGATCTGCGCCCACTGTGGAAGCTGCGGCGGCGTCACGAGCGTCCACCGGCCGCCGTGGTCGGTGGTGACGTGCACCAATCCATCCGCGGAGCCGGCCCAAATGACGTCGGCGTCGAGCGGCGAGACCGCCAACGACGAAATGTCGGGGAACGTCTCCGCGCCCGTTTGATCCCAGTTGACCGGTCCGCCGCTCGGGCCTTCCGTGCTCGGATCGTTGCGCGTCAAATCTGGACTGATGGTCTTCCACGTTTGACCGTGATCGAAGCTCGAGAAGACGACCTGCGCACCGACGAGCAACTCCTTCGGATTGGCGGGCGAGAAGAAGATCGGGTGCGTCCAACCGAAGCGGTACTTCGTCTCCGCAGAACTATTGCCGGCCATGTAACGCGGCCACGGACTGACGTTCTTCGCATCGCCCGTGATTCGATCGAGGCGAACGAACGAGCTGTAGTAGCCGCTGCCGTACGTGACGTACGGTTCGCCGGGCTCGGGCGCGACGAACGTGCTCTCGCCGAGCGCGACGGGATGCCATTCGCCCGGACCGATGCCCGGCCCGACAGCGGCGCTAGGGCCTTCGAACGAACCTTCATCCTGCGCCGCGCCGAAAACGTGGAACGGAAACTGGCTGTCGATCGCGACGTGATAGTATTGGCCCGTCGGTTGATTGATCTGGCTGCTCCAGGTTTCTCCCCCGTCAACGGAGATGGTGCCGCCGCCGTCGTTGCCCACGAGTAACACCTTTGGATTGCGCGGATCGATCCAGACGATGTGGTTGTCGCCGTGCGGCGGGCTCAGCAGCGTCCAAGTCCTCCCGCCGTTCTTGGTCTTGTAGACGCCGTCGACTTCGGGAGCGTAGGCGACCTGCGGATTCGTCGGATCAACGAAGATCGCGGTGTAGTAGAAGGCGCGCTGTCGCAGCTTCATTTCGCTGTTAACGAGGCGCCAGGTCGCACCCGCGTTTTCACTGCGATAGACCCCGCCGTCGTGCGCCTGCACGATCGCGTAGACGATTTTCGGATTACTCGCCGCCAGGGAGACGCCGATCTTGCCGAGCGGCGCATGCGCGAAACCGGGATTGCTCGAAATTTTCGACCAATGCAGGCCGGCGTCGGTCGTCTTGTACAGAGCGCTTCCCGGTCCGCCGCTGCTTAGCTTCCACGGCAGCCGTTGCGCCTGCCACATCGCGGCGTAGAGGACGCGGCGGTTGCGCGGGTCCATCACCAGGTCCACGCCGCCGGTGTTGTCGTCCACGAACAGAATCTTCTGCCAAGTCGCGCCTCCGTTCGTCGTCTTAAAGACGCCGCGCTCTGGGTTGGGCTTGAAGACGTGTCCCATGGACGCGGCGTAGACGATCTTCGGATTGCCGGGATCAATGACGACCTTGGTAATCATGTGCGTGTCGCGCAGTCCGGCGTACGACCAGTTCTTCCCGGCGTCGGTCGACTTGTACACGCCGTCGCCCGTGTCGAAATCCTGCCGAATGTCGGCCTCTCCCGTACCGGCATAGATGACGTTCGAGTTGGACGCGGCTACGGCCAGCGCACCCATGGCGCTCGCGACCCCGGGCAGCTTTCCGTCGCTGATGTTGTTCCACTCCGTCCCGTCGTCGGTCGTCTTCCAGATCCCGCCCTGTACGCCGCCGAAATAAAACAGGTGAGGGTTACTGGGCACTCCGGCGACCGCAACGGCGCGGCCGCCGATGTACGGGCCGATGCTGCGCCACCGCAGTTTGCTCATCAGCTGCTCCGCGGGCGATTGGGTCGCGGCAGCGGGGGCGTTCGAAGGTGCGAGGAGGAGAACGAGTGCCGCAAAAGCGGCCCATGGCAAACGGGTCATGTATTGGAGTATCGGCGAGCATTTTGCTAAAAACCTCTTACGACGCGACCAGGCTCCGGTCAAAGAGTTATCAAAGCGGCATCCGTGCGGATCGAAACGGCGCGCCTCGTGATTCGAACGTTTGAGCCTCGCGATGCGCAGGCGTGGGCCGCAATGCTGAGCGATCCCGACGTTCGCCGTTACGTGCCCCCATCGCCGGTTCCGGCAGTGGCGGACTTTTCGCGCGCGTTAGAGCGACGGCTGCGTATGGAGCGCGAGAGCGGCTGTGCGCTCTGGGCGGTCGAGCCCAAAGCGCTGGGAACGCTCGTTGGACAGTGCGGGCTGGTGCCGGTAGAGGGCAAGGGGCCCGAGATCGAGATCGCCTACCACTTTGCGAAGGAGTCGTGGGGGAACGGTTACGCGACGGAGGCCGCCAAAGCGGTGCTGCAGTACGGTTTGCAGACGATCGGGCTCGAGCGGATCATCGCGATCGTCATGCCGCAGAATGTCGCATCGTGCCGCGTGGCCGAAAAAGCTGGGATGCGATTCGAAGGCGTCGCGACGTACTATGGAATTGCTAACCTCAGAAAGTACGCGGCTTCAAGGACGCGCGCGCGCGACGATCGATCTATCTAGACGCGGGGCGCCGCCTCCCCGCGGCGATCATCGCGCACGCATGATCGATGCGGCGCCGGCGCGCCTCCTTTTGTTTGGCCGACTCTACCCAGCCGATAAAATCTCGCTTCGCATCCGGGGTTAGGTCGCCCCATCGGGCTTTTGCCTTCGGTGCGGCCTTGAGGGCGTTATGAAGGTCGAGCGGTACAATTGAAAAGCAGCACGGGCGCCGCTTTCCGGAAACCAGCATGTCGCAGGCTCGCTCGATCCGCCGTTGACGCGTCTCGGCTTGTTTGGCTGCATCGATCCACATCACAAAGTCGCGCCGCGCGACCGGTGTGAGATCCTCCCACTTGGCCTTCGCGTCCGGTGCAGCGGCAAGCGCCTTGCGTAGATCTGCCGGCTCGTATTTCATGACTCGGCGGAACTATTTTCGTTGCGAGCCCTGCACTCATGCAACGGAAACTTCGAAGCGAGCGCGAAGCATCGGCCCGTGAATATCGTAACCATTGTAGCTCGAATTCTGTTGGGCATCCTCTTTGTTCTCGCGGGTGCCATGCCGTTTTCTTCTATCAATCGCACTGGACGCTCTTTGTCGGCGCCGCGCAGATCGTTATCGGGATACTCCTGCTGACGAATCGTTTCGTCCCCGTGGCGCTGATTATGCTTGCGGCATTTATTTACAATAGCTTCGCGTTTCACATCACGATGCTGCCGCAGGGACTTTTCGCTCCGGTCATCGCCCTGATTCTCGGCTACATCGTCGCCCGTCCCTACAGTGGCCTGTTCGCGCCCCTATTCCGGCCTGAGCCATTGCGCACCCAGAGCGAATCGTAAGGGATTTCCCTACTGTCGGGTAGGATAATCCCACGACCATGAGTGACGAACTCGAGCTTACTGTGCTAACGACCGAGCACTACACGTTACAGAGCGCACGGCAAGCGTGCTTACAAGACATGCAAGGGCGCGCGACCCTGTTTCTCTATTCCGTTTCGGCGGTGTTGGTTGCGCTCGGCTTTATGGCGTCGGCCAGTGCACGTCAACAATTCATCGTATTCAGCGTGACGCTGCTCAGCGCGCTCTGGGTGCTCGGTATCTTGACGTTTCTCCGTCTTGGACAGCTCGCCGTTGAGGACACGATAATTGTCTTCGGTATCTCACGCATCCGCCACCGTTATCTTGAACTTCAACCTGCCTTGGAAGGCATGTTCGTACGTTCAATTCACGATGACCTTACCGGACTGCAAGAAGAGATGGCCGCATCGCGAGCATGGTGGCAATTCTTGATGCCCGTCACGACGGCCGTGTCGTTTGTCGATTCTGTTATCGGCGGCGCAGACTTAGCGGTTATTCTCTCGGCTAGTCTGCACGTTTCACTTATAATCGCCGTTGTCGCTGGAGTATTAGCGGGCGTCCTAAACATGACTGTTTTGACGCTAATCCGCAGCCTATGGCCTGGACTCGAGCGATATCCGGCAAAGTATCCGTCAAGTAGCAAGGCTAGTTAGGAGTGATGCGAAACCGCGCTGGCTTATTTTTCGCACGGCAGCATACGGAGTGGCGGGGCTGCGCTCTGACCTCCGAGCGCCCCTTGGACTGCCGCGTTTCGCTCACGATGACAAAGTCGGTGCGACGACAAGTGGGTCGAAGCTGCTCGTGTCCCAGTTGGCCGTCTTCACGCCGGCGTCGTAGCCGCTTTGATAGAA
>JAFAXS010000118.1 GCA_019240755.1 Vulcanimicrobiota bacterium
TACTTCGATCCCCGCACCTACGCTCAACACGTAGCCGACGCTCCTCGATAGCGCAGCAGCCTCGTTTTGTGACGAAGCCTTGTGAAGCAGCCTCGCTAGAGTCTGCAGCTGAGGAGCGTCGCGACGGCGAGCGGAGCCATGGACGGCGGGAGCGAGCCGCGCGCGAGTAGGAGCGCCCCATGGACGGGGCGCGACGAACGTTTCCGAAGCGCAGACTCTAGCGAGGCTGCTTAACTAGCTGAGGAAATTTTTCGCGCAGGTGTTGCAGCTTGGGAAGATCGTTGACCGCGATGTACGGGTTGTTGGGATTGTGGACCGCGAAGTCTTGGTGATAGGCTTCGGCGCGGTAGAAGCCGCGCAGCGCGGCGACGATCGTCACGATCGGCGAGCCGTAGACGTGTCGCTGTTGCAGCGCGGCGATGTAGGCTTCGGCCTCGGTTCGCTGCGCGGGTGTCGTGTAAAAGATCTCGGAACGGTACTGCGATCCTTCGTCCGGCCCTTGCCGGTTGAGCTCAGTGGGGTCATGCGCGACCAAGAAATACACGTCGAGCAACTCTTTGAAGGAGATCTTCGTAGGATCGTACGTGACCTCGACGGACTCGGCGTGGCCCGTCGCTCCGGTGCTGACCGTTTCGTAGTGCGCCGTGTCCTCGTTGCCGCCGGCGTAGCCGGCCACGACGCGATCGACCCCGCGCAGATTCTCAAAGACGAGCTGCATTCCCCAGAAGCAGCCGCCGGCAAGGACGACGCGCTCGGAACCGGTCTTCGGACCGGGGCCCGCGCCCAGGCAGAGGGTGAACAGCAGTGTGGCGACGACGAAAGGTTTCACGACGGTAGAACGTTCGGCGGCTGGGTTCGGATTTGCTAGCGAAGGTAGCGATCGAGCCAGTCGAGCCAGAGGCGCGTGAGCGCGACCGTCTGGCGCGGGTCTCCGGGCCCATGCGTGGCGGCCGGAAACACCGCGAATCGCACCGGAATCCCGTTGTCGTGCAGCGCGTGATAGAGCGCGTACGACTGGGTGATCGGCACGACGGGGTCCAGCGTGGTGCCCCAGATCAACGTGGGCGTCGTGATCGCGGCGTAGTACGTTATCGGCGAGTTGTCGCGATAGATGCGCTGCCCGTCGTCGGTAAACGGCGACGTTCCCAGCGGATAGCGGTCCTGCACGTTCGACGCCGAGAGACTGTACTCGTCGAACTCACTGTTGACCGCGGCGCCCGAGACGGCTGCGCGCCACCGATGCTCGTGCCCGATGAGCCACGACGTCAGCTCGCCGCCGTACGACCAGCCCGAAACGGCGACCCGTGACGGGTCGACTTGCGGCCGCCGCTCCAACTGCGCAAGCCCGGCCATGATGTCGGATGCAGGCCCCACGACGGTATTGCGCACGATCCCGATCATATACGCATTTCCCATGTTGTCGCTGCCGCGGTAGTTCGGCTGCAGCACGACGTAGCCGTGAGACGCAATCGCCTGCGCGAGTGGCCACTGCTCCCAGGCAAAGTCGCGCGTGCTCGACAGTCCCGGTCCGCCGTGAATCAGCAGCACGATCGGAAATTTGCGCCCCGCGTTAGGCGGAACGCCCGGCGGATACGTGACGACGCCGTTCTCGGCGAAGCCGTCCGGCCCGGTCCAGTCGAGCTCTTCCATGCGACCGACGGCGTAGTTGTCGAGCCAGTCGTTCGCGTGCGTCAGCCGCCGTGGCACGCGAGCGCCGCGCGGAAGAACGTAGAGCTCCCGCGCACGCGTGGAGCTCGTGGCAACGAACGCGATCGCGCCGTCGTTGGCGACGTCGGCGTCGATTCCGGAGTCGAACGTGCTGCTCGAGTATGGATCGCAGACCATGTGAAGGTCGCCGAGGCGCAACGGTTGGGCGGATCCGTTGCGAGCGAGGATCCACGCAGTCATCTGCGTGTGATCGGCCGCACAGATCAGCAGCCGCCGGCCGTCGGGAAGCCAGCGCGCGCCCGCGATATTCCGATCGAGCGATGCGGCGAGATCGATATCCTTGGCATCGGCACTCAGCCGAAGCGTATTCTCGGAGTTGAAATCGCCGTTGAGCGGATACCAATACGTGAGGCCGCTGCCGTCGGGCGCGTACGCGGGGGTCAGCTCGAACTCGGGACGGCTCGTCAACTTATGCATCGCGCCGTTTGCCGCATCAACGTTCCACAGCGTCGAGCGCTCGCTGTCGCCGCTAAATGTGTTTTCGACGCGCGTCAGCGTTATCGCGCGGCCACCTGGTGCCCACGCAATCTGCGGCGAGAAGATGCCGCCCGGATCCGTCGGCGCGATCGTCCACTCACCGCGCGTCAGGCGGCGTTCGCTGCCGCCGGAAGAAGCAACGATCCAAAGGTGGTCGGGCGGCGTGAGCGCGGCGGCCGTATAGTCGTTGTCGCCGGCAAAAAAGTACGTGCCTCCCGCCGGCGGATCGGACGCGACGTAGGCGATTTGCCGCCCGTTCGCGCTCCATGCGAAGTCAATGACGTCGCCGCGCGCGTGCGTCAGTTGCCGCGTCGCTCCGCCGCGCCGGACGAAGAGTTGCCGGATAGCGGCGCCCCCGGCGCGTGCCACGTAGCCCAGCGCTCGCCCGTCGGGCGACCAGCGAGGAACGGCGACGTCGTGGCCCCGCACGAGCGTTCGCGCGCGACCGCCGGTGGTGCTCACGAGGACGAGCGAATTGACGTAGCGCGCGTGCAGCAGATCCTGCGCCACCTCGACGAGCGCAATGCGCGTGCCGTCCGGCGAAATCGCGGGCTCGTCGAGATTGACGAGGCGCGCGATGTCGGCGGGGCCCAGGACGGGGCGCGCCGAGGCGGCTAGAGAGCATGCGAAAAGCAACGCGAGAGTGCAGAGCGATAGGCGCATGATCGCGGCTTCTGGCGCGCAACCCGCCGCGCCTCGCCACGAGTCCTGAGGGGCAATGCTGGACGGCTTCAGTCCCCTGGTCCGCGACTGGTTTGGGGCAGCTTTCGGCCCGCCGACGGAGCCGCAAGCGCAGGGCTGGCCGACGATTCGCGAGGGGCACGACGTTGTGATCGCGGCGCCGACGGGATCCGGTAAGACGCTGGCCGCCTTTACCCATGCGCTCGACGATCTGGTGCGCCGCGCGGCTTCCGGCGATCTGCCGGAGCGGACGCTCGTCGTCTACGTGTCGCCGCTGAAGGCGCTGTCGAACGACATCCGCGAGAACCTCGAGAAGCCGCTCGAGCAGATGCTGGCACTCGCCGCGCAGCAGGGCGTTGCGCTCGCCGAGATTCGCACCGCCGTACGAACCGGGGATACGACGCCCGCGCAGCGGCAGCGAATGCTCAAGAACCCGCCGCACGTACTGGTCACGACGCCTGAGTCGCTCTTCATCCTATTGACCGCAGAGCGCTCGCGCCGGCTCTTTGCCGGCGTGCGCACCGTAATCGTGGACGAAATCCACGCGGTCGCGAACAGCAAGCGCGGCTCGCATCTCGCCCTGACGCTTGCGCGCTTAGACGACCTCATCGCACGCGAGGGTGGTACGGCGCCGCAGCGCATTGGCCTCTCCGCCACGGTCCATCCGCTGCACGACGTCGCGCGTTTCCTGAGTCCCAATGCGCGCGTCGTCAACGTCGGTCACCGTCGCGCGATGGAACTCTCCGTTGAGGTCCCGAGCGACGAGCTTGGGCCCGTCGCGAGCAAAGAGATGTGCTCGGAGATTTACGATCGCGTCGCCGACCAGATTCGCGCGCATCGTACGACGTTGATCTTCGTCGGAACGCGGCGCATGAGCGAGCGCGCCGCCTTCGCGCTCAACGAGCGTCTCGGCGAAGGTTTCGTGATGCCGCACCACGGCAGTCTGGCGCGCGAGCTTCGGTTCGACGTCGAGCGGCGCTTGCGCGCGGGCGAGCTGCGGGCGGTCGTCGCGACCGCTTCGCTCGAGCTCGGCATCGACATCGGATCCGTGGACCTGGTGGTGCAGTTGGGGTCGCCCCGCTCCATCGCGGTCGCGCTGCAGCGGGTCGGCCGCTCGGGCCACTGGATCAAGGCGATTCCCAAGGGCATTTTCTACGTGACGACGCGCGACGAGTTGCTCGAGTGCGCGGCGCTCGTACGCGCGATTCGGTCGGGAGAGCTCGACGCGTTGACCATTCCGAACGCGCCGCTCGACATTCTCGCGCAGCAGATCGTGGCGTCCTGCGCCCAGCACGAGTGGGGCCTGGACGAGCTGTTCGAAACGATTCGGAAGGCGTATCCGTATCGCTCGCTGGCTCGATCCGACTTCGATTCCGTCGTTTCGATGCTGGCGGACGGCATCTCGACGTCGCGTGGGCGCAGCGGGACGTTCCTCCACGTCGATCGAGTGAACGGGCGAATCCGAGCGCGGCGTGGCGCTCGCCTCGCGGCGCTCACGTGCGGCGGCGCGATCCCCGACACGGCCAACTTCAACGTGGTGTTGGAGCCGGACGGCCACGTGATCGGGACGCTCGATGAAGATTTTGCGATCGAGAGCATGGCCGGCGACATCTTTCTGCTGGGGACGAACTCGTGGCGCGTGCGGCGCGTCGAGGCCGGAGTCGTTCGCGTCGAGGACGCGCATGGCGCGCCGCCGTCGGTCCCGTTCTGGAACGGCGAGGGCTACGGCCGCACGTTGGAGCTGTCGCGGGAAGTCTGCGCCGTTCGGAAGGCTATCGATGAGCGCACTGACGACGCGGCGCACGACTGGCTCGCGCAAGAGTGTTCCCTCGACCGCGCCGGCGCCGAGCAGGCCGTCGCGTACCTACGGGCGGGCAAAGCGATCCTCGGTGCCGTTCCAACGCAGCAGACCGTCGTCGCCGAGCGATTCTTCGACGAAGGTGGCGGCATGCAGCTCGTGTTGCATACGCCGTTTGGCGCGCGCGTGAATCGGGCGTGGGGACTGGCGTTGCGCAAGAAGTTCTGCCGCTCGTTCAACCTAGAGTTGCAGGCGGCGGCCACGGACAACGGGATCGTGCTGTCGCTGACCGATCAGCATGCGTTCCCCCTTGAAATCGTTTTCGAGTTCGTCAAATCGGCGAGCGCGGAGGACACGCTGAAGCAGGCGTTGCTGCCGGCGCCCATGTTTGCGGCACGCTGGCGGTGGAACGCGACCCGCGCCCTCGCGATCCTCCGCTTCAGCGGCGGGCGCAAGGTCCCGCCGCAGCTCGTGCGGATGCGCGCGGACGACTTGGTCGCGGCCGTCTTCCCCGATCAGGCCGCCTGCGCCGAAAACTTGACGGGACCGATTCGCATTCCCGATCACGTGCTCGTGCGGGAGACGATCGATAACTGCCTGCGCGAGGCGATGGACGTCGATGGCTTAATTGACGTATTGCGCGGTATCGAGAGCGGACAGGTTCGGACGGCGGCGATCGACACGCCGGAGCCGTCGGTTTTTTGTCATGAGATTCTGAACGCCAATCCGTACGCGTATCTCGACGATGCGCCGCTCGAAGAACGGCGCGCGCGCGCCGTTACCTTGCGCCGAACGACGCGCGACGATGCGGACGGCACCGGCAAGCTCGATCCGGCCGCGATCGCCGAGGTGAGCGCCGAATCGTGGCCGGTCGTGCGAGACGCCGACGAGCTGCACGATGCGTTGACGACGCTGATCGTGCTGCCGCCCGCGCAAGCCTGGCAGGGTTGGTTCG
>JAFAXS010000080.1 GCA_019240755.1 Vulcanimicrobiota bacterium
CGCTGAGCAGCCGCAAAATCGGCCCGATCAACATGTTCACGAGGCCGAAGATGATCGCGAGGATCACGATCGTCCCGATGCTGTACGCGCCGAACCCGGATTGCCCCGCGTTGTTATGAAAGCCCGGGACGAGCGAGATGACCAACCATAAAACGACGGCATTAACGATAAAGCGAATCAGAAGATGCATGTTATTCTCCTAACGCAGCCTTGACGCGCGACGCCAACTCCGGCGTCATCCCCTTGACCGCAACGATCTCATCGAGGCTGGCCCTCTTGACCGCTGCAACCGACCCGAAGGCCGCTAATATTCGCTTCTTGCGAACCGGCCCTATACCTGCGAGGGCATCGAGCGCCGACTGCGTCATCGTTTTCGCCCGGCGCTGACGGTGAAAGGTGACCGCAAAGCGATGTGCCTCGTCCCGAACTCGCGCGACCAGGTGCAGCGCCGGAGAGTTCGGCGGCAGAACGATCGGTTCGGATTGGTTAGGAAGATAGAGCCACTCGTGCTCCTTGGCCAGTCCCGCCACCGGCAAACCCGTCATGTCAAGTTCTTCCAGAACTGCAGCGACCGCGCTGAGCTGTCCTTTCCCGCCGTCGATCAGTAAGAGGTCCGGTTTCTTGTTGAACTTTTCTTTCTTCGCGAGCTCGCGTTCCATCGCAGTCTCCGTGCGGTCGGTCTCGCGCCGCAGGTAGCGCAGTCGCCTGCGCAGCGTCTCTTGCATCATGGCAAAGTCGTTTGGGCCGCGGTCGTACTGAATCTTGAACTTGCGGTATTCGCTCTTCTTCGCGCGCCCCTCGACGAACACGACCATGGACGCGACCGGATTGCTTCCTTGGATGTTCGAAACGTCGTAACACTCGATTCTGTGGGGCGGCTCCGGAAGTTCGAGGGCATCGGCAAGATCGGTCAGCGAGCGCGCCTGCGCCGTCTCTTGTACTTCCTGATGGGCGAGAAATGCCTTGAGATTCTGCTCCGCATTCTTGCGCACCAGTCGCAGGTATTCGGCGCGCGCGCCGCGCTGCGGCTGTAAGATTCGCACGCGCTGGGCCTTCACTTCCGACAGCCACGACTCGATCGTGGAGCGCTCCTCGGGCAGCGCCGACACGAGAATCTCCTTCGGAACCGCCGCCGCGCGGCCGGGATTGGTGCGTCGTTTCTCCGGCACGGGCGCCTGGTTGTCGCGCGCCACGCGAATGGCCGAGAATGCCGAGTCGTCGGGTGCGCCGGCGGTGCGCGCGGTATAAAACTGCTTGAGAAACTCAGCCGTGAGGTGCGCGTCGGACTGCTCGTGGACGCCTTCGAGAATGAAATGCTCCTGTGCGATGAGCTTGCCGCCGCGCACTAAGAAGACTTGCATGCAAGCCTGCCCCTGCGAACGCGCGATCGCGACCAGGTCCATGTCGAGTCGGCTTTTCCAGACGACCTTCTGCTCTTGCGTGACGCGGTGCACCGCGACGATGCGGTCGCGCAGGCGCGCCGCCGCCTCGAAGTTGAGGTGTTCCGCTGCGTCGGTCATTTCGTGCTGCAGTCGCCGAAGCAGCGACTCCTGCTTGCCCTCCAGGAAGAGCACGACTTCATCGATCGTCTTGTCGTAATCTTCCTCGGTTTGGTAACCCACGCACGGCGCCAGACAGCGCTTGATGTGATATTGCAGGCACGGCCGTTTGCGGCGTCCGTCGATCGGCTCGCGACACGTTCGCAGCGGAAACACGAGGCGGACCAGGTCGATGAGCTCGCGTAAACCGTGCGCGTTCGTATAAGGGCCGAAGTAGCGCGCGCCGTCATTGCGAACCATGCGCGTGAAAACGACCCGGGGGAACCGCTCGTTCGTTACCTTGAGATACGGGTAGCGCTTGTCGTCGCGAAGCCGAACGTTGAAGGGCGGCTGATGGCGCTTGATGAGATTGGCTTCCAGGATCAGCGCTTCGATTTCGTTGGTGACCACGATCGTTCGCACGTCGGCCACCTTCTCGACCATGGCCGCGGTCCGGGGGTGATGCACCGCGCCCTCTTGGAAGTACGAACGGACGCGGTTGCGCAGCGAGATCGCCTTGCCGATGTAGAGAATGTCGCCGTCGGCGCCCACCATGAGATACACTCCTGGGGCGTCAGGAATCTGTACGAGCGGCGGCAGCGTCCTCACGCGGGCCGGGCGCGCAGCTTGCGCACCACGAGGGCCGCGATCGCGGCCACGACGACGGCGCCCAGCGCGACGTACACGCCGCGATGGACGAGCGGCAACACGGCGGAGAGATGGTTCCCGAGCGCATTGCCGAGCAAGATGAGCCCCGTGCAAAAAATCAGCGATCCGAGAAACGTCCAAAGATAAAACAGCGCGAGATTCATCTCGGCGATACCCGCGGGAATCGCCGCGATGCCGCGCAACACCGGCAAGAAGCGGCAGACGAAAATTGCAAAGCTTCCCCAGCGCTCGAAGAAGCGGTGAACCACAGCGAGCCGATCGTGAGTGACGTGTACGTAGCGCCCATAGCGTTCGATGATCGGAACACCGCCGAAGCGCCCGATGGCGTAGCCGACGGAGCCTCCGCCCAGTTCCCCGGCCAAGGCCACGACGATGGTCAGCCAAAGGCTCGGCAGATGTCCGGTCGCCGTCAAGGCGCCGGCGACGGGCAGCACGATTTCGGTCCCGACGGGTGCGCCGAGATTACCGAGCGCGAGACCGACGAAAAGCCCGATGTACCCATAGTGGTCGATCAGCGCGACCACGGCGTGCTGGAGGTGTTCCACGCAAGCCCTTACTCGACGGCGGGGGCGGTGTTTCGGGCGGCTGCCCGCCGCAAAATTTCGGCCGCAGAACTGCTGCCTTCGGCCCGCAGCGCGTCAAAGAGATCGATCGGCTGGATCTCCCTACCGGCGGCGCGCTCCTCGGCCAACGACACGATCCGCCGAACGCGCGGCGTGATCAGGATGCCTTCCCAGAGCCGATCCTCCCCGGTACCGAGCGCCCGCCGGGCCTCGGCATGGACTTCCGGAACGTCGATT
>JAFAXS010000048.1 GCA_019240755.1 Vulcanimicrobiota bacterium
AGCGAGCAGTTCTTGCGCTTCGCGAGCGGCTTCCTCGGCGTTGGTTTCACCGGCGCGGGGAAAGTTCAAGAGCAGCGGCGCGGGGCCCAGCGCGCGGTCGAACGGCTGGCGAAAGCGCGATATCCCGCCGGCCATCAGCGCCCCCAGCGAAAGTCCGTGGTAGCCGCCGCGATACGCCGCCATTCGGTTTCGCCCGGTCGCGAGGATTGCCGTTTTTATCGCTGCCTCGATCGCGTCGGATCCCGAGGTTCCTAGAATGATTTTTTCGAGGCGGCTCGGCAGAATCGTCGCCATCGCCTCGAGGAGCCGCACTCGAAGAGCGGCCGGATGCACGTCGCCCATCGCGTGGAGCAATTCACGCGCCTGCGCGGCGACGGCCCCGGCGACGCGCGGATTGGCGTGGCCGACGTTGGCGACCCCGAAGGCCGAGGTGCAGTCGATGTAGCGATTGCCGTCAACGTCGGTGACGAGTGCGCCTTGCGCGCGATCCCAGACGACGGGAAAAGCGTCATCGGCGTACGTCAAGTTCGGAGATTCACGGCGATGCAGCCGCGTCAGCAGATCGCGGCTGCGCGGTCCCGGTATCGCACCGGTTCGCCGCTGCGCGCCCGTCACGTTTCGTCGCTTACCCACCGAACGAACTCTGCGATGCGCGGGCGGCCTCCGTGAAAATAGCCCAAGGGCGGGCGCTGCAACATGCCGAGCTCGGTGATGCGCGACACGCCGAGCTGCAGGGCCATCTCGACAACATCGTCGCGGCGCTGCGCAATCGCCAGCCCCTCGAGCGAAATTCCGTGGCGGCGCAGATAGCGCGCGGCCTGCGCGGGCGTATCGACTTCCCAAATTGCAACCGAGCGCGGCACGAACGGCGGCGGCCGCTCTGCCGACGCGTCGGCGACCACCAGGAACGACGAGTCGGTATCGGATTGCACCATCTGCGGCGACAGCGCAAACGTAGCGGCCTCCCGAGCCAACGCCTGACGGGCGCGCACCTGTGCGTCACGATCGCTCGCAGGGAACTCCGGCGCCATCGCCGTTACGGCATCGGCAACGATCTTCGAAAACCGCACAATCGGGAATCGTTCGTGGGGCTCGACGAGGAGCACGTGCAGCGAGAGGCAGCCTTCGGTGTCGTATAGCATGACGTCGCGCGCGACGCGCGCCGCGAAAGCGTGGACGTCCTCTTCCCGCTCGCGTGCCTGACGGGTGATATAGCCGGCGCTCGCCTTCGATCCGAAGCCGATGAATCGCGCCTCGTGCGGCAGCTCGCGAGAAATCCGGCTCAGCGTGTGGTCGTTTCCGAACGCAACGACGCCGTCGTAACCGCGCAGCCGTTCCATCTCCACTTCCCCGTCCCATGCCTCCGCGGAGAGTGACGCCGCTAACTCGGGCAGTTCTTCCTTGACGGTCTCAAAGAACGCGCGGACCAGGGAGTCATCGCGATCCTTGACGTGCACGGTGCATTTTGCGCAGAGGGCAAAGATGGCCGGAACGATGGCGACGCCGACTGTCGTGCGGCTCGATACGATCGCTATTTTCCCCAGCGGAAGCGCCCGAGCGCGCGGCCGGCCGGGGCGATTCGAGAATTCGTCGAGGACTTTCAGGCAGCCGAGCTCGTCGGCGATCACCGCCTCGATTGCTTCGCGCCGAAGCGAACCGAACAGGGTATCGAAGGCATGGTCGACGACGGGCTCGGAATAGCCGGTCCGCTGTGAAACGGCTTCGGTCAAGCGCTGCCGCGCTGCAAAGTGCGGGTCCGCCCAGCGCGCGGCGGCCGATGAGATGGCGCTCACGAGGGAAGCAACGGGTAATTGAACCACGACTTCACCTTGTTCGTAGCGGTGCGCGAAGGTTCCCGAGGTGCCGTTGCTTCATGCGGCAAAAGTGGCGTCGGCATGCAAAACGCGTGGCTCGCCCGGATTTTTTTCAGCGCCGTTGCGATCGTTGCGCTGGGTGGAATGCTGAGCGGCACCGCCTGCACGAGATGGGGCAAGCCGGGGCCGGTCCCGCCGACGATTGTGCCGCTTGCTTCGATTTACGTGGATCC
>JAFAXS010000086.1 GCA_019240755.1 Vulcanimicrobiota bacterium
GACGCATCGGCCGCGCGTTCCATTTCGGCGATGAACGCATGCGACGTGTTTTGAACGTCCCGCATCACGCGGCCGGCCTGGCGCATCATTTTGGGCAGCTGGTCCGGCCCGAAGAGCAAGAGCGCTAAGACCGAGACCACCAGGATATCCGGAACCGAAAACATCTTTCTCGGCCGTCATTTCGGGGGCGCCAGGTCAGTTCCGCCGCACTGAAAAGAGGGCTTACCTGGGTAGCCGTGCAAGCACCAGGGCCGCCCGTGAAGATTATCTACACACGCGGCAACCGTACCGAGACGCTGGCTTCGTTGGCGACGTTGCGGAAGATCCTCAACCGGTTCGTTGCGCATCGAGTCTTTTACGAAGTCTCCAGTCGCAGCAAACGCGGGCATGAGTTCTTTTCTGCGAAGAACGTTTTCGTCGTGGGCGCGATCGAGGTGACGAACTTCGAGCACCTGCGAATTCTGATCTTTGATGCGGATAATCAAGCGCACTCCATCGAGATTCTCAACCCGCAGACCATGCGAATTTACGACGAACTGCCGCGCAACGGCTTTGCCGTGTCGTTCATCACGAGCGAGCGCGACGGCGCCGAGACGCGTTGTTACATTCGAGACGAGGGCGAGGACGAGGCCGCGCTGCAGCAGCGAACCGCTCTGGAAAAGATCACCTTGCCACAGCTCTTCGAATACTTGGAAGGGCTTACCGTCTCCGAGACCGCCGGCCGGAAGCCGCAACGGTAGCGGCATTGCGCGCGTCCAGGCGCTGCGCTTGCCGTAACGCGCGCACGGCTTCATCGAAACGACACAGCCGCTTATAGGCGGCTGCGAGATTCACGTACGCGATCGCATACCGCTCGTCGGCAGCGATCGCGCGTTGATAGTGGGCGATTGCAGCTTCGTATTCGCCGCCTTCGAACGAGAGATTCCCGAGGTTGGTCAGCGCCGGCGGATAGTTTGGTACCGCGCGCAGCGCGTCGCAGAAGTCGCTTCGCGCGGCCGTCAACTGATGCAGGCCGGCGCGGGCGGCGCCTCGTTTATTGAGTAAAAAGGCCCGCTCCGCGGGGTCGGAACACTGCGCCAGCAGTTCGCTCGCCGCCACTTGCGCCGCGGCAAAGTCGCCTCGCCGCAGAGATTGCACGACGCAAGCAAATCTCGGATCCTTCGGGAACATTGCGTATTCCGGCACCATGCTGACCATCGACATCGTTACGCTCTTCCCCGAGCTCTTTGCTCCTTTTGTGGGCCTTTCGATCGTCGGACGCGCGGTCGAGCGGGGCCTCGTCGCTATCCGCTACCACCATCTCCTCGATGAGTTGCCGCAGGGCGAACGCGCCGACGACGCGCCGTATGGAGGCGGTCCGGGCATGGTCTTGCGCATCGAGCCGATCGCCCGCGCGCTGGATCGAATTCTGTCGCAGGCTGTGCCCTCGGAGCGGAATCTCATCGTCGTGCCGACGCCGGCGGGCGTGCCCTTCAGCCACGCGCACGCCGCGCGGTGGTCGACGCTCGACCGCCTCGTGATCGTCTGCGGGCATTACGAGGGCATTGACGAACGGCTCGGCGCGCTCTATCCGATCGAGGAATGCTCGCTCGGCGATTTCGTACTCACGGGGGGCGAGATACCGGCGCTGGCCTTCATGGATGCGACCGCACGCCTCGTCGCGGGCGCGTTGGCGGCGCCGTCGCTGGCCAGCGAGTCGTTCGCCGCAGGATCGCTGGACTATCCGTCGTTCACCCGGCCTGCGACGTTCCGCGGAGTCGAGGTGCCGGCCGTCTTGCTTTCGGGCGACCATACCAAGATCGCGCAATGGAGGCGCGAACAGTCGCGCGGCCGCACGGCGGCGAGGCGCCGCGACCTTCTCGACGAGCAGCGTTTGCAGGGTCCCACAGAGCCTTCCTAGCATTACGCGGTGTGCCGGGCTGCATGCCCGGCTCTTCATTGCTCGCCCGTAACCAAAATAGAACGCTATGAATATCATCGAAGTGCTCAATCGAGATCAACTGAAGGCCTCGGTCCCGGAGTTTCGCGCCGGAGACACCGTCAAGGTCTATTCGAAGGTTGTCGAGGGCGGCAAGGAGCGGACCCAGATGTTCGAAGGCATCGTGATCGTCCGCAAGGGCGGCGGCCTGGGCGAATCGATAACGGTGCGGCGGATCGCGCACGGCGTGGGCGTCGAGAAGACGTTCTTGCTGCACAGCCCCCGAGTCGAGCGCATCGAAGTCGGAAAGCGCGGCGCAGTCTCTCGTAGCCGCCTCTACTACTTGAGCGAAAAAGTCGGCAAAGCCGCGCGAATCAAGGAAAAGAAAACCAAAGGAACCTAAGGAACCTCTGATTAGTTCCGTGTACCGATCGTTTGCGCCGCGAAGCCGGCGAATGCTAGGAGAGGGCGACGGAGCATACTCCAAGCAGTCTGTGACGGAGCCTTCGACAACGCAGTCGCCGGCTTCGCGGCAAAACCCTTCGGGCAGCGGTAGCTTTGCCGCAGCTCATTGTTGCGCCCTCGGTCTCAGAACGTCTGGCTATGCTCCCTCGGGCGCGCCTCGATCTGCGGCAAAGCTGCTCGCTGCGATCGATGCACGGAACTAATCAGGGGTTCCTTCAGCACCGCTCTGACACCGCTGCAGCTCGTCGGGCTACTGTGCGTCTTGGCCATCGCGCGTCTGACGGTATCGGCGCGTCCCGTCGTCCGCGCCTATCCGCAGAGCACGGCACTCTTGCGCAGCTATCTGGACGCGTTCATTGCGACCGGGCTCGTCGCGCTCTTCCTCGTGACGTTCGTCCTGGAGCCATTTTACATTCCCTCGGTCTCGATGGTGCCGACGCTCCAGGTGGGCGACGTCGTGCTCGTCGATGAGATCGCCTATCGTCTGCATCCACCGGCCCGCGGCGATATCGCGCTCTTCACGCCCCCAATTCCGTCGGGCGGCACGCAATACGTCAAGCGAATCATCGGGATTCCCGGGGATCGAATTAAAATTGCGGGGGGCGTGGTCTATCGCAACGGAGCGGCGTTGTACGAACCCTACGAAAATCAGCCGCCCTCATACACGCTGTCGATCCGCGATTACGGCATCTACGTCAACGGCGCTGCACTGGACCCGCGGAGGGCGAACATCCCGCCGCGCGCCGCGTGGCAGTCGGCCGATCGCGTGCCCGATAACTGTTACTTCGTGCTGGGCGACAACCGGAACTATTCCGACGATTCGCACGAGTGGGGGTTCGCGCAAGGCAGGGGAGCGTTCTTTGCCGGGCCACTCGCCGCAAAGGGACCGCGTGCCGCACTCGGGGGCAGAGGATTTCTCGTGCTCTGGCCGCTACGGCGGATGCGCCTGCTTGGAGGCTAGGGCATGACGCCGTACGAGCTGCTCGCGATCGTTGCGGTCATCGGCGCCGCGCGCGCGCTCCTATCGCTGCGGCCCGTGGTGGCGGGATCGGGCGGCCGCAGCACGGCAATCGCGCGCGAGTTCCTCGATCCGTTCATCATCGCCGGCATAGCCGCGTGGATCTTGATCACCTTCGTGGCGCGAACGTATTACATTCCCTCGGGTTCGATGCTTCCGACACTCCAGATCCACGACGTGCTCTTGGTCGATAAGTTCGAGTACCGCTTTCATGCCCCCAACGAGGGCGACATCGTCGTCTTCCCGCCGCCGGTGCCAACGCCGGACGATTTCATCAAGCGCGTGGTCGGACGTCCAGGCGATACGCTGCGCGTCGCCGCGGGCAGCGTGTACCTCAACGGCATTCGGCTGCAAGAGCCCTACGTCGCCGAACGGCCGCAGTACTCGCTGGAAGTCCGCAACTACGGAGTTTACGTCAGCTACGGCGCCGGATGGCAACGCCTGGATCCGAGCATGGCCAACGTTCCCCCGGCAGCGGATTGGACCGCTCCCAATCGTATTCCACCGCACTGCTACATCATGCTCGGCGATAACCGCAACGATTCAGAAGACTCGCATATCTGGGGCTTCGCGCAAGATTCCGGACGCTTCGCAAGCGGTTCGCGCGCCAACGCGCGCGCCGGCTTCACGGGACGCGCGTTCTTGATCTTCTGGCCGCCGTCGCAGGCGAAGATTTTGTAAGCAGCGCCGCGAAGGACTCTGCGTGGTCCGTCTCGCGAGATGGCGATCCTTCGCAAGTCTGACCCTGCAGCTCGCGGTGCTCGCGTTGCTCGTCGCCGCCTTCTTTCTCCGTCTTCCCCAAGTCAGCGGCCTCTCGATGGAACCCCACATCCGTCCGGGCGAATACGTCGCGATCAACACCTTCGCGTACCGCTTCGCATCGCCGCGGCGCGGCGATATCGTCGCGTTTCGCAGAGACAACGACGCGCGCGGCGTCTTTATCAAACGCGTGATCGGCGTCCCGGGCGACCGCGTCAAAATCGCGAGTGGTCACGTCTACGTGAACGGCATCGCGCTCCGAGAACCCTACGTCGAGCACGGCGACGCTCGCAGCGCGCCGGAGATCGCGGTTCCCGCGCACAGCGTGTACGTGCTGGGCGACAATCGCGCGGCGAGCGAAGATTCGCGCGTCTTCGGTCCCGTACCGGACGACCGCCTGATGGGGCGCGCAGTTGCCGGCGTTTGGCCGCCCCGAATGCTGGGCGAGCTCTAGGGAACCTCGCCTTCGATGCTCGCCCAGGCGCAGTGGTACCCCGGGCACATGGCCCGCACGCGGCGGCAAATCCGCGAATCGCTCTCGCTGATCGATATTTTGATCGAGGTCGTTGACGCGCGGATCGCGCAGAGTGGGCGCTATCCCATGCTGGACGAGATGGTCCAGGGGAAAAAACGCTTCATCGCCCTCACTCGCGACGATCTGGCGAATCCAGCCACGACGAACGCCTTCCTGCGACGCTTCTCGGAGCGAGGCCAGGTCGCGGTGGCCCTCGACGCGCGCGCGCCGCGCGCGGTAGCGGCCCTGGCACGGGACGTTGCGAAGGATGCCGCGGGCCGAAAAGGTATCGCCCGCAGCATGATCGTCGGAGCGCCGAACTCTGGGAAGTCGTCGATCGTCAACGCCTTGCTGCGACGCGCCAAAGCGAAGACGGAGAACCGCGCCGGTGTCACGCGAGGGATGCAGTGGTTTCGGCTGGCGCCGGCCGTCGAGCTACTCGATACGCCCGGCGTCCTGCCGCCGAAAATCGGCACGCCGGCCGCGCGTTGGAAGCTCGCGATGTGCGGGGCGCTGCCGCACAACCGCTTCGATCCGCGCGAGGTCGCCGAAGCCTTTCACCGCTGGCTCCTTTTGCACGACGGCAATCGCGACGTCCCGGATCTCGCGACCTTCGCGGTGCAGCGCGGTTTTCTCGGGAAAGGCGCGCAGCCCGACCTTACCAACGCTGCGCGCGCGTACATTCGCGTTTTCAACGAGGGCGCGTTTGGGCGAATTTCACTGGAGCATCCGGATGACGCCGAAGCAGCGTAAAAAGAAGACGGCGTACGAGCGCGAACGCCGGCGCCTCCTCCGCCTGCATCGCTTCGAAAACGCCGCGCGCGACCGTGGATTTTCGTTGATCGGCGGGATCGACGAAGTCGGGCGAGGTCCGCTGGCGGGCCCCGTCGTCGCGGCCTGCGTCGTGGCGGCCGGGCCGCTGCTGATCAAGGGCCTCAACGATTCCAAGCAGGTGCGGCCCGAGCTGCGCGTCGAGATCGCCGAAACGATCAAGGTGCGGGCCCTTGCCTGGGCGATCGGCAGCGCCGACGTTGCCGAGATCGACCGGCTGAACATCTATTGGGCCAGCCTTCTTGCGATGGAGCGCGCCATCGCGGCTCTCGACGCCGCGCCGCAATATCTGATCACCGACGCGGTGCGAATCCGCTCGTTTGCCGGGCCACAAGAACCGTTGATCCACGGGGACGCGCGCTGCGCCGTCGTAGCGGCTGCCTCCATCATCGCCAAAGTGCATCGCGACGCGCTGATGGTCGACCTCGACAGGCACGAGCCGCGCTACGGTTTTGCGCTGCACAAGGGATATTCCACTCCACACCATCTCGAGGCGCTGCGCGCGCACGGCCCCAGCGTTCATCATCGGGCGAACTGGGCGCGCGTCCGCGATGCGCAGCTTGCGCTCGGCCTGCAGTCGGTCGAAGCCTTCGAGGCCCTCACTGGATAGCAACTGGAAGGGCCGGCAGGGAGAGGATCGTGCCGGCGCTTTTCTGGCGGCGCGCGGCTATCGCGTCCTCGCGCGAAACGTTCGCCTGCCCGGCGGCGAGGTCGACGCGATCTGCCTCGACGGCGGAACGCTCGTGTTCGTTGAAGTGAAGCGCCGGGACTCGCGGGCATTCGGGAGCGCGCTTGGGGGCGTGGATGCGCGCAAACGCGCGCGCCTTCGGCGAGTCGCGGCCGATTACGCGCAGATCGTCGCTCCCGCCGCAACGGTTCGCTTCGACGTCGTGACGCTGGACGGCGAGTGCGTGCGCCTGCACCGCGACGCCTTCTGATGGAGAAAAAGGCCCGAGCAAACCCGGAGTTGCGCCGTTCCGTGACGCCGTGGGGATCGTTTTCGTGGGGCTACTCCGACGTCGGGGCCGACATCTTCGTCGGCTTGGGCTTGGTGCTCGGCGCGGCGGCCGGCGCTTCGAATATCGCCTTCCTGTTCGCCGGACTCGTCTACGTATGTATCGGCTTGGCGTACACGGAACTCGCCGCCGCTTACCCGGTGGCGGGCGGCGGGCAGTACTTCGTCTTCCGCGGTTTGGGCGATATCTTCGGCTTCATCGCCGGTTGGGCGGTGCTGCTCGATTTCACGATCGACATCGCGCTCTTCGCCTGGGGATCCATCGGGTACATCAGCGCCTTGGCGCCGTTCATCGACGCGACTTCACATCCGTTGCCGCACTTCACCGCGGTGCTGATCGTCGTCGCGGCGCTGGCCGTGCTCAACGTCATCGGCGTTCGCGAGAGCACCGCGTTTCAGGGGCTGGTCAGCGGCATGGACATGCTGAGCGAGAGCGCGATCTTGTTCTTCGGCTTTCTGTTCGCGTTTCGCCCGGAGTTGCTCGTCCACTCGATGCAGACCGGCTGGCCCACGACCTTCCAGTTGATGAACGGCATCTCGCTGGC
>JAFAXS010000026.1 GCA_019240755.1 Vulcanimicrobiota bacterium
AGCGCGAGCGTCAAGCTTTGAACATGTACCCCCGGCTTCGGATCGTAAGGATGTGGCGCGGGGAGCCGGAGTCTTCCTCGATTTTTTCACGGAGCCAGCGGATGTGGACGCTCACGGTCTGCTGCTCGCCGTCGAAGTCGTAGCCCCAAACCTTATCTAAAAGCGTTTGGCGGGTTACGACCCTGCCCGGGTTCTCCATCAGCACGCGCAAGAGGCCAAACTCCTTCGGTGCGAGCGCGACTTCCGTACCGCGGACGGTCAGTTGCTGGCGCGATGGATCTAGGACGATGCCGGCGAGCGCGATGGCCTCGTCGTGGCCGGCCGGCAGCGTCGATTGACGGCGCAGCCTTGCCTTGACGCGCGCCAAAAACTCGTGCAAGGCGAAGGGCTTGGTCACGTAGTCGTCCGCACCCAACTCCAGTGCCAGCACCTTATCGATCTCTTGATCCTTGGCGGTGAGCATGATGATCGGCACGGAACTGAACTTACGTATTTGCCTGCACGCCTCGACGCCGTCCAAGACGGGGAGCATGATATCGAGCACGATGAGGTCGGGTTGCTCACGTTGCGCGGTCGCGATTGCGCTTCGCCCATCGCCCGCGGTCACGACGGTGTAGCCGCTGCGCTCAAGGTTGAAACGCAGCGTTTGCAACATCGCCGACTCATCGTCGACGACCAAGATCTTCTTACTGAGATCGGTCGTCGTGCTCATACGCTTTTGCAACTGCGCTGTAGTCAAGGGCTCCGTCTCCATCGGCAGAACGTGCGGTGTAGAGTTGATAGGCCAGGCCTGTCGCCGGTAGTGCCTGTCGCCGCGTACGCGCGGCGTCGAGCGCCGCGGCGAGATCTTTTCGCAGCAGATCCAGGGCGAATCCGCCCTCGAAGCTGCCCGCTAGCCACGTCTTGGGGAGCCAGTTCGCGAGCAGGTAGTTCGACGCGGTCGCCGACGCCAAGACTTCTCGTACCGCGTTCAAATCGGCGCCGGCCTCTCGCGCAAAAGCGAGACCCTCCACATTTGCGATCATCACGTTGGCGATGATGATCTGATTCACGAGTTTGACCGTCTCCCCCATGCCGACCGGGCCGAGATGGTGCGGCGTGCCCATCGCCCTTAAGAGCGGCTCCGCGCGAGAAAACGTTTCGGGAGCCGCCCCCACCATGATCGCGAGGGTGCCGTCGCGGGCGCGCGCCGGTCCGCCGCTGACAGGTGCGTCGGCAAAATCCACCCCGGACTCCGCCAGGCGCGCCGCAAACCGCTGCGATGCGACGGGCGAAATGGTCGACATGTCAACGACCAACAGGCCCGAGCGCGCTCCGGTCGCGACGCCACGCGCCGAAAAGAGCGCATCCTCCACATCGGGCGCGTCCGGCACGCATACGACGATCGCATCGCAGACGCGCGCCAGGTCGGCAGAATCGGAGGCTTCGGTTACGCCGGCGTCCTGCAAGCGTTCCAACGCGTCGCGGCGCCGGTGAACCGCGGTGGTCACTTCATATCCGGCCTCGCGAACGCGGCGCGCCATGGGTTCGCCCATCGCACCGAGCCCGATGAAGCCGACGCGCGAAATCACGAGCGGCCCTTTGGGCGCCGCCTCAGGATAACCCTCGGAGCGCGCCGAAGCCGTGGTACATGACAGCGACGGCTCTACCAAGGATCACCCGTCCGACGTTCGACGAGATGAATCTCTCGATCGGAAAGCGCACGCGGCTCCATCGCTTTATGTACGAAAACGGCCCCGCAAATGGAACTTTGATGCTTCTGCCGATCGATCAAGGGTTGGAGCACGGGCCGATCGATTTCTTCGACAATCCCGACGCGATCGACACCGATTGGATCTATCGGCTCGCCGTCGAAGGTAATTTTTCTGGAATCGCCCTGCACGTCGGCTTGGCGGAGAAATATCAAAAGCGCTACGCCGGCCGGGTGCCGCTTCTGCTCAAAGTCAACGGCAAGACGAATATTCCGCCCGACGATGAGGCGTTTAGCCCGCTGACGTCGTCTGTCGAAGACGCGGTGCGCCTCGGCGCCGACGCCGTCGGCTACACGCTCTACGTCGGCAGCCCCGCGCAAGACGTCGACATCGCGCAGTGCAACGAAGTTCGCCGCGACTGCGAACGCTACGGCATGCCTTTGGTCGTTTGGGCCTATCCGCGCGGCGCCGCGATCAAGTCCAAAGGCGGCATTGACTCGCTCTATGCAGTCGATTACGCCGCACGCGTCGCGTGCGAGATGGGCGCCGATGTCATCAAGCTCAACGAACCCGCCTGGAAAGCCGACGACGCCTCGAAGCTTCCCAAGCAGTACGATTCACTCGCCTTCACCGACGTGGAGGGGTTGCGAAAGGTCGTGAAGTCGGCCGGGCGCAGCCTCGTGCTCGTCTCCGGCGGCAGCAAGATGGGCGACGAGGCCACCGTGCACAAAGCGCACGTCGCGATGGCGGCCGGCTGCGTGGGCCTGATCTTCGGCCGCAACATGTGGCAACGCAAGTGGGATGCCGCGCTCGACATGGCATCACGCATCCACGACGTTCTGAAAGACTACGGCCAAACGCAAGACTAGTCCCCCGTTTTCGCATCAAAAGAGTAGCGCTCGACGTAGTTGCCGCCGAGGCTCGTGTCAGTGTGCCACAGATGCGGTTTGTGAGGCGCAGTTGGCGCAGTGCCAGCCGACCGCGCCGCCGTGATCCATCGCCACCATCTGTTCGCGCGTGCCCCGGCGTCCGCAACCGGCGCAGGCATAGGTGGGTTCGGCGGCGCCGGCGCGGGTAGCGTGGGCGGTCGCGTTTTCGTGGCGCTTCGCGATGTAGAACGCCAGATAAATGACGATGCCGACGACCCACGGCGCCCACGCGAAGAACGCATCGAAGTTGCCGCTCGAAATCTGTGGATTCACTGTTTCTTGAAATATTCGGCGTTAATTTCGGTGTAGTTCTGCCACTTTTCCGGCACGTCGGAATCGGCGAAGATCGCCTCTACCGGGCACGCGGAAACGCACGCGCCGCAATCGATGCAAACTTCCGGATCGATGTAGAGCATCTCGTCTTCATCCTTGCCGTGAATGCAGTCAACCGGACAGACGTCGACGCACGATTTGTCTTTGGTTCCGATGCACGGTTCGGTGATGACGTAGGCCATGTTTTTTCAGCTTCTTTTGGGTACGGAGCGCGCCCTTTTAAACCGCGGGGCGCCCTCGAATCGCGCGAATGATCCACAGCAGCACGATGGCGCCGATCAGGGCGCACAACATGCTCGGCAAGTTGAAGCCCGTCACGCCGACGTGCCCGAAGAGGCCGTAGAGCCAGCCGCCAAGCAACGCCCCGACAATTCCCACAATGATGTCGCCGAGGACGCCGCCGGGCGCTTCGCCCGGAACGATCCAGCGCGCGATGAGACCTACGATGAGACCGAAGACGATCCAGGCAAGAATTCCCACGTCGCATCCTCCTTTGGTAGCGTAGCCGACAGGGAGCCGCTGCTCCGATGATGGATTTCGAACCGTATTATGAAGCGTACTTTCATTTGCCTGCTCGCCATACTAATAATGGTAAGCGCCGGCACGTTTGCCGCGCGCGGCGCGACGACGGAGATCGTGGCGTCGGGAGTCGGCAGCATTTCCTTGCCGCCGAACGTGGCGACCGTCAACAGTTCGGTCGAGACCGTTGCAGAGGGCGCCGATGCCGCGGTTGCGGAGAATAACGCGCGCTACGAGCGAATCGTCGGCGCGCTCGTCAAACTCGGCATCGCGCGGAGCGACGTCACGCTGGCCTATTACAACGTCAGTTACAATCCGCGCCCGCAGACGGGCGAGAATCCGGGCGAGCGCTACGGCTATACGGTCTCGCGCAGTTTTTCGGTCAAGGTTCGCCGCATCGGCGACGCGGGACGCGTCAGCGACGCCTGCATGGGCTCGGGGGCAACGGGGATTGACGGCGTGGCGTTCGGTCTCGCCGACCCGACCGTCGCGCGGAGGGAAGCGGCCTCGAAAGCGGTGGCCGAAGCCCGAGCGAACGCGGTGGCAGTTGCCGAAGCCGCCGGCTTGCACGTCGTTGGAATCAAACGGCTCGAGTTGCTGGGCGGCCCGCAGGCTTCACCTGTGCCGATGATGCGCGGGGCTGCGGTCGCGAAAGAACCGACGCAATTCGACCAATCGAACGTCAACGTGACCGTCTCGGTCAACGTGGTCTTCCTAGCAGGACCCTGACCGCGAAACTCGTTTGGCGCCGGGGCGGTAGAGTGCAGCGATGACGCCGATGTGTGAAAGTTGCTCGACCCGCCCGGCCGTAACGTCCTACGCCGGGCACCCCTTCTGCACGACGTGCGCGCAGCGGCGAGCGATGACCGGCGCGTTGCCCTTTATCGGAGCCGCCTTAGCCGCGGCCGGAATCATCGCAGGCGGCGCGGTGCTCGCGGAACGCATGCAGGGCGAGGGACGAGGCCCGTCGCCGCTCGACGAGATCGGCAAGCGGTTGCGTGGCGGCACGCCGACGCTGGCGGCCTACTCGCGCGATCTCACCCAGCTGGCGCGGGACGGTAAGCTCGATCCGGTCATCGGCCGGGATCGCGAGATCGATCGCGTCGTCTCGATTCTGGCTCGGCGCAGCAAGAACAAT
>JAFAXS010000134.1 GCA_019240755.1 Vulcanimicrobiota bacterium
AAATAGCGGGTGAGCGCCGACCCGACGTCGTCGTCGCTCTGAGTAAGCAGATGCCGGCCGCGGATGAGCATCGTGGTCCCCGCACCCAGGCGCGCCAGAAACTGTCCGAGCTCGCAAGCCGTGTATCCACCGCCCAACACGATCACAGACTTCGGAACGTGCTCGAGCTCGAGCACGCGGTCGCTATCCAGATACCCGGCTTGATCCAGGCCGTCGAGAGCCGCAGGCGCAATCTTGCTCCCCGTGGCGACGATGAACTTCGGCGCGTCGACCAACGCGCTGTCGCCGACCGCGATTCGATTCGGGGAGAGAAAGCTCGCGCTTCCGCGGTAGAGCGGAAAGCGCTCGATGCCGTCGATGCGGTAGTCAGCAAACTCCGATACGAGGAATCGTTTCCGCGCGGCTATGAACTCCATATCGGCATCGACGGCGCGCGCGCAGATTCCCAGTTGCTTTGACTCGCGAGCGTCGGCTAGGGCATCGCTCGACGCCAGGAGCGCCTTGCTCGGCATACATCCGCGCAGAATGCACAGGCCTCCCAAAGGTCCCGTGTCGACGAGCGCTGCGTCGCACCCAAGATCGCGAACCGTACAGGCGGCAGCATAACCGGCCGAACCCGCCCCGATGATGACGACGTCATGAGTCCGGGGCGCAGCCTGCATTAGCGCCCCGCCGGGCGTGCTCCGAGCCGATGAGTCGATTCGATGAAGCGCACCGTGCCGCTGGAGTGCACGACGATCGAGTGCGTCCGCGCCTGGTTCCCGAAGAAGCGCACGCCGCGCACGAGGTCGCCGTCGGTAATTCCCGTCGCGCAAAAGATTACGTCGTCGCTGCGCACGAGATCGTCGATCTCCAGCACGCGCTCCAGATCCCCGAAACCCATTTCAATGGCTCGCTGCGCCTCTTGAGGGTTGCGCGGCTGGAGGCGTCCCATGAAGTTGCCGCCGAGACACTTGATCGCGGCCGCCGCAAGAACCCCCTCGGGCGCGCCGCCGGTACCCATTGCGATGTGGACGCCGGTAGACTCGATCGCGGTCGCGATGCACGCATCGACGTCACCGTCGGAGATCAATCGTATGCGCGCGCCGGCGGCGCGCACTTCGGCGATCAAGTCCGCGTGCCGAGGACGATCGAGAATGATAACGCAGAGATCGTTGATCGGCTTATCGAGCGCATTGGCGACCGCCTCGAGATTCTCGTCCACAGGCGCGTCAATGTGGACGTACGGGGCCGCTCGTGGACCCACGGCGAGTTTCTTCATGTAGGTATCCGGCGCGTGCAGCAGGCTGCCGCGCTCCGAGATCGCCATCACCGCGATCGCGTTGGGCAGCCCGTTTGCAACCAGGTTCGTGCCCTCGACGGGATCGACCGCGATATCCACCTCTCTGCCCCCGCTGCCGACCTCCTCACCGATATAGAGCATCGGCGCCTCGTCGCGTTCGCCTTCGCCGATAACGATGCGCCCGGCGATCTCCATCTCGCCCAAGGCCTCGCGCATGCGCTCCACTGCCGCGCCGTCGGCAGCGTCGCGTTGGCCGCGACCCATCCAGCGTGACGCGGCCATCGCGGCGCTCTCGGTAACTCGCACGAAATCCAGCGAATGCACCGAGTGGTCCAGCACCGCGCGCATAATCGACCGAGCCATGACGCTATTGGCTACAAGGGAAGCCCCTTATTTCCTGTTTAACACTTCGGCACGTGGCCGTCCTATGAATCTATCGCACGTACTACCATCGCGCTTGTTTCGGTTTTCCGAGCTGCTCCTCGCCGGCTGGGCTCCTTTCGTCGCGGTGGCCGCGTCAGGCTTTACGCTCGGCTTTTTTGCGTGGTACGCCGTAGTAGTTCCCAGCCACCACGCGATGCTCGCCGAGACCGGCCTGCTACTAATGACGATCGGAGGAGCGGCTGCGGTAACCGCTGCGTGGCTCGGCTATGCGAGCTACTTTTCGGTGCGCGCGAGAATCGCTCCGGTCCGGGCGCTGCAGTACGACGCTGCAACGTGGCCGCCGCTGCTCTTGCTGTGGTTCAGCTTCCTCCTCCCGCCGGAGCTGACGCACGGCGCGCGGCTCTTCTTGGTTGCCGTGCTTCTCTGTTGCGTCGGCAAAGTACTGATCGCGGCGCGTTTCAATCAAACGGTTCGCGAAGTCCTCATCGACTTTGCGGCGACCCGAGTCGCAATCATCGTCATTGCGGAGCTCGCCGCCGTCATCATCGGGCAACGCGCAGGGAGCCACGTCCAGGAATCTTCGCACGCGCTCTTGGCGGTCTGGGGGCGCTGGGACGCCGTCCACTACTTGAACATCGCGACCGCGGGCTATCAAGGCACGGACATGGCGTTCTTTCCGCTCTACCCGTTGTTGATCCGGATGGTCGGCGCGCTCGCGGCAAACCATCTGGTGGCGGGCCTCTTGATCTCTAGCGCTTCCCTCTTCTTCGGTCTGCTCTACCTCTACAAACTTCTGGAGCACGAGTACGACCGCGCGGTGGCGCGCCGCGCGATATTTTACGTATCGATCTTCCCCACGGCCGTCTATTTCACGGCCGTCTACACCGAGTCGCTCTTTTTCATGCTCACCGTCGCCTCGTTCTACTACATGCGCGCGCGGCTGTGGTGGGTCGCCGGAATCCTCGGCTTCTTTGCGGCGCTCACGCGGATCGAAGGCGTGCTGCTAATCGTGCCGTTCGCAATGGAGTGCTTCGCGGCGCAGCGCGGACAACGGCGGAACTATTCCGAGTACGCCGCGGCCTTGCTGATACCGGCAGGTCTCGCCGTCTACATGGCCTACCTCTGGGTGCTGCGAGCCGATCCGCTGTACTTCTCGCACGTCCAGATCCATTGGAACCGCCATTTCGCTCCGCCGTGGGTCAGCTTGATCAATGCCTTCGGCAAGATCGCGCATACGAGCTCGGCGCAGATCGTCGCAAACCAGTCGCTGGAAATCGCCTTCACGCTGTTGATGATCGGCGTGCTCGTCGCCGGCTGGCACAGCCTGCGCCCGTCGTATATCGCCTACATGGGCCTTTCGATCTTAGTGCCGATGTCGACCTCAAACCTGATGTCGATGCCGCGCTTCGCTCTCGTCCTGTTCCCGATGTTCGCGATCCTGGCGCGGTGGGGAGAGCGCCCGTGGGTCAACAACGTGATCCTCGCCTTTTCACTTCCGCTCCTGGGTCTCTTTACGGTGCTCTTCGCGGACTGGTACTGGGTTGCGTGAGGCGGGGCGTTCGCCAGTTCATCAAATTTGGAATCGTCGGAGCGTCAGGGCTAGTCGTCAACTTCGTCGTGGCCCATATTCTCCAGAAGACGACTCCGCTTTCATGGTTTGCAGACTTTGCGGCCGGATTCATGCTGGGTGGAGTCTCGAACTACGTGCTCAACCGCGTCTGGACTTTTCGGTCGCATCGCAATCCGCTCATCGAGGGCATCCAATTCCTAGCCGTTTCCGCCGTCGCCTTAGGCGCCGGCAAGTTAGTCTTCGCAGCGGCGGAACGCATGGGCTTCGCTCACTTTACCACGACGTGGTTCGTTGCGACCCTCGCCGGAACGTTCATTAACTTCTTTTTGAACAAGTACTGGACGTTTCGGCACCTCAATTGATAGCCGCGTTTCGGAGCGGCCGGCTCGCGTGGCTCGCGGGACTGGTGGCGATTCTCACTATAGCGCTGGCGCTGCGGCTGCATGGCATCGCGGACCCCATGCTCGACCATCCCGGATGGCGGCAGGGCGATACCGCCGCGATCGCCCGGAATTTTGCGCTCAGCCGGTTCAACATCATGTATCCGCAGGCGATGTACAACGGCCCGCCGCCCAACTACGTGGAGCTCGAGCTCCAAATCGTTCCCTACGCGGCGGCGGCGCTCTACAAGCTGTTCGGCGTTCACGAGATCATCGGCAGGCTGTTGAGCATCGCGTTCAGCCTCGGCACCGTCGTCGTCGTCGCCTATTTTGCCCGCTGGCTCTTCCGCAGCGGCGCGGCTGGGCTGTTCGCGGCCTTCGTATTCGCGGCGTTGCCCGGAAGCGTGTACTATGGCCGCACCTTCATGCCCGACGCGGCTATGGTGTTCTTCCTTACGGCGGCCCTCTTTGCGACGGCCTATTTCCTCGCCGACCGAGAACGCCCGCGGACGAGGACGCTGCTTGGCGTAACGGCCCTAATCTCGCTCGCGTATCTCGCAAAACCGGTGGCGGTGGTAGCCGTCGTTCCAATCGTCGCGCTGCTGTTCGAACGGTTGCTGCGGCGCCGCCCGCTGCCGTGGTTGCAGGCAACGGTTGTGCTCGTCGTTCCTTTGCTCGTGCTCGCGCTCTACGACCGGCGCGTCGCGTCCTATGCGCAATGGCACTGGGCGAGCGGGATTACGCGCCTCCACGTCGCGCCGGCGCTCGTCGCGGCGCTCACCAGCGGCAGCGAGTTCGTGGCGAAGCTCGCGGCGTTCGGAAGTACCTTTCTTCTACTGCACGCCACGCTGCTGGGCGGCGTGTTCTCGTGGCTTGCAATCGGCGCATTTATCGCGCTGCCGTGGCTGCGAACGCGCAGCCGAAGCCTGCTCTGGGCGTGGCTCGCTGGAGGCCTCGCGTACGCATACGTCGTCGTCACGGTCGAGCGCGTCGACTATTACTTGTTGCTCCTATTGCCGCTCTGCTCGCTGGTCATCGGTGGCGGGGCCGGCGCGCTGCTGGTCGCAGTACGCGATTCCGTCGGCGCACCGGCCGCCCGGTACGCGCTGATCGCAGCGTTTGCGCTCGTCGGCCTCATCGGCCTCGTGCAGAGCCGCGCGGCGGTCGCTGCGTACTACCAGTACAACGCCCACGCATATCGGGACGCCCGGACGCTGGACCGTGCGCTCCCCCCCGGCGCCCTCGTCGTGATCGGCCACTACGGCCCCGACATACAGTACTACGTCGATCGCTTTGGGTGGGAAGAGGACCCGGCGCTGTGGACGCCCTTCGACGAAGAGAGCGCCATCCGCAAAGGCGCGCGGTACTTCATTTCCGTGGAAGACCTACGCCTTCGCGAGAATCACGATCTCTGCATCTGGCTGCAGCGTTTCCCGCTCGTCGAAACGGCGACGCACTGGCCGGTCTATCACACCGACCCCGCCCTCGCCTCGCATCGGGGCGACGCGTTGTGGCGAGCGTTCAGGAAGGCCGAGCTGGCCGGTAGAGCAACGCCGTTCCTGAAGAAAACGCGCCTGTGCCCCGTTACGACCCGATAGCGCGCAGATTCTCGAGCAGCGATCGAAAGGCCTCAGGCTCGACGGAGATGCTGCCGCGATAGGGGTAGTCGAGCGCCATCGTCAGAAAGACGACCAAACCGATCATGAGGCTCAGTCCTCCGATCATCAGTTGCTGCATGATCGTTCGGTCAAATCCAAACAGGTAAGTGAACGCCACGGTGATATAGGCGCCGGCGATCAGGACCGCCCAAAGCAGGCCGTTGATGCCGATGAAATCGACCGTAAGCCGAGTCTGGCGATCCATGAGCGCCGTGTCGGCCGCCGCGAGCATCTGCGATTGTATCTGCTGGAGACGCGGAGTGTTCGCCGGAAGCTCTCGAATTTGCCGGTCGGCGCTCTCCAGCAGCGCCTGTGAGATGGCCGAACGCTCGCCGCGGCGCATCTGCGGCCACTCGTCATTGATCACTTCGTGAACGTACGCCTCCAGCGTCCGCCGCAGGCGCGCCGCATTCGGGAAGGACTCGGCATCGCGGTAAACGATCGCGAGCGCGCCTGCTTCTTCGTAGCTGCGCTCTTCCGCACGCTGAAAGCGCTCCCACACGCCGATCGCGACGAAGGCCAAGAGCACGGCATAGATGACGCCGATGACCGCTAGGATGAAACCGGCGCGGTCGTTGTGCGCGTTGCGGACCTCCTGTGACGTGAACGTCGCGACGCAGTAGCCCAGAGCGAGCGTGGACGCCATGAAGCCGCCGACGATCACGAGGCCGGCGAGCACCGTCGGCAGCTGCTCGAACCAGGCGATCACGGCAGCGGCAACAACGATGCGGCGCCGAACGTCGTCGTCTGCTCCGGCATCTCAGGCGCCCCCGAAGTGACGAGTTGCCGATACACAATGAGCCGGTTGGTGTTCTTTGCGATCTCCAGTTGAAGCTCGTAGCTACGCTTGATCGCGGCAGTCAAGTCCCGGGCGTCGAACGTATAGCCGAACCGTTTGAGGCTGCGCAACAGCAGCGCGTTCGTCGCGTTGAGCTGAGCGTAGGCGTGCGCTATCTCCTGCACGCTCGCTCGATAGGTGGGATAGTTCGTGAGGACGATCTCGCGCTTGAGCTTCGCTTGTTCGATCGTCACCTTCAGCGCCGCCAATGCGGCGCTCTGCGGATCGACCGCGAGCCCGCGATCCACCGTCGCCAACGCATCGTCGAAGCTGCCCTTGCCGTATTGCACGCGCGCCAGCTCCGCCGCCGCCTGCACGTACCCGGCGCGGGCCGGCGCGCTGTTCGGGTTCACCCGCAACGCCAGGCGATACGCCAGCGCGGCATCCGCCGCATTCCCGCGCTCGAGCGCTACGTCGCCCTGATGAACGCGCGTATCAACGATCCAGCGCTCGATCGAGCCCGCGCACCCCGACAGCGCGACGGCGCTCCAAAGGACGAAAATGACTCTATAAATGAACATGTGCGGCAAAACGAGCAACCACTTCAATCAGCACCGCGGCCGGATAAAGAATCGCCTGCGAAAGCACCGACCCTACGATGGCCGTTAGCGATAAGTAGAACACCATCGAGCGAACCTCCTCGATGCTTCGCTTGCCATGAATCGCCTGATCCGTAATCATCGCCGAGGTCGGGTCAACGAAAAGCGTAAAGGCAATGGTCCCAATCCCGTTGATCACACCCGAGAGGCTGATCGCGGTACGGGCCACGCCCACGTCGAGCACGGACGCCAAGAATGATGCCTGGACTCCAATGGCATACACGCACATCACGACGGTGTTGAAAATCAGCAGCCGCTTCGGCAATCTGCGCCAATCGAACGATACGAGCTCGCGCAGACCGGGGAACCGTTGGGCCCGAAGAACCTCGCCGATGACCCTGGGCGACAACAGCCGCGCCAACGAGTGCGGAATCGAGCCGCGGGCCTCGAACGACCGGACTCCGCGCCGAAACAGGTAGGTGAACATGGGCAGCAGCAACGCGAACGCGATCATACCCACCGTACCCGCCAGCACGATCAAACGCAATTGGACGTCGAAGAGGTGCTGCCACGACGCGACTCCATGCGGATCGCCTTGAAGCCGGGCGACGGCGTTGCCTGCCTGGTCGGACAATGGTCCAACGAAGAAGGCCATGAAGAGGTTTGCTAATCGTCCCGTCGTCACGAACAGATTGAAAAGTGAGATCGACGTGGCGATGCGCTTCGTCTGCACGCCGGCGAGTCGCGCCGCATACGCGCCGATCGTGACACCCTGCACGATGAACGTGATGATCATCGCGCCGACGAGCTTGCCCGACCACAGATGTGGCGTAAGAACCACGGCTAACTGAAAATCCTGAGCTACCGTCGGCATAACACGGCGCATGACATGACGCCTCGGAGACGTTCGTCGCGGCCCGTCCTTGGGCCGCTCCTACTCGCGCGCAGCTCGCTCCAGCCATCCTTGGCTCCGCTCGCCGTCGCGACGCTCCTCAGCATCACGTCATGCGCCGCGTGATGCCGACACTCGCAAACTCACGCAGCGTGGTTGCGCCACAAGATCGTCGATTCGTCGACCGGGCCGATGATGCATAACCCCAGGTTTTCTTCGGCGAGCAGCTCGCGCGCCAACTGTTGCACGTCGTCGGCAGTCACGGCGTCTATGCGCTGTTCGATCTCTTCGGGGCTGATCTGCCGCCCGAGCGCAAACTCGTTGCGGCCGAGGCGAATCATCCGGCTCGACGTGGACTCGAGCGAGAGGGTTAGGTTGCCCTTGATGTGTTCTTTGGCGAGGGCGAACTCTTCATCGCCGACGCAGTTCCCTCGCACCCGTTCGAACTGTTCCACGATGACGTCGATGCAGGGCTGAACGTTCTGCGGCGAGGTTCCGGCATAGATCCCGAAGAGTCCGGCGCGGCGATACGCCGCTTGAAACGAATAGACGCTGTAGACGAGCCCCCGCTGTTCGCGGATCTCTTGGAAGAGCCGGCTCGACATGCCGCCGCCCAGAATCGTGTCGAGCAGCGACAGCGCGTACCGCCGCTCGTCACGGACGTCCACGCCGCGCGTGCCGACGACGACGTGGGCCTGTTCGCTGTCCTTGAAACGCACGTGCGTGGAAGGCGTCGTGATGGGGCCGTCGGGTTCGGGCAGCGTACAGTGCCCTTCGAACGCTGCGAAGTGCTCGGTCACGACCTTGACAAAGTCGTCGTGGTCGACGTTGCCCGCTGCGGCCACGATCACCGAGTTCGGCGCATAGTGCGCCCGCATGTGGGCCCGCAAATCCTCGGGGCCGATTCCGACGACCGTATCCGTGAAGCCGATCGTCGGCTCGCCTAGCCTCGAGCCGCTCCACATCGTTTGAAGGAAGACGTCGTGGATCAGCTCATCCGGCGAGTCCTCGTACATCTTGATCTCTTCCAAGATAACGCGCTGCTCTTTTTTCAGCTCGGCGGCATCGAACTTGGAGTTCAAAAACATGTCCGATAAAACGTCGACCGCGAGCGGCACGTGGCGATCGATTACTTTGGCGTAGTAGCAGGTCGTCTCTTTATCGGTGAAGGCGTTGAGGTTGCCGCCGACGCCGTCCATCGTCTCGGCGATCTGCCGAGCGGTGCGACGACTCGTACCTTTAAATAACATGTGCTCGACCAAGTGCGAGATGCCGCGCCGCTCGTGGCTTTCGACCGACGAGCCGACGTCGGCCCAGATGCCGACGGTCGCGGAGCGCACGGCCGGCATCGCCTCGGTGATGATTCGCAGGCCGTTGCGGAGCGTGGTTTTTCGATGCACGGCGACTCGCTGGCTACGGCGAGGCCTGGAACGCGCCGTCGGCCCAGCCCGTATCCCAGAAGACGCCGGAGCCGGCGGAAGCGATCCTGTTGCGTAACGACGACGCGTTCTCCGACCGCTGCGCCGTCACGCTGAAGACCGTGCGCGACGTCGGCTTCGCGAGATCGCCGCTGACGACGACGCCCTTCGCGACGCCGATCGGGACGCTCGCCCAGAGGTCGGCCTCCTCGGCCAGCGGCGCGGCCGCAAACGCGCGCGCAACGAGCGCGACGACCTCGCTAACGAATTGATCGCGCGTCAACGGCCGGTGAAACTTGACGCCCCACACTCGAATTCCCACGATGAGGTGTCGGCCGAGCTGATTGGCCGAGATCTGACTCACCTGCGCGGCCCACTGCGTCCGAAAGACCGACTCGCCGATCCGCTGCGCGATGTCGCGACGATTGCCGACCGCACGAGCCGCGGCATCGAGATCGGCGACGCTTGGAACGTACGCCGATGCCGCCACCGTGGCGGCGAGCGCCAGTGCGACGGCGGCGGTCACGGCCCTAATACGATTGGGCAAAGTAGGCTCTCACTTGCGCCGGCTCGCCGCAGGCGGTACAGACGGCGGACCCCTCGAGGGGCCGAAGGACTCGGGACGTTGCGGTCGTCGCGGCCTTCACGTGCGCTTCGCACTCCGGCCGATTGCACCACGCGATGTCCACCATACCCGCGCGATTGCGGCAGAGCTCGAAAAACTCGGCGCGGTCCGACGTCGCAATCGTATGTTCGTCCAGAAACCTCTTCGCGTCCCGATAGAGCGACGCCGCAACGTCGTCGAGCAGCTCACGCAGGTTTGATTCCACGTCGCGGAGCGCAACGCTGCGCCGTTGCTCGGGGTCGCCCTTTTGGCGATCCCTCCGAACGAGGACCGCGGTCCCGCTCTCCACGTCGCGCGGACCGATCTCGATTCGAACGGGCACGCCACGCACGTCCCATTCGCTGTACTTCCAGCCCGGCTGTTCGTCGCGCGCGTCTAACCTCACGCGAAAACCCGCGGCCGCCAGGCGCTCTGCGGTCGCTTGACACGCGGCGACGGCGCGATCGTCGTTCGTGCGCACGATCGGGATAAGAACGGCTTCGAGCGGTGCCATCTTCGGAGGCAGGCGCAACCCTCGGTCGTCGCCGTGCACCATGATCAGCCCGCCGAGCATGCGCCACGAAACTCCCCAGGACGTGGTGTGGACGAACTTGATCGCACTATCGGAGTCCACGAATTTGATATCGTACGCCTTCGCGAAGTTCTGGCCGAGATCGTGCGAGGTGCCCGATTGCAGCGCTTTTCCGTCCGGCATCAAGGCCTCGATGGCGAACGTCTCGACTGCCCCGGGGAATCGTTCGCCGGCGCTCTTCGGACCCGCGTAGACCGGCACGCCCGCGACGTTCTCCGCAAAATCGCGATAGAGATCCAGAATAGTCAGCGTCTCTTTGCGCGCCTCCTCCGCAGAGGCGTGTGCCGTATGCCCCTCTTGCCAGAGAAACTCCATCGTACGCAAGAACGGGCGCGTCGCCTTCTCCCAGCGCACGACGTTCGCCCACTGATTGATCAGGATCGGCAGGTCGCGATACGACTGGATCCACTTGGCGTACATCACGCCGATGATCGCTTCCGACGTCGGCCGAATCGCGAGCGGTTCGGTCAACTCTTCGCCGCCCCCGCGCGTCACCCACGCCACCTCCGGCGCGAAACCCTCGACGTGCTCGGCCTCGCGCTGTAGCAGATTCGCGGGAATGAAGAGCGGGAAGTATGCGTTTTCGTGGCCGGTCTGCTTGAAACGGGCGTCGAGATGCTGCTGCAGTTTCTCCCAGAGCGCGAAGCCGTAGGGCCGAAGTACGACGCAGCCGCGCACCGGCGAATACGAGACCAGCTCCGCCTTCAGGCACACGGCGGTGTACCATGCAGAAAGATCTGCCGCCTTAGGAGGGATCTCCTTAACGACGGCTTGCGCCGGCTCGTCGGACATGACCGGCCACGTTTCGCCGACGAATCGCGGGGAACCCTGGCGCATTGCACGGGGATACCTCGCCTTGCAGTCGCATTTAGGAGCGGTAATGGCCAAATTTACGCGCATCTATACGCGCACGGGCGATGACGGCACGACCGGATTGATCGGCGGACACCGCATCAAGAAGAGCTCGGCGCGCATCGCCGCCTACGGCACGGTGGACGAGCTGTCGAGCGCGATCGGCGTCGCGCGCGCGCTTTGCAGCGGCGGTTCCGGCGGCCGCGCTGCGGCGCTCGACGCGTGGCTTGCCTGGGCGCAGGACGTGCTGTTCAACGCCGGCTCACAACTGGCGGCCGTGGATGAAAAAATCCCGGGCATTCCGGCGGTGACGGAGCGCGACGTCGTGGCCCTTGAACGCGCGATCGATAGCGCACAAAGCGATCTTCCGCCACTGAACAACTTCATCCATCCCGGCGGATCGCCCGCGGCGGCGCAGTTGCACGTGGCGCGGACCGTATGCCGCCGGGCGGAGCGGTTGATCGTCGAGCTGCGCGATGAGGACGATCGTGGCATCGGCGAGAGCATCCGTTATCTCAATCGCCTTTCCGACGCCCTCTTCGTCTGGGCGCGCTGGATGAACGACGCGTTCGGCGTCGCGGACCGCCTTTGGAATCCGGCAAGCGCGCCGCCACAGTAGGACCTCGGTCGAGCAGTACGAACGGGTGGGCCGAGTGAGCTTTCTCTCCGAGCTCTTCGCGACGACCGACGCTGAGAAGCTTCGCGAGCTTGGCACGCGTAAAATCCTGCGACGCGCGCTGACCGCGCGCGACTTGATCGCGATAGCGCTCGGCGCGATGATCGGCGGCGGAATCTTTACGACAATCGGAACCGGCGTGAAGGGCGCCGGCCCCGCCGTCATCGTTTCGTACCTTCTGGCCGGCTTTACATCGTTCTTTGCCGCACTCTGTTATGCTGAGCTCGGAGCAATGGTGCCGGTCGCCGGGAGCGCCTACACCTATGCCTATGCGACGATGGGTAAGCTCTTCGCGTGGATCATTGGATTCGCGTTGATTTTCGAGTACGGCATCAGCGCCGCACCCGTAGCGCAACAGTTCTCCGCGGCGATTCAGGACGTCGCGAAAACCGGCGGGATCACGCTGCCCGGCTGGGCATCGCAATCGAACCTCCTGATTCACGGGTCGTGGTGGCTGCCCTCGAGTTGGGACTTGGCGCATTCGCAGTACGACGTCGTCGCGGCGCTGTTCGTCATCGGACTGAGCGTGCTGCTCTCGGTGGGCATTCGCGAATCAGCGACCGTCAACAACGTCTTCGTCGTGCTGAAGATCTCCGCGCTCCTGGTTTTTATTGCCGCCGGAGCATTCTTAGTGCACGGCGCCAACCTTCACAACTTCAATCCGGTCGGCTGGGGCACGCTGCACCCCTTCGGTGGCATGGCCGACTACTCGTCCTCGGCGCAGCCCTACGGCATCATCGCGATCGGCGCCTACGTCTTCTTCAGCTATATCGGCTTCGATACCGCGACGACCACCGCCGAAGAATGTAAGAATCCACAGTTCGACGTGCCGGTCGGCGTGATCGGTGCGCTCGCGATCGGAACGGTGGTCTATTGCGCGACCGCCATCGTGCTCGTCGGCGCCGTTCCGTGGAACCACGTCCCGATCAAGAATCCGCTGGTGTATGCGCTCGCGCCATTGCATATACCGGCGCTCAGCTGGGTGATCACCGTGGGCGTTCTGGCCGGCACGACGAGCGTCGCGCTCGCCTCGCTCCTGGGACAGTCCCGAATCTTTTACGTGATGGCGCGCGATGGAATGTTGCCCCCGGCAGTCTCTGCCGTGCATCCACGGTTCAAGACGCCGATGACGACGACGCTCATCACGGGCGCCGCCGTCGCCATTCTTGCCCTGATCGTGCCGCTGAACAACCTGCTCAATCTCGTGAACATCGGGACGCTCATGGCCTTCTCCGTGGTGTGTGCGGGCGTGCTCTACCTGCGCAAGCGCCGTCCCGAGCTGCCGCGTAGCTTCCGGGTGCCGTTCGTGCCCCTCTTCCCGATTCTCGGCATCGTCTGCTCGTTGTTCTTGGCCGTCTTCGGTCTCTCGCGGATGACGTGGACGTGGTTCGTCATCGCGTTGGTCGTGGGTTTGATCTTCTTCTTCTCATACGGTTTCCGCAGATCGAATCCGAAGGAGGTCGTCCCGGTCGAGGAACCGCCCGGTCTCGGCGAGTTCGCCTAGGGTATCTACTGCGTTTCGCCGATGCCCGGCGTGACGACTTCTATTCGGGCGTTGCGCGCGTCGTAGCGCGTACGAACGTTGAATGCGCGGGAGACCGCATCGAGCGAGATCATCACGCGACCGCGCACGCGAAAGGGCGCGTGCTTCAGCGTAAAGCCCATGCCGTTCATCGTGGCGTGCGTATCGCCGACGCGCAACCGCAGCGTCTTGTCTGCGAGCGCGACGGTAATGATGCCGGTCTTGCGATCCACGACCGTTTCGGCGCCTAGCGCGTCGGCGATCGAGCGCAAAGGAACGAACGCACGCGCGCGCACCGTCGTAACCGGGGCAACATCGCTCTCCACGCGCTCGCCGTTGACCAACATCACGGTCGGGCGCGCGGCGATCAGCGCACCCGACGTTATCAGCGCGAGCGCCGCTATCGCGACGACGCTGCGCCAGCGTAACTCCCCGTACAGCTGCCGCGTGCGCGCGATCACGTCGCGCTTTGCGCTGCCGGGGCTCCGATCTCGTGCAGATAGTCGGGGTACTTTTCGGCGATTACCTTCTCGATCTCCAGCCGCAGCATACCTAACAGCTCCTGCTCCGGGTAGGTCCCGACGAGCTCGCCCGCACGATAGATCGCGCCCTTGCCTTTGCCGCCGGCAACGCCGACGTCGGCCATCTTCGACTCGCCCGGCCCGTTGACGACGCAGCCCATCACTGCCACCTTCACGGGCGCGCTGTACGACTTCGCGATCGCTTCGACGGAGCGTCCCAGCTCGAGCACCGAAATCTCGGCGCGCCCGCACGACGGACACGCGGTGATCTCGAAGCCTTTTTCGCGTAGCCCGAGCGACTTGAGAATTCCCCAACAGACCGGCACTTCTTCGATCGGATCGACCGCGAGCGAGACCCGAATCGTGTCGCCGATGCCTTCCCACAGTAGGATGCCGAGGCCGATCGACGACTTGATCGTGCCGTCGCGCAACAAGCCCGCCTCGGTGATGCCGAGGTGCAGCGCGTAGGGGGTCTGCCGCTCCGCGAGCTTGCGATCCATCAGACGATACGCATGCACCGTCGTCGCGACGTCGTGCGCCTTCAAGGAGATCGCGATGTCGGTGTGACCGTGCTCTTCCAAGATTTCGACGTGGCGCAGCGCCGAGAGCACCATCGCCTCGGACGTGTGGCCGAGCGACTTCTCCAGATCCGGCGCAAGCGAACCCATGTTCACGCCGACGCGAATCGGGATCTCGCGCGCCTTGGCCGCGGTCACGACTTCCGCGACTTTTTTGGGATCGCGAATGTTGCCGGGGTTCAAGCGCAGCTTCGCGACGCCGGCCTCGATGGCGGCAAGCGCCATCTTGTGATCGAAATGAATGTCCGCAACGATCGGCACCGGAGAGCGATGCACGATCGCGGGCAATCCGGCGGCGTCCGGCGGATCCTTCACCGTCACGCGGACGACTTCACAGCCCTCCATCGCCAACCCGTACACCTGTTCCAGCGTCGCGTCCGCGTCCGCGGTATCCGTCGTGGTCATGGACTGCACGACGATCGGATGCTCGCCGCCGATCCAGACGCGCTTCGCGTCGGCCTTGCCGGTCTTGTTCTGTAACGAGATCGCCTTGCTCTTCCGCCTTACGCGCACCATCGTCTACATTATACCTTGGCCGTTGACGATTCGTGAAATGTCGTGAAACGCGACGAGCACGATCAGCGCCATCAGCGCGGCGAACCCGGCGATGTGCACCATCGCCTCTTTCTCAGGATCGACCGGCCGGCCGCGGATCAGCTCGGCAACGATGAATGCGGCGCGTCCTCCATCCAGCGCCGGAATCGGCAACAGGTTGAAGAGCCCTAGCGCGAACGAGATTGTTGCCGCCAGCGAAAAATACGGCCCCCAGCCCCAATCCTGCACGGTCGCAGCGACTTGCCCCATGCCGATCGGCCCGGCGATCTGCGGCGCGTACTTCGCAAACTGCGTCACGAGCAGCACGACGCCGCCTAACGTTTGCGATGCGATCGAGACGAACTCTTCGCCGCTCTCGCGAAGCGCCCGGCCGACGCCCACGCGTACGTACGCGGGTACCGGCGAAAAACCGATGCACCCCAGATTCTTCCCGACCGGCGCCGGACACCGGCCTGGCGTCACGCCCTGCTTGATTCGCAGACCGTTGCGCTCGTAAACGAGCTCGAGTCTCTTGCCCAACGCGGAATGAATCGTGTCCACGAGGCGCTTACCGCTGGTCACCGGGACGCCGTCAATAGCGATGATTCGATCGCCTGGACGAATCCCCGCAAGCGCCGCCGGCGATCCGGACACCACTTCGCCGACAACCGGTTGGTTCGCCCGGTCGCTGGCGATCCCGAACGCCAGCGCTCCGGTTAATAGAATGCAATAGCACAGCAAGAAGTTCGCAAAAGGACCCGCGATGATGATTGCGAGCCGCCGCCACGCCGATTTCGCTTGAAAGTTGCCCTCCGATGCCTCCGGGCGAGTGCGAAACTCGCGCTGCTGCTCGGCCTCCGACACGCGGCTGTCCTCGCCTTCCATCGCGCAGAAACCGCCGATCGGAAGGGCGCGCAGCGAGTATTGCGTCCCGGTGCGGCGGCTCGTCCAAACGAGCAGCTTTGGCCCGAAGCCGACCGAGAACTCGTTGACGCGGACGCCGTTGCGCCGGGCAAGCACGAAGTGCCCGCACTCGTGAAGCACGATCAAAACCGAAAGCATCACGAGAAAAGTCGCTACTTTTTCCAAGCTGACGAGCGTCACGATCGCTAACACGTTGAATGATTCCCGCTCCGTATTTCGATGGCTCGGACGATCTCTCCGGCGGCCTCACGGGCCTTCCGGTCGGCGAGCTCAATTGTTTCGAGGCTTAACTCCACCGCCTCGGCGCGGTCCATCGCTCCGCGGACGACCTCGCTGATCTTGCCGAACGCCACCCGCCCGTGCACGAATGCGTCAACGGCAATCTCATTGGCGGCCGAAAGCACCGCCGGCAGCGTGCCGCCGCGAGCGAGGGCCTCATACGCGAGCGGGATGCACGGAAAACGCTCGGGGTCGGGACGCTCGAACTCATAGTGAAGCGCACCGTCGCTCGCTCCGCCCCCGAGCGCAGCCAAAACGTCGCTTCGGCCATTCCCATAATCGGGCAAGCGCTCGGGATAGCTCAACGCGTAGCCAATCGGCAACCGCATATCCGGTGCGGCGAGCTGCGATTTCACGCTGCCGTCGCGAAAGATCACAAAACCGTGTGCGATGGACTGCGGATGAACGACGATCTTGATGCGGTTTCCCGGTAAAGCGAAGAGCCGGCTCGCCTCGATCACCTCCAAGCCCTTGTTCATCATCGTCGCCGAGTCAATCGTATTCTTGGTGCCCATTCGCCACGTCGGATGTGCCAGAGCCGAGCGTAAGTCGGCTCCGTCCATCTCCGCCCGCGACCGGCGCCAGAACGGGCCGCCCGAGGCCGTCAAGACAATTGCCTCGACGCTCGCCCGATCCTCGCCGGCCAGACACTGAAAGATCGCGCTGTGCTCGCTGTCCACCGGCAAAATTTGAGCGCCGTGCGCGGCGGCGGTCTCCGTCAGCAGCTCCCCGGCTGCCACGATCAGCTCCTTATTGGCGATCGCGATATCGATGCCGCGCTCTACCGCTGCGAAGACCGCTCCGAACGCCACCGAGCCGACCGTCGCGGCCAAGACGACGTCGGCGTCGCTCGCCGTCGCTACGCGGCGCAGACCCGAGGCGCCGTCCCGCGCGGTCGCTAAAATCTCGACGCCGAAACGGCGCGATTGTTCGCGGAGCAGCTCAATGTTACGGCCTGCCGCCAGCGCCACGACCTCGAAGCGGTCCGGATGCTGCGCGATCACGTCGAGCGCCTGCGTGCCGATCGAGCCCGTCGATCCCAAGATGGCGACCCGCCGGCGCCTGCGGCTCTGCGTCATTGTAGTTGCAAAATACCTACGACGTGCAGCGTCGCAAAGAACGTCACGCCGCCGACGAAGTACGAATCGAAGCGGTCGAGAACGCCGCCGTGTCCGGCGATTGCCGCGCCCGCGTCCTTCACGCCCGCGTCGCGTTTGAACGCCGATTCCACCAAATCGCCGATTTGCGCGGCGATGCTCGTGAAGACGCCTAAGATCGCGCCTTGCCACCATTGCACGTGCAGTTGAGGCAGGGCGGTCGCCGCGATTGCGATCGCCGTGACGATCGCGAGTGATCCAATCGAACCTTCCACGGTCTTCTTCGGCGAAATCTTCGTCAACGGGTGGCGGCCGAGGCTCATGCCGACCAGCATGCCGAACGTGTCGGTAAGCGCAACGAGCACGATCGCGTACAACGTCAGCCACATGCCCGTTCCCGGTATCTGCCGGATGAAGACAAAGTAGCTCAAGAGCTTGCCGATATACAGGACGGCGAGCAGCGTATAGGCCGTCCGCCCAAAGTAGCCTTTTTGCTCTCCATACATTCCGATGAAGAACGCCGCGATCACGATCGCCGCTAGCAAGACGCCTTCCCACTTGTGCAGCACGTCGAAGACCGCCATCGCGACGTAGGCGCAAACGCCGAGCGCCGCCACCGGATATTCGAGAGGCTGACCCTTGCGCGCGCACATGTAGTTGAACTCGTAGATGCTCGCCAGGCCGATCGCCAACAAAAGCACGTAAAATGCCCACGGCACGACGACGCACGATACGCCGATCGCCGCGACGAGGAGACCGACGACGACGCGTCGTTCGGTCAAGTCCCGCCGAAGCGCCGTTCCCGCTGTTGAAACTCGGTCAGGGCCCGTACGAAGTCATCCTCTGAGAAATCCGGCCAGTAAACGTCGGTCATCACGAGCTCGGCGTACGCCGCCTGGTACAGCATGAAATTGGAGAGCCGCTGTTCCCCGCCGGGACGTATCAAGAGATCGAGATCCGGCAGGTTCGCGGTATAGAGGTACCGCCGTATACGCGACTCGTCGATTGCGTCGGGAGCGATCGTTCCTTGCGCCACGTCCTGCGCGATCGCGCGCACGGCTCGCTCGAGCTCCGCATGCGAGCTGTAGTTCACCGCCAGGTTCAGTAGGAGCCCGGTGTTCGCCGCCGTCTTGGCTTGCAGGTCGCCCAGCGCCATGCGCGGCGCCGGCGGAAGTGTCTCCCAGTCGCCGATGACGCGCAACCGGACGTTGTTACGCCGCAACTCGATCAGTTCCCGGCGCGCAAAGTGAACGCAGAGCTCGAAGAGCAACGAGATCTCGCGAGCATCGCGATTCCAGTTCTCGCGCGAAAATCCGTAGACGGTGAGCACGCCGATTCCCAAATCGCTCGCCGCTCGAGTGACGTGGCGAAGCGCGACCATTCCGCGCCGATGCCCCTCGATCGCGGGGAGCCCACGTTCCTTTGCCCAACGCCGGTTTCCATCCATGATAATCGCCACGTGGCGCGGCAGTGCTGCGGGGTCGGCCGAGAGCCGTCGGCCGTTGGCCAGCGATAGGCTCACGCGCGCGTCGAGAGGGGAGCGGCGTAGGGGCGGTATGCATCGTAGCCGACCGTCAGCTCGACGCTGCGATCTTCCTTGCGGGTCAGACGCACGACGCGCAGCCGCCCGGATCCGATCCAACAGCCGTACGGTACGAGCATCTGCAGGCGAACGGAGTGACCGGTCAGTGCGCCGCGAGCCTCAACCTCGGGCGAAAGTATGAGGTCGTCGCTCACACTTCCATGATCTCTTTTTCTTTGGCGGCGACGAGCCCGTCGATCTCCTTGACGAATTTATCGGTGAGGCGCTGCAGCGTCTCTTGCATTCGCTTGCTATCGTCTTCCGTAATGTCGTGGGCCTTCAACTGCGCCTTGAGCTCGTCGTGCGAGCGGTGCCGCACGTTACGGACGGCGACCCGGCCGTCTTCGGCCTTCTTCTTCACGACCTTGGCGAGGTCGCGCCGGCGCTCTTCGTTGAGTGGCGGGATTACGAGCCGTATGGCGGACCCGTCCACGTTTGGCGTTATGCCTAGATCGCTCTTCTCGATCGCCTTTTTGATCGAAGCGACGAGGCCCTTATCCCAGGCGGTGATCAAGAGCGTGCGCGAGTCCGGCGCCGACACGCCGGCGACCTGTTTGAGCGGCATCGCTTGACCGTACGCTTCGACCGTCACGCGATCGAGCAGCGCAGGAGCGGCCCGGCCCGTGCGAATCGTCGCAAGCTCGTGTCTCGTCGCCTCGACGCATTTGCCCATGCGCGACTCGATGTCCTTAAAGTATTGTTCAGCCATTGCCCGCCGCTACCGGCGCCGCCTCGCGGCGTCCGACGTACGTGCCGATCGCTTCTCCCCAGATAACTCGCCGGATGTTGCCGGGCACGGACATGTCGAACACGATGACCGGTAACGCGTTATCCATGCAGAGCGCCATTGACGTCGAGTCCATTACCTCGAGACCGAGCTGCAAGACGTCCATGTATTCCAGCCGCTCGAAACGAGTCGCGTGCGGATCCTTCTTCGGGTCGGCGGAGTAGATGCCGTCCACCTTGGTCGCCTTCAGAATCGCCTGAGCGTTCACTTCGACGGCGCGCAACGCCGCGGTGGTATCCGTCGTAAAGTACGGGTTGCCCGTCCCGGCAGCAAAGATCACGACCCGTCCCTTTTCCAGATGGCGGATCGCGCGGCGCCGAATGTACGGTTCCGCGATCTGATGCATGGCGATCGCCGTTTGTACCCGAGACGCGACCCCCATGCGTTCGAGCGCGTCCTGGAGCGCCAGCGCATTGATCACGGTTGCGAGCATCCCCATGTAGTCCGCCGTTGCGCGCTCCATCCCGACGTCTTCGTGTGGTTTGCCTCGCCAGATGTTGCCGCCGCCCACTACGATCGCGATGGAGACGCCGGCGCGGCTGACTTCCGCGATCTGTTCGGCCATAGTCTGGGTCGTATTGACGTCCACGCCGCTGCGGTCTCCCGCGAAGGCCTCGCCGGAGATCTTGACCAGCACGCGAGAGAATCGCGGCGCGGAAACGCTATTCACCAAGCGCGTAACGCGTAAAGCGGCGAACCCGCAGGCGCTCGCCGAGCGCCCCGATGTTAGCGTGGATCAGATCGCCGACGGTCATCGAATCGTCCTTCACGAAGGCCTGGTCGAGCAGGCAGCGCTCCTCGAACCA
>JAFAXS010000142.1 GCA_019240755.1 Vulcanimicrobiota bacterium
TCGGCGCCGCAGCTCGGACAGACCTTCGCTAAGGCCGCCTGATAGTCGCAATAGTGGCAGCGCAACAAGCGCTCGCCCCGATGAACCGCCAGCGCGATGCTGCAGCGTGGACACTCCGGCGTTGCTCCGCAGTTGCGGCAGAGCAGCGATCCCGCACTGCCCCGGCGATTCACGAACAGGACGCTCTTGTCGCCGCGTTCGAGCCGTACGCCGAGGGCTTGGATCAGCGCGCCGCTGAAGACGCCCGCCGTTCGCGGACCAAACTCGCGCCGCAGATCGACGATGCGCACGTCCGGAAGCGGTTGCGCGCGCGGGCGCTCGCGCAGTTCGAGCAACTCGATTTTGCCGCCCTGGGCGGCCGCAAAGCTCTCGAGCGACGGCGTCGCACTGCCGAGCACGAGCACGCCGTTCTCGATCCGCATGCGCTGCGCGGCCACAGTTGCAGCGTGATATCGAGGAACGCCGTCTTGCTTATAGGACGGGTCGTGCGACTCGTCGAGGATTACGACGCCGACATCGCGCAGCGGCGCAAAGAGCGCGCTGCGTGCGCCGACGATCACGTCGATCTCGCCGCGCGCGCACGCTTGCCACGTTTCAAAACGCTCTCGGTCGGAGAGCGCCGAGTGCAGGATCGCAACGCGCTCGCCGAAGCTCGCGCCGAAGCGCTCGGAGTTTTGCGGAGTCAGAGAGATCTCAGGCACGAGCACGATGGCGCGCCGCCCTTGCCGTAAAGCGGCCTCGATCGCCTTGATGTAGACGAGCGTCTTGCCGCTGCCGGTAATGCCGTGAAGCAGCAGCGTCCGAAACGTTCGAGACTCCAGGGCCGCAACAATGGCCTCGATCGCCCGCCGTTGCTCCGCAGTGGCTTCGGGCAGTTGCTCGCGCGACGCGTTCCGCCGCTCGGGCGACGCCGGACGCGCGGAGCGCTGTCTGAGTGCGCCCCCTGCGATCGCGCGCGCGATCACCCCGGCGCTGAAGCCCGCCAAGAGCGCTTCCGCCCGAGAGATGCCCGGATGCTCGCGTACGAACTCGACGAGTGCTTGTGCCTTCTTTCCTAGGATCGGCCGATCTCCGAGCTCGAGCAGCGCAATGCGATACTCGCGCGTGCGAGGATCTACCAGCTGCCGCTCGCGCCGAAGCGCCTTCGCTCGAATCAAGGTCCGAACGTGACGCAACAGGGCGGCACGATCCGCGGCGCGGCGCGCCTCGGGGTGGCGCAACAATTGATTCAAAGCGAACTCTTGCGGCAGCTCCTCCCAGATGCAACGCAACAGACGGTATGGGACCGATGGAACGCGCTTTGAATCGGGCATTGCACCGGTGCGCGCCAGCGAGTCGCGCACCTGCGGAACCGCGTCCGGCAACGTTACGGCCGCCAGCGCTTCACCGAGCGTGCAAATGTAGCGCTCGGCCATGAATCGCGCCAAATCCAGCGCCGTTTTATCGAACGCGCGCGGAACGTCGAAGCGACGGGAAACGGCCTTCAACGGCATCGTCGCCTCCGGGGCTTCTCGCGGCGGGGATACGATAAAGGCGACGACGTCGCGCTTCCCTAACGGCGCGAGCACGACGTCGCCGATCGCGAGTTCTAACGCTCCGGCTTCATAGGTTAGCGGCAAATCGAAGCGAGAGGATCGAATCGCCGGCAGCGCGTCAACGACGCGCAAGCAGAGGCTCCGGCAGTTCTCGGAGGCGGCGCAGGACGGCACGAACGCTCGTCAATGGAACCTCGACGCCGTACTCCACATCGCCGATTGCGCGTGGCAGCGTGAACCGCAGCCGCCCTCCGCGCCGTTTCTTGTCGTGGCGCATCGCAGCTAGGATCTCGTTGGGCTCGACTGCCGTGTCGAACGGAAGCCCGAACAGCGCGAGCAACGTCAACACCCGCAGGTGCTCGTCGCGGCTGAACCTGCCCGTCTGTAACGCGAGCAGCCCCGCAGCCCGCAGTCCGAGCGCGACGGCCGAGCCGTGCGGCACCTTGAAGTCCGACGCTCGCTCGATCCCGTGCGCGAAGGTGTGTCCGAGATTGAGCGTCTCGCGCCGGCCAGCCTCGAGCCGGTCGTCGGCAACCACCATCGTTTTCACCTTGACCGCCCCCGCGATGACCTGCTCCCACGGCCACGCCGCGAAGCGATGACCGGAAAGCTCCTCGAGTGACGCAAAGAAATCGCCGCCTTCGATGATCGCCGCCTTGACGATCTCAGACATCCCTTCTCGCATGGCGGAACGGGTCAGGGTTCGCAAGGCCGTTACGTCACAGAACACGCCGGCGGGGTCGTGAAAGCTCCCGACCAAATTCTTTCCCGCGCGCAGGTTCACGCCCGTCTTGGCTCCGATCGCGGCGTCCACCATTGCAACCAAAGTAGTCGCCACGTGCGCGTAGCGAATCCCCCGCATGTACGTCGCGCAGGCAAAACCAAAGAGATCGCTCGCAACGCCTCCGCCGACTCCCACGACGAGCGCATCGCGCTCTACGCCGCGAGCCGCCAGTTCATCCAAAACGCGCTCGACGGTAACGAGGCGCTTGCGGCGCTCGCCGAGCGGCACCGGAATTACGGGAGCCCGATGCATCGCCCTCGCGGCGGCTCTCGCGATTCTTCTGACCGTCGGATCGGCGTCGGTTAGCACGAGCGCCGGCCGATCGAACTGCGAGGCGAATTCGGCAAACTCACTCGCCGCGCCGACGACGATCGGATAGCCCAGATCGTAATTGGTTTCCGTGCCGCTCATCGGCTACCCGGGAACCGCCGCTCGCGCAGCCACGCCACCACGTCGGCGATCACCGCCTCGTCCCTGCGCCGATCGCGTTCCACGACGTAATCCGCCCGAGCATAGTGCGGCAATCGCTCTTCGTAGAGGCGCTTGACCGTTGCTAGCGTCGGACGATCGCCGAGCATCGGGCGCCGTTGCCGGCTCGCGCGCACGCGCGCCAACGCGCGCTCGGGTGAAACGTGGATAAAGATCGTGTACGCCCGCTCGTGCAGCAACGTCCGCGTCTGCGCGACCGTCAGCGCTCCGCCCCCGAGCGCGATCACGCTGGCAGCCGGCTGTCCCAACCGATCCGCGACCGTCGCCGCCTCGTAGCCCCGAAACGCCGTCTCGCCCTCCGTGGAGAAAATCGTCGCGATCGCGCCGTGCGCTCGCGCGATGAGATCGTCGGTGTCGAAGAACGGGCAGCCTAACTCCCGCGCGAGCTTCCTCCCGAGCGTCGATTTCCCGGCCGCCATGAAGCCCGTGAGGGCGACGTGGCGCTTCACGCCGGCGGGACGAAAAGCCGCGATGCCGCCGCCTGACTCCGTTGCAAGTTATCAATGGTTTCTTCCATCGAGTCGCCGCCGTACTTTTCCAGAAGCGGCTGCATCAACGCGAGGCGCACCATCGCTTCCCCGACGATGGCAGCGGCGGGAACGACGCAGACGTCGCTGCGAACCACCCCCGCCGGTGCCTCGGTGCCGGCGTGAAGGTTGACCGACGGGAGCGCTTTAGCGAGCGTTGGAATCGGCTTTGCCGAGACACGGAGCACGATGGGTTGGCCGTTGCTCATGCCGCCCTCGATTCCGCCGGCGCGATTGGAGGCGCGCACGACGCCGCCGTCCGCGTACGCGAACGTGTCGTGTGCCGCAGAGCCGGGCGTCGCAGCTAACTCTTCACCCAGTCCTATCTCGACGGACTTCACCGTCTGCATTCCCATGACCGCGCCGGCCAGGATGCCGTCGAGGCGGAGCGCCGCTTGACGATTGCTGCCGACACCGACGGGTACGCCGTCGACGCGCACGATAAACTGCCCGCCCAAGGTATCGCCGCGGCGCTTCGCCGCATCAATCTGCTCGATCATCGCGCGGCCCGCCTCCGAATCGGGACAGCGTACGTCGCTGCGCTCGACCTCCTCCTGATCCCAGTCATCCAGATCGACGGCGATCTCGCCGATGCGCGTGACGCAGCTGCCCGTCCTGACGCCCATTGCGTCAAGGAACTGCGCGCAAATCGCGCCCAGACAAACGCGCATCGCCGTCTCTCGTGCGCTGGCGCGCTCTAAGACGTTGCGAAGATCCCGCTGACGGTACTTGAGCGCGCCGGCGTAGTCCGCATGGCCCGGCCGCGGATTCGTGAGAGGGTCGCCGCTGCCCGTCAGTGGATCCATCAACGCACGGACTTTTGGAGTAAGATAGTCGCGGTTGCGCACGACGACGGCGACGGGTGAGCCGAGCGTCTCCCCGCCGCGGACGCCCGCGAGAAATTCTACGCTGTCGCTCTCGATCTTCATGCGCGCCCCGCGTCCGTAACCGCCCTGACGCCGCGCTAAAGTGTCGTTGATGGCACCGACGTCAAGCCGAAGATGCGCCGGAATTCCGTCGAGAATTCCGACCAGCGCGGGGCCGTGGGACTCTCCCGCCGTGAGATAGCGAAACACCGCCGGACGCTTCGGCGGCGCGGCGTTGCGCTACTTCACCCCGGCTGCGCGCGCTCCGCACGTGCGCTTCAGGCGCTCAAGGGCGCAGCGATGCAACCGCGTCATGTGTCGCCGCGAATAACCCAGACGAGCAGCCAGCTCCACGACGGTCACGCCGTCGAGATGAATCGCGCGCACGATCCTTTGTTCCAGCGGCGATAGACCGGCAAGAATTCGTTCCACGGTCAGGCGATCGAGGACGTCATCGATGTCGTACGGGGAGATGCGTGGATCTTGCTCGTTGAGAAGCTCGAACGAGAGCACGCGATTGCTCGCGCGAAACGCCCGCACTTCTTTGATCTGGTCGGGCGTTGCACCGATCTGCCGCGCGACCTCTTCTTCCGTCGGCCCATGTTCCAACGTCATGCAGACTCTGCGCTCGGCGCGGCTCCAGCGGCGCTCGAGCTCGCGGATCGCCCGCGGAGCGCGCAGCAGACGCTCGCCGTCGCGAACCCAGTGCATGAGCTCGCCCAGGATCATGAGCCAGGCGTAGGCCTCGAACGGAGCAGGCTCCGACGGATCGTAGCGGTCGATCGCCTTAAGAAGGCCGATTGCCGCAATTTGCTCGAGATCGCCACGATCGAGCCCTCTGCGCATGAAGCGACGCGCTGCGCGCCGGCAGAGGTACCAGTAATGCGCGACGAGACTATCGCGCTGCAACGGTGTTGCAGGCCAGCAAAGAGTCACACCCATAACTCCTTCCGTGGCATTTGTTATAGCGCACGCGGTCACAAAGCGCAAGGCCTTGACGAATCGAATGCAGGACTCACTTCAGCACAGCCGCTAGTGGTGCAAAATGCGCGGACGCTCCGTAATGGCGCTCGCCGCAGTGCTCGTCATCGCGTTGTTCGCGATCGCGACGCTGCGCGACCTCACTCGCCTCGGACCGGCGGCGCCCTGGAATCAGCTCTACGATTTTGCAGACTTCTACTGCGCGGGCGAGGCGCTCGACCGCGGCTTCGATCCGTATCGCTACGAACCGCTGCACGGCTGCGAGCACGCGGTCAATCAGAGCACTGCCTACCGCACCGATCGCGCGCGCACGATCCCCGCGCCGCTCCCGCCCTATGACTTCCCTCCACTCATGTTCCTCGCGCGCCTATCGTATGCGAGCGCTCGCATCGTGGACGCCTGCGCGATCGTCGCGGCCGTGGCGGTTGCCGTCGTCCTCCTTGCGATGCTGGAGATTCCGCTCGACGTAGCCGCCGCCGCATTGGCGTTTCCGGCGGGGTACGTCTTGCTCGCGGCCGGCCAAGTCGTCCCGTTTGCATTGATCGCGCTCGTTGGTTGCGGCGTCGCTTTTCGGCGCGGGCGGCACGTGCTCGCAGGCGTGCTCGCGGCGGCCACGCTCATCGAGCCGCATTTGGGCCTCCCGGTGTTGATCGCGACGCTCGTCTGGCGGCCGCGATCTCGCATCGCCGCGCTCGTCTGCGCCGTCGGGTTGTTGTGCGTCGGCGTCGCGATCGCCGGTCCCGCGGCGCTCGTCGAATACGTGGCCCGCGTCTTGCCGGCGCAAGCGGCGGCGGAGCGTTCGTACGTCTATCAGTACAGCCTCACGTATCTTCTGGCGACGCTCGGCATCCCCCAAATGTGGGCCCTGTTGCTCGGCGACCTGTCGTATGCCGCGATGCTCGCGATCGGAGCCTGGGCGAGCGGTCGCGTAGCAACGGCGTTACGCCGCCCCGAAATGATCGCGTTCGTCCCCGCCGCGTGCGGCGTGATCGGCGGTCCGTACGTTCATATGGTCGATCTGGCGGTCGCCGTTCCGGCTGCGCTCGTCCTCGCAGTCGCGCTCCCGGCGCGCGCGAACGTCGCGGCGACGATCGCACTCGCGTTGCTCGCGATCCCATGGATTCCCGCCTGGATTACCAAGAAGCTCTTCCTTGCGGTGCTCTGCATCGCGACGTTTCTCTTCTGGCGGCTGCGTGTCGCGACGGCGATTTGGGTGACGGCCGTGGCGACGATGGCCCTTGGCCTCTACGTGCTCGAACTCTCTCCACCGGCTGCGCTGGCTGGACAAACCTCGGGGCGCTTCGCGGCGTCCGACCTCGCGCAGAGCGCCTGGGCAGCCTACGTCGCGCAGCTCGGGCATCCGAGCCCGCTGTGGCTGGTCGTCAAAATACCGACGTGGATCGCGCTTGGAATACTGCTGGCGCTCTTCCTTCGCGTCGGCAGCGCGCCGCGGAAGCGGCCGGCATGACGACCGCTCGCGGACGGAAGCTTATCATCACCCTGGCGATCGCGGCGCTCGGCGTCTTCGCGATCCGCGACTTCATCCGCCTCGGGGACGCGCTGCCATGGCGCACGATGGACGAGTTTGCGGACTTTTACTGTGCGGGACGAGCCGTGGCCGCCCATGCGAATCCGTACACGTACGAGCCACTCCATCGGTGCGAACACGAGGTGAACGTTGGACGGAGTTTTCGCGCCAGCGTCTTTCGCAGCGATCCGGCCGTCGCGATTCCGGCACCGCTCCCGCCCTACGACCTGCTCCCGTTCGCCGCGCTGTCACCCTGGCCGCTCCCTGCCGGACGATGGACGACGGCCGCGGCGATCGTCGTCGCCGTAGCGCTCTGCGTCGGGTTGCTGGCCGCCTTCGGAATTCCGATCCTCCTGGGTGCCGCAGCGTTGGCGCTCTCCGCCGGCGATGCGTCGCTCAACACCGCGCAGATCGTTCCATTCGCATTGCTGGCGCTCGTCGCATGCGGTTTGACGCTCGCGCGCAATCGCGACGGTTGGGCCGGAGCATTCGCCGCATTAACCGCAATAGAACCCGTCGTCGGACTGCCCGTCATGCTGGCCTGCTTTTGCTTCGCGCCGCGCGCGCGGCTCACGCTGGTTCTCACGGCGGCGATACTCGGATTGTGCGCCATCGCGGCGGTGGGGCCGCTGACCGTCGTGACGTATCTGAGCGCGGTAATTCCGGCGCAGACGGGATCCGAGGCGCACTTTCCGTTCCAATACGGCCTCACGTACGTGCTGGCTCGCTTGGGCCTTTCCATACCGGCGGCGCGCGTGGCGGGCGACCTGTCGTATATCCTGCTCGTCGCGCTAGGGATCGTGGCGGCGCGCCGCGCGGCCATCGCGACGGGGCGGCGCGAGCTTCTCGTTTTCTTCCCGGCCGTCGCGTGCGTCATAGCCGGCCCCTACGTTCACGCCGAAGAGTTGTGCCTCGCGATTCCCGGAGCGCTCGTGCTCGCCGCCGCTAGCGCAGCCGGCCGGCGCGCGCTGTTGGCGGGCGCGCTCTGCATTCTCTCGATCCCATGGCTGCTAAGCTGGGGCGAGAAACAGCTCTATCTTGCGGCGCTTCTCTCGTGCGTCGCGATCGTGTCGTCGTTGCGGATCGCCCTAGTCCCCGCGGTATCGATCGTGGTCTCGATCGGCCTCGCGCTCTATTTCTTCGAGTTGCATCCGCCCAGTCTCGCCGTCCCGCATCTCGCCGGAACGCATGCGTATTCGGCGGGCGAGCTGGTTCAGGTCGAGTGGCGCGACTACGCGGAAGCGAGAAGCACGAGCGACCCGCTCTGGTTCGCGATCAAGATACCCACCTGGGCGGCACTGGCGACCGTGTTCGTGGCAGGACTCTTTATTCGTCGTCGACTGGGCGCCCCGACGGAACCTGCCGCTCGAAAAACTCTGCCGAATACTTTGCGGCCATCGGCGTGAACGGCCGGGGCGATTGCCCAAAGTCGAAAAAGTCGGCCACGAAATCGCGCGCGCGCCGATCGGTCGTGCCGAGACGAGGCAAGTTCCAATTATCCTCGACGAAACGAACGATGCTCCCGAACTCGTAGTCATTGTGCGACACGTATCCAGCCTTTGCGAAGGGCGAGACCACGATGAGGGGCACGCGGAATCCTAGGCCGCCGTAACTGCGCTTGCCGGGCGGCGGCACGTGATCGTACCAGCCTCCCCAATCGTCCCAGAGGATCAGTATCGCGGTCGTCTTCCATGCAGGGCTCGTTCCAATGGCATTCACGACTTGCGCGACCCACGATGGACCGGTGTCGGAGCTGTCGCCGGAGTGATCGGAGTTGGCATAGTCGGGAATGACCCAGCTCACCGAGGGCAGCGAATCTTTGGCGGCGTCGGATAAGACGAGGGTCTCGGGCCACGTGACGTTCACGCCCCATTCCGGTCCGTGGCGCACGGCGTCGATCGCATCGAACCCGTTCCAAAGATTTCCCGCGAAGCTGTAGCCGACTTCGGGAGCGTAGTATCTCCAGGAAACTCCCGCCGGATCGAGCAGATCGCGCAGCGTGCGATAGCGCAGACACGGGAACGGGCCGGCTTTCGCGAGATACTGGTTGTTCGCCGTAATGAGCGACGTGAGCGTACCCGCCGGCGCATCGCAGCCCCACGGGCGTCCATCGGGATAGTCGATCAGGCGCTTCTGCCCGATCGGGCTGCCGCCGGCGATGAGATCCTGGTGAGCGGTAAAGCTACCGCTCCCTTCCGTCTGAAACATGTGGTCGGCGAGCACGTAGCGTTTCGCGAGCGTCCAGTACGGTTTGACCTGCGCCGGGTCCACGTACTGATACACGTAGCTTCCCGGCTCGTTGCCGACCGGCACGAGATCGAAGCCGTTCATCGCACCGTGGTTGTAGTCTCGGAGCCAGTACGGATATCCGTTGTGGGGTGAGAGCTTGCTCTCGAGGTTGGCCTTGCGCAGGCGCAGCTCTCCGTCGTGCGTCTTACCGACGCGCGTTCCGGCCGCGCCGGGAAAGGTCGCGAAGAGATTATCGAACGTGCGATTTTCCTGCACGAGGATCACGATGTGCGTGAAGTATTTGCCTTTCGTCGGCGGCGGCAGCGGAGGCAATCCCGACGACGACGCACCGGAAGAGCCTCCGCCTCCGCCGCCGCATCCGCTCGCAAGTGCAATGCCGCAGCAGAGACTCACTAACAGCCGCGTGCGCCTTCTCATTGAACCCCCTTGTATTCCAGCTCGATCTCCGCTCGCATTTGCACCCAACCACGGAAGTTTGCATGGAACTGCCCGTCCGGTGACGGGGTCGCTACGTGCTCGAAGGGGCTCAGGTGACGATCCTCACGCAAGCGCTCGAAGAGCTGCAGGTCTTTTTCGATCTCTCGCCGCCCTTCGTGCGTGAGATACGAAACGCGCGCGCAACGCGCGGCCGAAACCTGCTTGCGCCGCTCCAAATCGAGCACCGTTTCGTCGGATTGTATCAACGGCGTGTGCCACGCTCCGGCCTCTACCGGCAGGGGCCGGCTCGCCTGCATGGCCGCCCGCATCGCAACCGCGGCGGCGCGAATCTCCGGCTGCGCGTTGCGCGAGCAGCGCAGCTCGAAAAAGTTCTGCCACTCCGTCGCCGTCACGATCACCGTATGCCAGAGGAAAGGCTCCAAAATGCGGTTGAGCTCCTGTTTGTGAACCTTGAGCTGCAGCAACTCGCGCGCGTGAACGACGGCATCGTCGCGCGCTCGCAGCCAGACGCGCACCGCCTCATCCGCTTCTTCCTTCGAGAGCAGCTCGCTTGCCGACATACCGGCCTTATTGCGTCCCCACTCCGAGGGCACGACCGGATCGTGCTCCACACGTTCCAGTAGTTTCGCCGTTGGAATCGCGCGGCTGCTCGCGGAGTTCCTGGAGAGCTGGCGATGCGTGTTAAATTCCGCGAGCACGAACCGCGGAAACGTCACCTCGAGCGTCGTGAGCCGGACTCCGTTGGCACCAACGGAGTCCAACAGCACACGTGCTTCGTACCCCACGCCCGGCGGGTCGGTGCTTAGCCGCGATAGCGCAAAAACGCGGGAACGTCGATATCGTCCATGCTCACGGGAGCAACCGCATCGAGCCGCCCGGTGTCGAAGCCGAAGCCGGCCTGCGCACCGCGATGCGTCCGGCGCGAGCCGAAGCCGGCCGCCAACACGGTGACGCGCACCTTGCCGGACATCGCCGGGTCGATCGACGCGCCGAAGATGATCTGCGCCTCCGGATCGACCGCGCGGCTGATCATCTCGGCGGCCTCGTTAACCTCATACATCGCCATGTCCGGGCCGCCGGTGATGTTGAAGATCACGCCGTGCGCGCCCTCAACCGTCGTCTCGAGCAACGGCGACGCGATGGCCTTTTGCGCGGCATCGGCGGCGCGGTGCTCACCGCTGCCCTCTCCGATACCCATCATGGCGGAGCCGGCATCGGTCATGATCGTCTTGACGTCGGCGAAGTCCAAGTTGATCAGGCCCGGCTGCGTGATCAAATCGCTGATGCCCGCAATACCCTGCCGCAGAACGTCATCCGCGTATGAGAACGCCTCGTTGAGCGGAGTCTTCTTCTCGATCACCTGAAGAATTCGTTCGTTTGGAATCGTGATCAGCGTATCGACCTTGGCCTCCAGCTCGGCGATGCCGTTCTCAGCAATCTGCATGCGCTTCTTGCCTTCAAAAGCGAATGGCTTCGTGACGACGGCGATCGTCAGCGCGCCGGACTCTCGCGCGAGTTCCGCAATGATCGGCGTTGCCCCGGTTCCCGTTCCGCCCCCCATGCCGGCGGTGAGAAAAACGAGATCCGCACCGTCCAGGATAAGCGAAAGGTCTTCGCGCGACGCCTCGGCAGCCTCGCGTCCGAGCGTGGGATTCGCGCCGGCTCCAAGCCCCCGAGTCTGGCCGCCACCAACGTGCACGCGGTTCTCGGTCAGCGTCCCGCGCAGCGCCTGCACGTCGGAGTTCACGGCGAAGAAGTCTACGCCGGCAAGTCCGGCGGCAATCATGCGATTTACGGCATTACATCCGCCGCCGCCGACGCCGATTACCTTAATCGCGGCCGCGTGTTGCGGTTCAGGGATAGAGCGTCGTGCGTCAGCCATTTCTTACGGTTCCTCCATCACGATAGTTACAGTACGTTTTAGGTCCAGAGGTCGGCGAGCCATCGCTGAATCTTCGCCGAGATGCCGCCCCGCCGGCGGCCGGGATGCATGACGTCATCCCGCGCGCCGTTAGCGCCGAAGAGCGCCAAGCCAATCGCCGTCGCGTACTGAGGCGCGGTCAACGCGTCGGTGAGCCCGGCGACGCTCTTCAACGTCCCGATTCGCACGGGAAGAGCAAACACTTCTTCGGCGAGGGGTTCTATGTTGGGCAATAATGCACCGCCTCCCGTCAGCACAACCTCGCCGAGCACGATGTCTCGCGGAACGTTCTCGACGATCTTCTGGCGTGCCATGCGCAGGGTCTCCACCACCCGCGGAACGACGATCTGACGGAGCTCTGCGGTCGTGTGCTCCCGCGTCGCGCGCCCGTCAAGGGTCCGAACGCTGAACTCTTGATCGCTCGGTTCTGCCCCGAGCCGTTTCTTGACGGCTTCGGCCTCCCCCAACGTCGTCTTCAAGCCGAGCGAGATGTCGCTCGTCAGAACGTTGCCGCCCACCGGAATCGTTGCCGTGTAGATCGCGCTGCCTAGGGAGTAGACGGCAATATCGGTTGTGCCGCCGCCGATGTCCAGTAGCACGACGCCGACCTGCTTCTCTTCGTGCATCAGCGTCGCTGCCGAGCTTGCCAGCGGTTCGAAGACCACTCCCCCCGCTTCCAGGCCCGCGCGCTCGACGCACTTCAGCACGTTCGTTATGAAACTCGTGCTACCGGTGATGATGTGCGTATCAACTTCGAGGCGACCGCCGGCCATCCCGACCGGGTCGCTGACCCCCTCCTGTCCATCCACGGTGAAATAACGTGGAAGGGCGTGAATGATCTGCCGGTCGCTCGGCAAATTAATGATCTTGCTCGCGTCGACCACTCGGCGCACGTCGCTGGAGCTTACCTCGCGCTCTTCGGAGGAAACAGCGACGACGGCACGGTTGTTAGTGCTGCGGATGTGGTCCCCCGTGATGCCGACGATGACCTCGCTGACGTGGACGCCGGCCATTCGTTCTGCCCTCTCGCTCGCCGCCTCGATCGACTTGATCGTCTCATCGAGGTCCACCACGACCCCCTTGCGCATTCCAAGCGATGGAACTTCACCGACGCCGATGATCTCGAGGCCCGCCGGCCCCCCCGCGGCCACGACCGTACAAGTCTTCGTCGTCCCGATGTCGAGGCCGCACACGGTCTCATGCTTCATCCGCCTACGCTCACCTATCCCCGGAAATGGAGCAGCCTGCCACCATATGTTGTGGTGCGCAGCACAATATCCCTACTACGTATAGTCACCTGGTGGCCTGGTCGTTCCTGCTTTGGATACGGCCGCACCCTCTCCTTCGGTGACGGCGACGGCGCGAAGCAATCAAAAATACCTCAAAACGCGCCTGCAAAATTCCTCGTTTCTACCCTAGAAAGCGAGGTCGGACTTGCGCTATCATGCATTCTTACCGTGCTATCACCGCGAGGAGTTCGTCATTGAAAGGTTACGGCTGGCCGATCGCACCTTTACTTGCAGCGCTCGTCACGTCTACGGCATCGGCTGCGACGCTCGATCCGGCAACTATGGCCGACGGCACCTACACCGTTAAGGTCGAGCAAGTCATCGACGCCAGGCATTTGAAAGTGCTCCTGCTCGATAGTGGTGCGGAAGCTACATTAGCGGCGGGCAGGCCGACAGTCAACTTTTCGACCGTCCGACCCGACGACCAGCTCAAGCTTTCTACGATCAAAGGGCAAGTCGTCGTCTACGTTGATTTGACCGCGCACTAACTCGGGCGCCTCACCGGTAAACGAGCACCGGCGTCGCGGGCGCGCGCACGTCAACGGCTGCAATGCGCCGCCGGTCGTAGCCGAGTTGGCCGAGTATCGCGGTAACCAGGCGAATCTTCTTCTCTAGGTCGATCGCGGGGCCGGCCAGGATTCGAACGCCGCCTGCCAGCGTCACGTCCAGCCCGCCAAAGCGATCGAGCTCAAGACGCACCGGTTGGAGTCCCGCCCGCCGCATTACGTCGTACGCCGAGCGCATCTCTATCGCGGGCGCCGACGTCACGAACTCGCCGACCGAAAGACTCGTTCCGGGATGCAAAACAAACGTAAGCGGCATTTCCTCTGCTCCCGCCGGCGCGAGGACGCGCAGCGATCGGTCGACCAGAGCACGCGCCAAGCCGCTGGAAACGACCGCAAACGGCACGCGCTCGCTCACGCGCACGCGTATTGACGCGGGCGGGATCCGATGGATCGACGCGGAGCCGACATACGGAATTGCCTCGATGCGCCGCGCCATAGCCCTCGTGTTTTGAATCCAAATGCTTAAGTGCGGCGCAATGCGAGCGGCCGTAAGTATTTCGGGCGTGGAGACTCGGCGGTTGCCCTGTACGACGATGCTGCGGGGACAGAAGCCCGGCCAGAGCAAGAGGAAGATCGCCGCCGCCGCAATGGCGGCGCCGGCAAACGCGATCGCGATTCGAAACGGTCGCAAACGCGCGACGACGGAACGCTTGCGTCTGCGCATTACTTCGGCAAAACGAACGCCTTCAGCGCTTCTGCGACTCCTTCGTGTGCGAAATCGCCGACGCATGCATCGGCGAGTGCCTGAAGCTCCGGCGGCGCGGAACCCATCGCGACCGCGAACCCGGCCGCGCGCAACAGCGGCGCGTCGTTCCACGAATCGCCGATCGCGACGGTGTCTTCCATCGCGACTCCCAAACGGGCCGCCACGAACGCAAGCGCCGCGCCCTTGTCGACGCCGGGAGCGAGCACTTCGACGAACTCTGGAAGACTTCTGGTAACGTACGCGCTGCCATCGAAGTGCCGGGTCAGCCGCTCGGAATAGCGAGCCGCGTCCGGTGCATCGGCAACGACGATCGCCTTGGTGGCCGGCGTATAGGCGAAGGCCTCGCGCAGCGACGAAACGATGACCGGTTCGGCCATGGATAGGCGCGCGTAGTAGTCAGAGAACCGGTTTCGGGCCTCGCAAAAATACTCGTCGTTGCGATAGAGCTGCAGGTGCATGCGATCCGCCTCGGTCAGGCCGATCAGCTGGCGCACGACCTCGTTCGGCAGCGCCTCATGATGGAGAATCTCATCGGTAGCCGGATCGATGATCGCCGCTCCTTGATAGCAAATAAGCGGTGCATCGAGGCGCAGCTCGCGCGCGAAAGGCAGCGACGACCGGTACATTCGCCCGGTAACTAAACAGCCGGCGATGCCCGCGTCGCGCATGGCCGCCACGGCGCGCTTGGTCTCCGGCGATATCGAGAGGTCGCGACCGAGGAGGGTTCCGTCCACGTCGAAGGCGACGAGCCGCGCCGTCAACTGCGGTCCTCGCGAACCCCTTGCGGAGCAAAGATCCGTTCGAGCTCCCCGCGCACTCTCGCGTCCGCTGCAATCGCACGAGCGACCCGCTGGCATCGTCCTTGAATGTGGAGCACCACGGGAACCTCACCGGGCCACTCGTCGATGAGACGCGCAAGCCGGTCGATCTGCTCGCGGTCCGTTACCTCCACGTGCCAACTGCGCGCGGCGGCCTCGTTGCCGTTCGCCGGAACCGTGAACGGCTTTACGTCGTTTGCGACCACTGACATTTCGACCCGCGGCTCGTCGCCGGTGCGAGCGCCGGGGCGTTCTCGAAAGCGGAGGCGCCCTTTGACGACCAGGACGGCGTCGTTATCGAACAGCTGCGCAAAGTCGCCATAGGCGCGAGAGAAAAGCACGACGTCGCAGGCCCCGCTCATATCCTCGAGTTGCGCGATCAGCAGCTGCTGGCCGGACTTCGTGACCGTCCGCCGCGCCGCGGTTACGGCTCCGGCAATCGTCACTGCGGCATCATCCCCGAGCGCGCGCAAATCCCGAATTGGAACCGCTCCGCTGCGCGCGAGCGCCGGCGCAATGTGTGCGAGCGGGTGCCCCGAGATAAAGATTCCCAAGGTATCACGCTCCCACGACAGCATCTCGCGGTGGCTCGGCGCGGGCGCGTCGGGAAGCTTCGGCTTGAGGGCAGCCGCGTGCGCGTGGGCCTCGGCGAAGAGCGACGTTTGACCCAGCGCAGCTTCGCGGAAGGTTCGCGCCGCGAGCTCCAGCGCCGTGTCGAGCGCGGCAAGCTGTTGCGCCCGGTTTCCGGCCAACCCGTCGAGCGCGCCGGATCGAATCAGGGCTTCGAACACTCGGCGGTTGAGCTGCTTGGAATCGATGCGCGCGGCCAGATCGAAAAGGTCTTTGAAGGGACCGCTGCGCGTGCGGCTATCGATGATGCTCGCGACCGCGCCCTCGCCGATGCCCTTGACCGCCGCCAAGCCGAACCGGATGGCATTGCCGATGACGGCGAAATCCGTCAATGATTCGTTGATGTCGGGCGGCAAGACCGCGATGCCGAGCCTGCGCGCATCCTCGATGTACTCGACGAGCTTCTCCGTCTTGTCCCCCACCGAGCTCATGAGAGCGGCAAGATAGTGGAGGGGGTGATTCGCTTTGAGATACGCGGTGTGATACGCAATCAAGCCGTACGCCGCCGCGTGCGACTTGTTGAAGCCGTACCCTGCGAACGGCTCGATGAAGTGGAATATGCGCTCGGCCAAGGAGCGATCGATTCCCGACGTCGCCATAGCGCCGGCCACGAATTTTTCCTGGTAATACGGAATCTTCTCTTTTTGCTTCTTGCCGATCACTTTGCGCAGTTCGTCCGCGTCGCTCATCGAGAATCCCGCGATCTCGCGTGCCATCTGCATGGCCTGCTCTTGGTAAACCGCCGTACCATACGTCTCGGCCAGGATGCCCTCCAACTTCGGATGCAGATACTGGGGAGCGGATCGGCCGTGCTTGTTGGCAATATATTGTGGTATCCAGTCCATCGGGCCCGGGCGGTACAATGCCACGAGCGCGATGATGTCCTCGAACCGGGAGGGGCGCAGCTCGGCGCAAACCCGCTTCATGCCCTCCGATTCCAGTTGGAACACGCCCATGGTCTCGCCGCGGCCGAGCATCTCATAGGTCCTGGCGTCGTCTAACGGCACGCCGGAAAGGTCGAAGCTCGGGTCGACCGTGCGCTGGATCTCCTTGATCGCATTGGCGATGACGGTGAGGTTCCGCAAGCCGAGGAAATCCATTTTGAGCAGCCCGATCCGCTCGATGGACTCCATGTCGTACTGCGTGTTGATGCCGCTGTCGCCGAATCGAACCAAGGGCGTATACTCCGTCAGCGGACCGGCAGAGATAACGACGCCCGCGGCGTGGGTCGATGCGTTGCGGGCGAGGCCTTCGATCTCTTTGGCGGTGTCGAGCAGCTTGCGGATCTCCGGCACAGTCGCATAGAGCGACTTCAGCTCGGGGATCTGTTCGACGGCGCGCGAGATCGTGAAGCCGCCGGGACCCGCCGGCACCAGCTTCGCGATGCGGTCCACGTCCGCGAGCGGTACGCCCAATGCCCTGCCCGCATCCCGAATGGCCGCGCGGGCCGCCATCGTTCCAAAGGTGACGATTTGCGCGACGCGGTCGCTGCCGTACTTCTCGGTCACGTAGCGGATGATCTCGTCGCGCCGCTCCACGCAGAAATCCGTATCGATGTCCGGCATCGAGATGCGCTCGGGATTGAGAAAGCGCTCGAAGAGCAAGTTGAATCGCAACGGGTCGAGATCCGTGATCCTCAAGCAGTATGCGACCAACGAGCCTACGGCGGAGCCGCGGCCGGGGCCGACCGGGATTGCGCGGTCGCGGGCGTACTTCACAAAATCCCAAACGATCAGAAAGTACGACGAGAAGCCCATGCTGGTGATGACGTCGAGCTCATAGTCCAGCCGCGCGCGTAAGCCCGCGTCGGTTTCGGCGCGCTCGGCGCCGTACCGTTCGGCGAGCCCGGTCTCGCACAGCTCGCGCAGGTACTGCGCGTCGCTCTTCTCCGCCGCGCCGCTCTCCTGAGGAACCGGATATTGGGGAAGATGAAATATTTTTTCGGGGATGCGGATGTCAACAGAGCCGGCGATGTCAAGCGTCGCATCGCACGCCTCGGGCAGGTCGCTCCACAACGCTCGCATCTCGTCGGGCGACTTCAGATAGAATTGATCGGAGTAAAAGCGCATCCGGTTGCCGTCCGAGACCATCTTCCCGGTGCCGATGCAGAGCAGGACGTCGTGCATGGGCGCATCGCTTTGCTTGAGATAATGGATGTCGTTCGTCGCCACGACCCGTAGGCCGAGGTCCCGTGCCACGCGGATCAGCCCCTCGTTGATTTTCGTCTGCTCCGGCATACCATGACGCATGACTTCGACGTTGAATCGATCGCCGAAAATCTCGCGGTACGTCTTCGCGCTCGCGACCGCCGAGTCATAATCGTCCCGCAACAGCGGCGCCGCAACCAGCCCGGACATGCACCCCGACAGCACGATCAGACCGTCGTGATGGTGCGCCAGCAGCTCCAAATCAATGCGCGGCTTATAGTAGTAGCCTTCGAGAAAACCTTTCGAAACCAAGGCAACGAGGTTGCGGTAACCCACGAGGTCGGCCGCGAGCAGGGTCACGTGGGCCTCTTCCCGCGCCGAACGATCGAGTCTGCCTCTCGGCGCGACGTACGCCTCGCAGCCCAGGATCGGCGTCAGGCCGACGTTGCGAGCCGCATAGTAAAACTCCATCGCGCCGTACATCACGCCGTGATCGGTCAGCGCGACGGCCGGTGAGCCGGTCTCGGCTACCGCGCGGCAGAGACGATCGATTCTGCACGCACCGTCCAGCAGCGAATACTCCGAATGGACGTGCAGGTGAACGAACGAGCTCAACGCTGGATCGCCCCGGCGGCGGCGAGCATCGCCAACACGCGATCGCGCGGCAACGCGTACACCGTCGTTCCGTTTCGTCCCGTCATCGTCGTTGCCTCGAACAATGCATCGTAGATCGCCGCCTGCGTCGCTTCAGCCGTTGCCGTGAAGAGCGCGTCGAGCGCATCGTCGTCTTCGAGAATCGGCTGCCGCGGCGCGGTAACGGTAAAGTTCGCGACGCGTTCGAAAACGTGCGTCGTCGAAAACGCCAGGATGAGGTCGCCGCTGCCCAGCGACGACGTGAGGCCGGTTCGCGCCATCCCCATGGAAGCGCGTAACGCCAGCGCTCGCAGTTGCCGGCTGTCGAGCGGGGCATCCGTTGCCACGACGATGATGATACTGCCTTCCGCCAGGCGTCCCCGCATCGCCGCCCGTCGATGGGACACCGAGCGGTACTCGTTGCGCAGACGCTCTCCGACCGGTACGCCGAGAATGGTCAACTGTCGCCGGCTGCTGCCGGTGTTGTCGTTGACGAGCACCCCGACGCGATAGGCGCCCAGTTCGCTCGAAAGCTGACGCGACGCAGAACCGATGCCCGCGCGAAATCCAAATGCGTTCATTCCGGTTCCGGCGCCCACGCTGCCGCGCAAGAACTGTCCTGGCGCTGCGGAATCCAACAGATGCACGACGTCCTGCGCGCTCACGGCACGCGCCTGGATGTCGTTGAGCGACGCGTCGTCGCACTCTGCCACGACCGGCAGCGGCACGTCGTCGCCCCGTCCTACCGCCGGATGGCGGGAAATGACCCAGCTCACCACGCCGTCTACGGCGCGTCCCACGTCGAGCGTGTCGGTCAAAACGATCGGCTCTTCAAGATAACCCGACTCGCTAATCCAATGCGTGCCCGTCATCTCACCGTTGCCGTTGAACGCGAAGAAGGCGGCCGAGACCTTGTGATCCCACGGGTCCGCGTTGGGTAAGACGGCAGTGGCCCCGGTGCGGATGTCCGCTCCTTCGACTTTTGTCAGATGGCTAACGCGTACGCCGGCGACGTCGGAGATGGCATCGAGGGGACCTGCTGCGAAGAGTCCGAAATGGAACGGCAGCACTGCACTCGCCGGAGCGGAGCCTCCGAGCATGACGGCCAGCAGCGCCGAGAAGAGCAGCATCCATCGCATGAAGTTGCATTGGATTCTCTAAAGCGTGCGCCTGCAGGCAGGCTCGTTGGGTGCGGAAAACAACGCTCTGTTCGTCGCAGTTCAAGGAGGGTTCGTCATTCTTTCGATTCCAGAGAAGCTCAAAGTCGTCAAGCTGTGGGAGAACCTCTCGGCGTCGCAGCTGATCGAGCATGCTATCGCGCGCGGCGAAGGAGCGCTGGGGATCGACGGGCAGCTGATCGTCGACACGCGCCCGCACACGGGACGTTCGCCGAAGGATAAGTTCTTCGTCCGCGAGCCCTCGAGCGAGGCGCACATCGACTGGGGCGACACCAATCAAGCCATCGGCGAAGACCGCTTCGATGCGCTGTGGGACCGTGTCGCGGCGTACCTCTCGGAGCGCGAAGTCTACGCGCTGGACTGCTACGTAGGCGCCGACGAGCGCTATCGCGTTCCGCTGCGCGTCTATACCGAGCTTGCATGGCATAATCTCTTCGCGCGCCACCTCTTCATTACGCCGGAACGCGTCGACGCGGCCTTTACGCCGGAATTCACCGTGGTGGACGCCGCTCTCTTTCAGGCCGACCCGGAACGCGACGGCACGCGGTCGTCTACGTTCATTCTGGTCAACCTCGCGCGTCGGATTATCTTGATCGGTGGCACGCGCTATGCCGGGGAGATCAAAAAATCCGTCTTCACCGTGATGAACTATCTGCTGCCTCTGCGCGAGACGCTTCCCATGCACTGCTCCGCCAACGTTGGAAAGATCGGCGACGTCGCCGTGCTATTCGGACTTTCGGGCACCGGCAAGACGACGCTCTCTTCGGACTCTCGCCGGCCGCTCATCGGCGATGACGAGCATGGCTGGTCGGCCGATGGCGTCTTCAACTTTGAAGGCGGATGTTACGCGAAGGTGATCCGGCTCTCGCCGAAGGCGGAGCCCGAGATCTGGGCAGCGACCCATCGCTTCGCGACGGTGCTCGAGAACGTGACGTACGACGAGCACACGCGCGCGCTGGACGTTGATTCCGACGCGAAGACGGAGAACACTCGCGCGGCGTATCCCTTGAACTACATCCCCAACATCGTTCCGTCGAGTCAGGCGGGTCACCCGACTACGATCGTCATGCTGACCGCCGACGCGTTCGGCGTGCTGCCCCCGATCGCAAAACTCTCGCGCGAACAGGCGATGTATCACTTTCTCTCGGGGTACACCGCAAAAGTCGCCGGTACGGAACGCGGCATCAGCGAGCCACAAGCGACGTTTTCGACCTGTTTCGGCGCACCATTCATGGTGCACCATCCGACGGTGTACGCCGCGCTGTTGGGCAGGAAGATCGACGAGCACGACGTCCAGTGCTGGTTGGTCAACACCGGCTGGACCGGGGGCCCGTACGGAGTCGGACACCGCATGGCAATCGCCCACACCCGCGCCATGGTGAACGCCGCGATCGAAGACCGCATTTCGGGAGAGTTTGAGCCGGAACCGTTCTTCGGCTTGAGCGTTCCGCGTTGCGTTCCCGAGGTACCGGCCGACGTGCTCAATCCGCGAAACGCCTGGAGCGATACGGCGGCATACGACGAGCAGGCACGCAAGCTTGCACAACTCTTCTTCAACAACTTTAAGCGTTTCGAGGGCCACGTCTCCGCCGCTGTGAATGCAGCGGCGATTCGCCCGCTTGCTTCGTCCTAATCGGCCGTTCAGGCACCGCCCGGAGAGCCGGGCTAAGATCGAAGCCATGAACACCAAGACCCTAGCGATCGGTGCGCTGGCGATCGCATTCGCGCTGCCGCTCGGCGCCTCGGCGCAGCAATACCCGGAGCAGCAGCAGCAATCTCAGCAGCAACAGCAGTACCCGCGACAGCAGCGACACGAGCGAACGATGCCCAACGAAGGAAGGCTGCAGCAGCGTTGGAACCGCCGCATACGCGGGCTGAATCTCTCCTCGGACCAGCAGCAGCGTATGCAGTCGCTCATCCATGAGTATTCGCAAAACCATCCGCAAGGAAGCTCGCCGGATCGCGCGGCGGGCCGGGAGCTGCATCGCCAGCTCATGGGCATGCTGTCGCCCGATCAACGCAATCAGCTGCGGGAGCTGCGGCGTCAGCGGCGCGCGCATATGATGCAGCAACGAGGCGACATGCAGCAGGGCGGGAACCGGCAGCAATATGGGCCGGAACAGCAGTATCCGCAGAACCAGCAGTATCCGCAGGCTCCGCCCCCGGACCAGCAGTCCGGGCCTCCTCCCGCATAACTTTCTGACCTAGCCAGGCCGGGTAACGGCGTGCATGCGGCAAAAAAACGCCCATGCGCGCCGCGTTTGCTCTCGTGTGGCTGCTGGCCCTGATGCCGCATCCCGCGACCGGACTCCACGTACCACACGGCTTCACCCTCGAAGCGATCGCGGAAGTGAGCGGCGCTCGCGAGCTGGCAGCGCTTCCCAACGGTGACCTGCTCGTTGGAACCGCCGGATCCGACGTACAGATCGTAGCGAATGCCGAAGGCCGCGTCGAACCTCCGCAAGTCTTCGCGAGCTTCGATGACGAGCTCGCGGCGGGCGTTGCATTCGCAGCCGACCGGCGCAGCATTTACGTAGGCACGGAACACCACGTGTGGATGATTCCGTACGCCGGCGAGAAGAGAGCCACGGCGGTGCGCCGCATCGCGGATGTTCGAACCGGCTCCGTTGCACCGGGGACGGACGGTGACGTTCACCACACGACGAGCGTCGTCTACTCCAACGGTCGCCTGTACGTCGCTGCAGGATCGTCGTGCAACGCGCGAATGTCCGGCGGCAGCGCGCCCTGCGCCGAGGTAGACCCGACGCGGGCCGCCGTTTCCGTCGCGAGCCCGGACGGATCGCACCTCACGCAACGGGCGAAACGGATTCGTAACGCGATCGCGCTGGCGGTCAATGCCGACACCGGTTCCGTCTGGGTCGGCGATGCCGGACAAGACGATCTGCCGTCCGGCCATCCGTACGAGTTCCTTGACGATCTTTCGGCGCACCCCGGCATTGCGGACTACGGTTGGCCATACTGCGAGGAGAATCGCCGCGCGTACGTTGCGAGCGCCGACTGCTCGACGACCGTGATCCCGCTCGTCGTACTGCCCGCATATTCGACGATCATCGGCGCGGCGTTCTATCCGCTGCATCAGCGCGGAGCCCATGCGTTTCCGCTCGGCTATCGCGGCGGTATATTTGCCGCCGCCCACGGCAGTTGGCATATGCAAAACGGGTGCCATGCCCAGCCGCCACGCGTGGTCTTCATCGGCATGCATGGAGACCGTCCGGCGAGAGCGGTCAACTGGTCGAATCCCATAACGCAGTGGACGGATTTCGCGACTGGGTTTCAGAGCGGTTGCACCACGCGCATCGGCCGCCCGACGGGCATCGCGGTCGGAGCGGAGGGCTCGCTCTTTATCGCCGATGACCAAGCCGGGCTGATCTATCGCGTGCGGCCGATCCGTGGCTGACGCGCTCGCCATTCTCGTCGGGGGCGGCCCCGCACCGGGAATCAACGGCGTGATCGCGTCGGCTGCGATCGAAGCGTTCGCCTGCGGTCTGCGTGTGCTCGGGATCTACGACGGCTATCGTGACTTGGCTGCCGGACGAAATCCGGCGACGATCGAGCTTGGGTTCGACGACGTCTCGCGCATTCACACGAGCGGCGGCTCGATCTTACGCACCTCTCGCACGAATCCGGCGAAGGACGGCGCTACGCTCGAACGCACGATCGAATCACTGCTTGCATTGGGTATCCGTTATCTGGTCTGCATCGGCGGTGACGACACGACCTACGGCGCCGCGAAGATCGCGGAGCGCACGCGTGGGCGGATCGGCGTTGCGAGCGTGCCGAAGACGATCGACAACGATTTACCGCTGCCGGACAACGCGCCGACGTTCGGTTTCGAGACCGCGCGTTCGGTCGGCGCCGGCATTCTGGAAAGCCTCATGGAGGATGCCCGCACCACTCGCCGCTGGTATCTGGTTGTCGCGATGGGGCGCAAATCCGGTTCGCTGGCGCTCGGCATGTGCAAGGCCGCCGGATCGACGCTCGCCGTCCTGCCGGAAGAATTTCCCGATCATGCGACGCTCGAATCGGTTGCAAACACGATCGTGGGCGCCATCGTCAAGCGCCGTTCGCTCGGGCGCCTGCACGGCGTCGCCGTGATCGCGGAGGGAGTGGCCGAACGAATCGGAGAGGAAAGTTTAACCGGCGCGGACGTCGCGCGTGACGCGTTCGGGAACGTGGCACTCGCGGACGTTCCGTTAGGGATGATCTTGCGGGATGCCGTGCGGGCGCGGTTGGCCGAGGTCGGCCTGGAATCGGTGGTGCACGCAAAGGACATCGGCTACGAGTTGCGCTGCGCCAAACCCGTGGCGTTCGACGTCGATTATACCCGCACGCTTGGCTTTGGCGCCGTCCGTTATCTCACTGCAGGCGGGAGCGGCGCGCTCGTTGCGCTGGAAGGTGGGCGCGTGCGCCCGGTTCTGCTTGACGAGCTGCTGGATCCAAAAACCGGGCGGATTCGGACACGACAGGTGGACCTGACTACCGAAGCCTATCACGTCGCGCGCGACTATATGGTGTACTTGGACCCGGCCGATTTCTCAAGCGCGGGCAAGCTCGAAAGGCTGGCCGCGCAAACGAAGCTTACACCGCAAGAGTTTCGCGCACAGTTCGAATCGGTCGCGCTTCCGTAAGCGCGCCCGCCAGCGCGCTACGCATCGTCAGGAGGTCACAATGCCCAATCACGACGCAGCGTCAGAAGACTCCGCCGCCATACTGCGCATGGCTTTTGCCTTTGTCACTTCTCAAACTCTTTACGTTGCCGCCGACCTCGGGATTGCCGATTACCTTGCTGCAGGGCCCCTGACCGCGCCGGAGCTCGCCGCAACCCTTGGGCTTCATCCGGACGCGTTGGCGCGTCTCGCCCAAGCGCTAGCCGCCTTCGGGATACTTAGACTCGAAGCCGGGCGTTTTGGCCTGACCGCAACGGGTCAGCTGTTGCGAAGCGACTCCCCGCGGTCATTGCGTGCGACGGTGCGGTTTCTGGCGGGACCCTGGGCCTGGCGCGCGTTCGAACAACTCAGTCACAGCGTTCGGTCCGGCGAGTCATCGTTCGAGCACGTCTGGGGCGTGTCAAACTTCGACTACTGGAGGCAAAATCCCGAGGTTTCAGCGATCCACGATGAAGCCATGACCGGACTGACCGCGACGGAAATTGCCCGTGTGCTCGAGGCGTACGACTTTACGCCGTTTCATAGCATCGTCGACGTGGGCGGTGGGAACGGAGCTCTGCTAGCGGCGATTCTGCGGCGGCAGCCCACAGCGAGGGGCATCTTGATGGATCTCCCGCATGTCGTGGAACTCGCCCCTACCGTGCTACGCGACGCCGGCGTCGAGGCGCGCTGCGAAGTTGTCCCCGGCAGCTTTTTCGAGTCGGTGCCGTCCGGTGCGGATTTGTATCTCCTTAAACACATCATTCACGACTGGGATGATGACCGGTCGTTCACGATATTGACAAACTGCAATCGTTCCATGGGAAACGATTCGCGTCTATTGATCATCGACCGCGTGCTCTCCGACCAGCCGAACGTAGCGGAACCGATGGGCTACCTCGTGGATATGACGATGTTGGCAATGACCCCGGGAGGCCGAGAACGCACCGAGGGGCAGTTCAGGGCGCTCCTCGCGTCCGCCGGCCTTCGCTTCGAACGAAGCATCAACGTCGGCGGAATTTGCGACATCGTGGAAGCCCGGCGGTCGTAACCCTTACGTCGCGACGATGAAGCGGCCCGCCTGGGGCAACCCCCCGATAACGGTTGGATCGAGGCCAAAGTTGTCGGCGAGCAGTTGGGGCGGATTTGACGCGAGCCAGCTCGAGATCGAGATCTCCTGGTAATCAGGACTGTTGAACGCCACGAGAATCTGCGTTTCCTCGCTTCCGATTTGGCGAATGTAGTGGCCGAAGCCGCGGTTGATGAATGCAACTTGCCCGGGACCGAACTCGTCTTGCCGATACTTGCCGTTCGCCCCGAAGATGCCGATCTCCGAACGGCCGCTGATGTAGTATTGCCACTCGTCGGCGTTGGGATGCCAGTGCAGTTCGCGCAATCCACCCGGCTCGAGGGTCAGCAGCACACCCGTGATCGTCGACGAAATCGGAAACTGCTGCCGCGAGACGAGCCGCTCCGTTCCTCCGGCGAAGCTCATCAGCGGCGCGGCGCCCAGACGGAACTTGTGATTGCGCTGGCTCGGTTGAAGTGCACGATTCAACGCGCCGGGCGGTGCCGGCGGCGGAAGCTCGCCTTGCACGATATAGACTTCTTTTTTCGGTAGCTTCGCGAGCGCTTGGGGCGGGAGATTGAGATTCGCAGCCAACACGTCGGGCGGCGTGTGCGCCATCCAGTCAGTGATGCTGAAGGTGCCGAATTCCGAGAACCGTCCGTCGTCGAAGATCAGCAGAAAATGGCATTCGCCTGGCCCCAGGCCCTGAATCGAGTGCCCGTGTCCCTTCGGAAAGTACCATACGTCGCCGGGTCCAAAGTCGGAAATCTCCGCATCACCGGATGGCGCAATCACCGTGACTCTGCAGCGCCCGGCGATCACATAGGCCCACTCCGCCGCAATCGCGTGCCAGTGAAGTTCCCGCAGCGCTCCGGGCTGCAGGCGCATCGACACCGCTGCGAAGCTGGTGGAAACCGGAAACTCGTCGACCGTATGCTGGCGCGCCGAACCGGCCGCGCCGCTCCATCCTTTTGCCTCTTCTAAATCGAACTTGAAATCTGGAAGATCGCTCATGCCATCCCCTGTTCCGACGATTCTGCGGCGCGCGCCACATCGTCGAGCACCGGGGCGAAATGCTTCGCCATCTTATTGCGCATCATCGGTTCAAAGAGAAAGGCGAGAGGACCGGCCATCGACACGCCCTGCGCAATCTTACTGCCCGCCATGTACAGGCTAAGGCCACGGCCCCCGTGCACGTCGTGAAAGGTGACGTCGTGAATTCCCGAGTTCCAACGGCTCCAGTTGTTCGGGTCGGACCAAAGCGGCCAAACTGTGGCCAGCGGCGCACCCGTCGAACGCGAGACACCATAGGTCTTCATTCTTATAACCTCCTATGTCCGGGGTCGGTCTGTTTCGTATGCAAAGAAGCCCGCCGCTTTCTTTGCGACGGGCTTCCCCTTGAATAATCTGGCACCGTCCTACTTTCGAGGGGCCTTGCAGCCCGACTATCATCGGCGCTGGCGGGCTTAACTGCCGTGTTCGGGATGGGAACGGGTGGGGCCCCGCCGCCATGGGCGCCAGAAACTTTGCACCTTGGATCCCACGCGCGATGGCGAGCCGCAGCTCAAAGCCGATCGCGCGCGGAAACTGTAAAAGCTGTACAGAGAAGAACTTCCGGTGTCACTGCGACGACACAGTTCGTTAGTAAAATTTCCGAGCGATTAGTACCGGTCAGCTCCACGCCTTGCAGCGCTTCCACCTCCGGCCTATCAACGTGGTAGTCTACCACGACTCTTCACCCTTACGGGATTGAGATCTCATCTTGGAGTCAGTTTCACGCTTATATGCTTTCAGCGTTTATCTGATCCGAACATAGCTACCCGGCTATGCTCCTGGCGGAACAACCGGTTGACCAGCGGTTCGTTCGACCCGGTCCTCTCGTACTAGGGTCCAATCTCCTCAAATCTCCTACGCCCACAGCGGATAGGGACCGAACTGTCTCACGACGTTCTGAACCCAGATCGCGTACCGCTTTAATGGGCGAACAGCCCAACCCTTGGGACCTACTACAGCCCCAGGATGCGACGATCCGACATCGCGCGTCATTCCATTATTCCTAATGGCGCAGACTATATCTTCACCTTTCTCACGTTTGTGAGGTAAGGGCCGGCGTGTGATGACGCAGATAAAATTTACTCGATCGCTCGAGCAGCTGTCGTCATCTCATCGTTTTTGGAAAAACGAATCAGTCGTTACGGGGTCACACGCAGATCACTCTCGCGTGGACTTCCCACGGTATTGTCCCGCACTTGTGTGCGTCGGAGTTCACCGTTATAAGCCGGAACTTTTGTTGCTG